>DASRJX010000001.1:0-9879 GCA_035649235.1 Candidatus Cryosericum sp.
ACCCGGACGACGGCGGAGGCCTCCTGGGAGGCCGCATCGGATGGCATGCCATCCAGGAGGACCTCCCTCACGGGGTCGAAGCCCGGATCGGCCAGGCTGCGCGCCAGGTCGTCAGGATACGCGGGCGGGCGCGCCCGTGGCACGAAGCGGGCCCGCGGCAGGAGATCCTTGATGCCATAGACGCGCAGCGGCGGACGACTGAGCCCTTCGAGGACCGGACCGACCACGAGTCCGGGGTCCGCCAGATCGTCGTAGCTGAGCAGGAAGCCGGCGTGCGCCAGGCGCAGGATCCGCAGCCGATCGGCGAGCGGCAGCGCGGGGAGCCGGGATCCCAGAGACGCCGACGGCGCGAGATCGAGGCGGTCGGTCGCCGGGTCCAGGATCGTCGGCACGCCGTCGGCGTGCCCTGTCAGGAGCGAGTAGGTGAAACGGTCGAAGCGGAAGCCCCAGACCTGCTCGTCCGTCCTGGCCCAGATGCCGAGCGACTCCGGACGCGGGGCGTGGTGCAGGCGCGGGGCCGTGGCGCCGTGCCCCACCACACCGGCGAGCGGGGAGGGCGCGTCGAGCCAGCCGGGGGCTGCGGTGGAGCGGGCGGGCGCGGTCGCGACGGTCATCGAGAGGCCGCAGATCGCAGCGAGGATCCAGGCGGCCCAGCCGGAGGCCCGCCTCCCGCCCCGAGCCAGGACGGCCGCGCACGCGGCCAGCGCCGCCGTCTCGATGCAGGCCCAGAGGAGGGATCGGAGGATCGAGCCGCGCACGACGGGTCCGCTCTCCGACTGCAGGATGGCCTCGGGCAGATGCAGCGCCCGCCGCAGGAACGGATCGGCGATCGTCGGATCGACGACGAGCGCCGTCGCGACCAGGAAGAGCGCCAGCGCTGTCCCGGCGAACCACCGCCAGGCGCGCGCACCCTGCCGTTGCCGGACGAGGTGGTCGAGCCCCTGGGCGGCGAGAATCGCCAGGGCGAAGACGGCCCCGATCAGGAAACGCTCCGGGTAGCGCACCTGCCGGAGCGGCCAGAGGACTGCCTGCAGCGTCCCGTAGAGCGGCGTGTGATCGCCGAGCGCCATCAGCGCGAAGACGGCCCCGATGCCTCCCACGACCAGCGCACGCCGCCGGACGCCACCGCCGAGCAGAGCCACAGCACCCAGCAGCAGCGGCGCCGCCCCCACGTAGATCGAGAGCAGGAAGGGATAGCCCCCTTCGAAGAGCCAGCGCCCCCACCAGGCCGCAGGGCTCAACCGCGTGGCGTCGCCGCAGAACCGGGGCAGGACGACTTCCGCGAGGCGGGCCGGCTGCAGCGACCATTTCATCGCTTCCTCCTCGGGGAGCCCATGGGCGCGCGGCGAGAGCCCGACGAGATCGGCCGCCGGCACGATCTGCACGGCGGCCAGGAGGGCGGCGAGGCCCGCGACCACGAGGAGCGATCCGGCCACGCGGGACGGCTGCAGGCCGGGCCGGGCTTCCGGGAGGGACGCGGGACGGGTGAGAGCCAGGGCGAGCGCCAGCGCCCCATATGCGAGCGCGCTCGCGGGCTCCCCGGTGAGGAGCACCACGGCGAGGGCCACGACGGCCAGGATCCGATGGAGCCGGCGGCCTGACTCCAGTTGGCGCAGGAAGGCCCAGATCGCCAGCGGCACCCAGGCCGCGGCGGCGAGCACGTTCTGCATGCTGGCGAGCGACGCCGCGGGACCGGAGAGCGCCATGACTGTCGAGCCGAGTGCTGCGGCCTCGCGACCGAGCGGCAGGTGCCTCAGAAGCAGGTAGGCACCCCACAGAAGGAGCGCGAACTGCAGGACCACGGACGCCGTGAACGCCGCCTGCACCGGCAGCACCAGGAACAGCGCCGTGCTCGGGTGCGCGATCAGGTGGTTGGGATTGGCGAACAGCGGCGTGCCACCGCCGTGATAGGGGTCCCACAGGGGCAGCTCGCCGCGCGCCAGGCGCTCGCTCACGAGCGCGCGCACCGGCAGGTGGTTCTGGGTGACGTCGCGGAGGTAGAAGAGGCGCCCCCGGAAGGCACCCTGGAATGCGACCAGCAGCAGCCCCGCCAGGAGGATCGCGGGGGCCCACGCGGCGAGCGGACGCCGGGCCGGGTCAGGGATCATGATGGGTGCCGGGGGCGCGACGTCCGCCTCAGCCGACGCTCGCCCGCGGCTCCTTCCGTCCCTCGAAGAGATTGTATTTCTTCGCGAAGTACCGGAAGGAGCGGAAGCTCATGCCGAGGAGCTCCGCGGCGCGGGTCTGGACGCCGTGTGCGCGATCGAGCGCCAGCTGCATGAAGTGCTGGCGCAGGCCCTCGAGCTGCCGCTCGAGATCGATCCCCTGGTCGCTCAGGCCGTCCGGCAGATCGTGGGAGGCCCGGGGAGCCCCCCCGAGATCGCGGGTCAGGTCACCCGGCGCGATCGTGTCGCCGATCGTCAGTGCCACGGCGCGCTCGATGACGTTCTCCAGCTCGCGCACGTTCCCGGGCCAGGCGTGATCGAGGAGCTGCTGCATGGCCGCATCCGTCACGCCCGACATCTTCTTGCCCATCACGGAGCCGTATTTCTGCAGGAAGTGACGCACCAGCCGCGGGATGTCCTCGCGCTTGTCCCGCAGGGGAGGCATCTGGATCTGGATGACGTTGATCCGGTAGTAGAGGTCCTCGCGGAAGCGCTTCTCCCGCACCAGCTGCTCCAGGTCCTGGTTGGTGGCCGCGAGGACGCGCACGTTGACCTCGGCCTCCTCGGTGCCGCCGACCCGCCGGATCCGCCGATCCTGCAGGACGCGCAGCAGCTTGACCTGCATCGCGGGCGTCGTGTCGCCGATCTCGTCCAGGAACAGCGTGCCGCCGTCGGCCACCTCGAACAGGCCCTTCTTGGCGGTGACCGCGCCCGTGAACGAGCCCCGCGCGTGGCCGAAGAGCTCGCTCTCCAGCAGCTCGTCGGGCAGGGCGCCACAGTTAATAGAGACGAACGGCCGGCCGTCGCGCGGACTGCGCGCGTGGATGGCGCGCGCCGCAAGCTCCTTCCCCGTACCCGACTCGCCGCAGATCAGCACGGTGCTGTGGGTCGGGGCGATCCGGTCGATGAGCTCCAGGACCTCCTTCATGCGCGGGCTCTCGCCGACCAGTTCGTCGAGCCGGGCCTTCTCCTTGAGTTCCCGCTTCAGGATGCGGTTCTCGTGCTCGAGGCGTCGCTTCTCGAGCGCGTTGTGCACGACGTTCTTCAGCTCCTCGACGTCGAACGGCTTGATGAGGTAGTCGTACGCACCGAGCTTCAACGCCTCGACCGCGCTCTCCGTCGAGGCGTAGGCGGTGATCAGGATCACCGGCGTATCCGGGTTGGACGTCCGCGCCTGCCGCAGCACCTCGATCCCCGAGAGGCCCGGCATCGAGATGTCGCTGATGACCAGGTCGAACTCGCCCCGCGCCACGAGGTCAACGGCCTTCTCGGACGACTCCGCGGCGGACACCCCGTAGCCCTCCTTGCGCAGCAGGATCGACAGGAAGTCCCGCATGCCCGCTTCATCGTCGACGATCAGGATGCGATCCACGTGGCCTCCGTCGACCTCACGGCCGATCTGCGCGGCAGGTGGAGGACGATCTCCGTCCCGGTGCCCGGCCGGCTGCGCACCGTGATCCGCCCTCCGTGCTCCTGCACGATGCGGTAGACGATGGCGAGGCCCAGACCCGACCCGCCGCGGAACGAGCCGTGGAACGGCTGGAAGTTCGCGGTCACCTCCCCTTCCGACATGCCGATCCCCGTGTCCGCGAACGTCACCACGGCCTGCTCCAGAGGCCCTTCCCGGGCCCGGGCCGTGAGCCGTCCCCCCTCCGGCATCGCGCGGAGGGCGTTCTTCGCCAGGTTCCAGAACACCTGCTTCATGCGGTTGACGTCCACCTCGGCCGGCACGTTGTCACGCCCCACGTCCAGCACCACCTGGTGGCTCGGGCGCTTCTCCTCACTGTTCTCCAGCAGGCTCAGGGTCTCGCGCAGCAGGTCCGCCAGGTTGGTCTCCTCCGGGTGGAAGCGGCCGGGCTTGGCGAACAGCAGGAAGTCGCGGATGGTGCCGTCGAGGCGCTTCGACTCCTTGCAGACGATGTCCATGAGCTCGGCGGCCTCTCCCTTGGGACGCAGGTCACGCTTGAGGACCTGCACCGACCCGCTGATCGAGGCGAGGGGGTTGCGAAGCTCGTGCGCCACGCCCGCGGCCATCTCGCCCAGGGCCGCCATGCGCTTCTTCAGCGCCACCTCTTCCTCGAGGACCCGGATCTCGGTGAGGTCCTGAAAGATGAAGATCATGCCCACGGAGGTCCCGTCCCTCTCCTTCAGGATCGAGACGGTGAATCCCAGGAACAGCTCGCGGCCCTGCGGATCCCTGTAGTCGGTCTCGAACCGGTACCGCCGCTCGCGTTCCAGGGCGGCCGCGATGCGGCCCAGGATCGCCGTGTCCTGACCGAGCAGCTCGGCGACGGTCTTGCCGTGCAGCCGCTCGAGGCTCCATCCCGAGATTTCCGCCGCCGCGCGGTTCGCGAAGGTGATTTGCCCCAGTCCGTCGCAGGTCAGGAGCCCCGAATTGATGCTGTCGATGATGTTGTCGTTGAAGGCCCTGAGGTGCGCCAGGTCGTCCTGCCGCATCTCCAGCTCCCGGCCCGTGCGGCGCAGGCTCTCGGTCAGGTGCGACGCCAAGTAGGCCAGCGCCAGGAAGGAGACCAGGTGGGCCAGGAGCGCGTAGAGCACGCGCACCGAGGGCACCGAGGACTCCTCGAACAGCCCCTGCGGCGAGGGGGGCAGGCCCCCCTGCTGGAGCAGCAGGACCAGGGCGGCGTACATCGCCCAGGAGCACACGGCGATGGCGAAGCCGCCCCGGCGCAGCAGCAGGATGCACGCCGCGACGATCCCCGGCAGGTAGAGGAACGAGAAGGGGCTCTGCACCCCGCCCGTGAAGTAGACGAACCCGGTGACGATCGCCGCGTCCCCCGCCAGCTGGAGGAACGCCTGGACGCGCGGGGCCGGGAACGCCCGCAGCGCCCCCGCGTACAGGAGCGTCAGCAGGTACGCCCCGATGGCCAGGACGTAGAACGGCCACAGCGGCCGCAGGGGACGGTACAGCAGCTCGATCACGAAGGCGCAGACCAGCAGGGTCGTCGTGACGACGACCCGGAAGGTCATGAGCCATTTGAGCTGCCGGACGAGCTCCGATTCCGCCGCGCGCATCCATGCGGCCTAGGCGATCTTGCCGAGCAGGCTGAACATCGGCATGTACATGGAGATGACGATGCCGCCGATCATGATGCCGAGGAACAGGATCATGACGGGCTCGAGCAGCGCCATGAGGTTCTCGACCGCCTCGTCCACCTCGTCCTCGTAGAAGTCGGCGATCTTCGAGAGCATGGCGTCCAGGGCGCCCGTCTGCTCGCCGACGCTGATCATCTGCACGACCATCGACGGGAAGACAGCCGTCTCCTCGAGCGGCCCGGAGATGGTCTTCCCCTCCTCGATGCTCTTGCGGGTCGCCATGATGGCGTCCTCGACGATGGCGTTGCCGGAGGTGCGCGCGGTGATCTCCAGCCCCTCGAGGATCGGAACACCCGACTGGATGAGCGTGCCCAGCGTGCGGCAGAAGCGGGCCACCGAGATCTTGCGCAGCACGTCCCCCAGGACCGGAATCTTCAGCAGGAAGGCGTCGATCTGGCGGCGCCCCTTGTAGGTCTGATAGTAGCGGTGCAGGAAGAACGCCATCGCCCCCAGCGCCACGACGATGACCGGCATGAAGCGGCCGAGGAAGCGGCTGGCGGCGATCGTGATCCGCGTCGGCAGAGGCAGCGTCGCCCCGAGTCCCTCGAACAGCATGGCGAAGGTCGGGATGACCTTCCAGAGGATGACCACCACGACGCCGATGGCGATGGTGATGACGGCGGTCGGGTAGATCATGGCCGATCGGACGGCGCTCTGCAGCTTGACCCGCTTCTCGATGTAGGTCGACAGCCGCTGCAGGATGGTGTCCAGGATGCCGCCCGACTCTCCCGCGGCGATCATGTTGCAGAACAGGTCGTTGAAGACCTTCGGGTGCTTGCGTAGGGAGTCCGCCAGGGTCATCCCCGACTCCACGTCCTGGCGCACCTGGAACAGCACCTTCTGGAACACCCGGTTCTTCTGCTGCGACCCCAGGATCTCGAGGCATTGGACCAGGGGCAGGCCCGCATCGATCATGACCGAGAACTGCCGGGTGAAGATCGCGATCTCCTTCTGCCTGACGCCGCCGCCGAACTTCGGGATCGCGAGCTCCTTACCCTTCTCGGTGACCGCCGACACCATGATCTGCTGCCGGCGCAGCGCCTGGATGACCATGTCCTTGCTGTCCGCGGTGAGGACGCCCTCCTGCATCTTGCCCGTCTTGTTCTTCCCCTTCCAGGCGTAGGTCGGCATCGGCTCCTCCCGCTCCTATCTCTTGTTGCTCGCCCGGGCGGCGGACATTCCGACCGCCGTCGGCTGGTTGATCAGCCCCGCCCCGCGGTTGATCATCTCCTGGAGCTCGTCGGGGTTGCTGCTGTGCGACAGCGCCGTCGTCAGGGTGATCAGCTTCTTGAAGTAGATCGAGGCGAGCGACTGGTTGAAGGTCTGCATCCCGAACTGGGCCTGGCCCGTCTGCATCATGGAGTAGATCTGGTGCACCTTGTCCTCGCGGATGAGGTTCCGGATGGCGGAGTTGGGCACCATGATCTCCATGGCCAGCGCGCGCCCCTTGCCGGAGGCCTTCGGAAGCAGCGACTGGCACAGGATCCCCTCCAGGACGAAGGAGAGCTGGGCGCGGATCTGGGACTGCTGGTGCGCCGGGAACACGTCGATGATCCGGTTAATCGTCTGGGCGGCTGAGTTCGTGTGCAACGTCGCGAAGGTCAGGTGGCCCGTCTCGGCGATGCGCAGAGCCGCCTCGATCGTCTCCAGGTCGCGCATCTCGCCGATCAGCACGACGTCGGGGTCCTGGCGCAGCACGGACTTGAGCGCGTTGGTGAACGAGTGCGTGTCTGCGAACAGCTCCCGCTGGTTGACGATGGAGCTCTTGTGACCGTGCAGGTACTCGACCGGGTCCTCGATGGTGACGATGTGTCCCTTGTCCTCGTTGTTGATCTTGTCGATCATGGCCGCTAGCGTGGTCGACTTGCCGGACCCCGTCGGCCCGGTCACCAGGATCAGGCCCCGCGGCTTGTCGCACAGGCCCGAGACCACGTCGGGCAGGCCGAGCTCCTGGAAGGTCTTGATCTCCCACGGGATGGTCCGGAGAGAGGCGGCCACGGCCCCGCGCTGGCTGAAGACGTTGGCGCGGAACCGGGCCAGGCCCCGCACGCCGAACGAGAAATCGAGCTCGAGGTTCTCCTCGAAGCGGTGCTTCTGCTGGTCCGTCAGCACGCTGTAGGCCAGGGACTTGGTCTCGGGGGCGGTGAGCGGAGGGAGCTGCAGCGGCACCAGCTTGCCGTCGACCCGGATCTGGGGCGGCGAGTTCGTGGTGATGTGCAGGTCGGTCCCACCTTGCTCCACGAGGGTCTTCAAGAGCTGATGCAGCGTCACCGCCATCGCGTCCTCCTCAGAGAACCGTCTCGCGCACCACTTCCTCCACGGTGGTCTGGCCCGCCTTCAGCTTGCGCAGGCCGGAGCCGCGGAGCGTGATCATCCCTTCCTCGATCGACTTGTTCTTCAGCTCGATCGCCGACGCGCCCGTCAGGATCATCTCCCGCAGGGAATCGGTGATCTCCATGACCTCGTACAGCCCGACGCGGCCCTTGTAGCCCGTGTTGTTGCAGACCTGGCAGCCGCGGCCCTTGTAGATCGTCACCGTGCCCGCCTCCGTCGGCGAGAAGCCGATGTCCTGCAGGGCCTGGCTGGGCATCGACACGACGTCGCGGCACTCCTTGCACAGGCGGCGCACCAGGCGCTGGGCGCAGATGAGGTGCACCGACGTCGCCACCAGGTACGGCTCGATCCCCATGTTCATCAGACGGCTGATGGTCGACGGAGCGTCGTTGGTGTGCAGTGTGGACAGGACGAGGTGTCCCGTGAGCGCCGCCTTGACCGCGATCTCGGCGGTCTCGAAGTCCCGGATCTCTCCGACCAGGATGATGTTCGGGTCCTGCCGGAGGAAGGAGCGCAGCGCCGCTGCGAAGTTGAGCCCGATCTGCTCCTTGACCTGCACCTGGTTGATGCCGTGCAGGTTGAACTCGACCGGATCCTCCGCGGTCATGATGTTGGTCTCGGGCGTGTTGACGCGGCTGATCGACGAGTAGAGCGTGTTCGTCTTCCCCGACCCGGTCGGGCCCGTGACCAGCACCATGCCGTAGGGTTTGAAGATCGCCTTCTCGAACCTGGTGAGCGACTCCTGCTCGAACCCGAGCCGGGTCATGTCGAGCATGAGGTTCTCTTTGTCCAGGAGCCGGAGGACGATCTTCTCGCCGAACAGCGTCGGGAGCACGGAGACGCGGTAGTCCATCTCCCGGTTCTTTCCCTGCAGCTTCATCTTGATCTTGATCCGGCCGTCCTGCGGCAGGCGCTTCTCGGAGATGTCGAGCTTCGCCATGATCTTGATCCGCGAGGTCATGGCGTCGCGCAGCTTCATGGGCGGCTGCATGATCTCGTAGAGCACCCCGTCGATCCGGAAGCGCACGCGGAAGTCCTTCTCGTACGGCTCGATGTGGATGTCGCTCGCCACTCGCTTGATGGAATCGGTCAGGATCAGGTTGACCAGGCGGACGACCGGCGCCTCCTCCGTGGAGGCCTCGAGCTTGGCGAGATCGATGTTCTCGTCCTCTTCGAGGACCTCGAGGTTCTGCTCCTCCTCGTGGGCCATCTCGTCCATGACCTTCTTCAGCTCGAGGGCATGGATGGAGCCGTAATACCGATCGATCGCCTCCTTGATCGAGGCCTCGGACGCCACCACCGGCTCGACGTTGTAGCCGGTCATGAACTTGATGTCGTCCATCGCGAAGACGTTGGTGGGATCGACCATCGCGATCGTCAGGGTGGCCCCCGTGCGCGCCACGGGCATGATGAGATACTTCTGCGCCACCTCGCTCGGGATGAGCTTCACGACCGCCTCGTCGAGCTCGATCTTGGCGAGATGGATGGAGGGCACGCCGTACTGCTGCGAGAGGATCCTGGTGAGATCCTCCTCTCTCACGTGTCCGAGCTTGACGAGGTTCAGGCCGAGCTTGCCGCCGTTCGTCTTCTGGTATTCGAGGGTTTCCTGGAGCTTCTGCGGGGTGAGGAGACCCGCCTTGATCAGCATCTCTCCGAGCTTGACCGCCATCAGGGACTCCGCGTGATCCGTTGGAGACGCCCGCCGCAGAGGGGCGCCCGCTCCGCTCACAGCCGTCCGGCAGTCAAATTAGGGGGCCGAACAATTTTTGTCAAGTCGTTTGTCAAAAAACGTATATCTACATATACAGTATTGACATCACATAATACATGAATCTATGATGTGATTCTAAATGGTTCATTGACATGAAGATAGAAATGAACCGGATCATCGTTCCGTTCGCCGTGACGCGGCTGGCGCTCCTGGTCGTGGGATGGCTGGCGGTGCACGTCCTGGCCTCCGGCCTGACGCTCCAGAAGGGAAACCTCGTCTATCACCGTCCTGGTCCCGCGGCCCTCGAGATCTGGGCCCGCTGGGACGCCGAGTGGTACCTGCTGATCGCCGAGCGCGGGTACGGGGCGGATGACGCCTTCGTCGGCCTCCCGGTGGCCTACCAGCGCGGCGACGACACGGGGTTCTTCCCCCTGTACCCCGGGCTCATCCGCTCGCTGTCCGCGACCGGTCTCACGCCCCTCGCGGCCGGCGTCCTGGTCTCGAACCTGGCGCTCCTCCTGGCACTGTGGCTGCTACGGGATCTGGCGCGGC
>DASRJX010000002.1:0-9311 GCA_035649235.1 Candidatus Cryosericum sp.
GGTCGCTCGAACCAGGAGACGACGTCGAAGGTGTACGACAGCTGCGCCGCGACGGCGTAGCCTTGCGGGAACATGTCCTGCTCCGACTCGTCGACGATCCAGCGATCGCGTCGGTAGGAGGCCTTCACGAGAAGCTCGGGGGTGACGCGCCAGCCGACGCCGGCTTCGACGTCCTCGAGCATCGCCTCCGGGGCGATCCAGCCGAACGAGAAGTGGCGGATCCAGGGGTACTCGTTCTGCTCCAGCCGCAGGGCCGCGAAGAAGCGCGGCGAGAAGGTGTACTTCGGCTCCACGTACCAGGCGCGGCCGCGGGCCGACTTGACCAGCGTCGGCACCTCGTAGCTCGAGGTCGCGAAGTCGCCGTGCAGCTCGAAGTGGCCGCGGCTGAACTGGAACTCGAGGCCCGCTACCGCCTGGTCGAAGTCCTTCCAGTCGGAGCCGACCGGCAGGCCAGCCTCTGAATCGGGTCCCAGGTAGGGGCCACGCGTGTAGTAGGCGCCGAAGCGGAGCCCCTGCATCGGCGTGATGCCGGCGCCGGCGAGCGGCCGCCACGCCTCCCCCGGCTCCGGCGGGATGTAGTCGGCGTTGGCCATCGGCAGGTCGATCGCCGCCACCCGGTAGTCGAAGAGGCCGGCCCAGCCCGCCACCTTGAGGCCCTTGGGGTAGTTGACGCTGTACGAGTCCGGCGCGCCGATGAGCGGGTTCACGGTGGAGAAGTAGCGCGTCACGAAGTCGCCCGCGGGCATCGCGATCTGGCCGGCCTCGATCTGCAGCCGAGCCTTGCCCTGGAAGGTGTAGCGCAGGAAGAGCTGCTCGAGCGCGGTCTCGATCCCTCCGCCGGTATCGGCGTCCTCATCCTCCCAGGCCGAGCCGCTGTAGGCTTTTCCCAGGGCGTAGCCCTGGAGGCCGGGCGCGAAATCGCCCGCGGCCCAGAGACGCAGCTCGCCGGCCCCGGCCGCGTCCCCTTCGTTCTTGCTGAGGAGGCGCGAGCCCGAATCGGTCTTCCAGTATTCGCCGTCGAACAGGCCTTGCACCATGAAGCGGTCCTCGGCCCGGGCGGGCTCTGCTATGGCAACGAGCGCCACGACGGTGACGAGCGCCGCGACGAGGCACGCGGCCGGGAGGCACAACCCACGCAGCGCCCGCATCGGCCGCGGCGCCGGAGTCGGCTGCCCGATCCGCGCCCGCTGCTCGAGCCGGCCGGGTTCAGGCTGCTTTCTGTTCATGCAGGGTCTCCTTGAGGGCGGCGATGTAAGCCTCGATCGAGAACGGCTTCTGCACGCAGCGGCGGCGGGTCTTCTCCAGGAAGGCGGCGGTCGACTCCGTCACGGTGTCGCCAGTCACGAAGACGAAGCGCCGCGCGATGGCCGGCCGGTTCGCCTCGGCCCAGCGGAACAGGTCCTCGCCGGAGACCTTGCCCGGCATCTTGAGGTCGGACACGACGAGGTCGAATTCCCCGCTCTGCAGGGCCTCCATCGCCGCGGCGCCGGTGCGCGCGCCGACCGCCCGCGCCCCGGCCGACTCCAGGATGGCGAGCTGCAGCTCGAGGACGGTCGGCTCGTCGTCCACGACCAGGACGGAGACCGCCAGCCGGGATACGTCCCCAGCCGCAGCGCCCGCGGCCGGCGAGCCAGCGGCAACCGCTCTCGTCAAGCCGGCAAAGGCGGCGTGCGAGCTTGCACCGGCCGCGACGGCGGGCTGCGGACCCGCGGCGACGGCGGCGGGCGCGGCGCCGGCCTGTTCGCCGACCGCCCCCTCGCGTGCCAGCGCCGGCAGGGCGACCAGGAAGCGAGCCCCGCCCTCGGGCCGGTTCGAGGCGGCGATCCGTCCGCCGTGGTGGTGCACGATGGCGTGCGTGATGCTGAGCCCGAGACCGGTCCCCTTGCCGATCTCCTTGGTGGTGTAGAAGTGCTCGAAGACGCGATCCGGCTCCCTCATCCCCGGGCCGTCGTCCAGGAACTCCACGGTGATCGTGTCGTCGGCGCTCGTCGTCCGGATGACCAGCTCGGGCGACGCCGTCCCCTCCCGCAGCGCGTCGTAGGCGTTGTTGATGATGTTGAGGAACACCTGCTGCAGCTCCAGCTCGCTCCCGAAGACGCGGCACTTCCTGTCGGTCAGCTCGAGCCGGAGCGTCATGCCGGCGGTCGTGAAGTCGTGCTGTCTCAGGGCGACGCACTCGCGGGCCACCCGGTTGAGGTCGACGATGCTCCGCTCGCCGCTGTCGCGGTGCGCGGTCTTGAGCAGGTTGCGCACCAACCCCACGATCCGCTGCCCCTCCCGGCTGACGCGCTGCAGCCTGTCGCGCGCCTCGGGCGGGATGCGCTGGTCGGCCAGCAGGAACTCGATGTTCCCCAGCACGCCCGTGAGGGGGTTGTTGATCTCGTGCGCCGCGCCCGACAGCATGCGCCCCAGGGCCGCGAGCTTCTCCGACTCCTTGAGCCGCTGCATGTGCTCGAGGTCCTCGCGCGCGCGTTGCAGCAGCCGCTCCTCGTGCTCCTGCAGGGAGTCCATGAGGAGGTTGTACGTCCCGCTCAGCGTGCCCACCTCGGGGCCCGCCGTCGCCTCCTGGAAGCGCCGCGCGTGGTCGCCGGTCTCCGCCACGACCCGCAGGAACTCGACGAATCGTCCCAGAGGCTTCAGGAGCGATCGGGACGCCAGCCAGGCCGCGACGCCGGCCAGCGCCACGGCGCAGGTGCCGTACACCAGGATGGTCAGGAGGAGCGTGCGGTTGGAGGGCCCCAGGGCGCGCGTCAGCGAGCGGAGCAGGTAGATCGTCGTCGGCCGTCCGGAGCCGTCGACCCCAAGCGGCAGGCCGGCGGCGACGTACTCCTCACCGCCGACGATGTGCGTCGAGCGGAGGCCGGAGCGCTGTGGCGTGGCCAGGCTCTGGAGGAGATTCCCGTCCTCGGGCGCGCGGGACAGCGTGGCCGCCACGATCCGCGGTCCCATGGCGATCACCACCTCGCTGTCGAACGACCGCCCGAGGCGGCGGGCGAAGTCCGCGTCGAGCGCGTCCCCGACGGCCAGGGCGCCGATGGTGTATCCCTGCAGCTCGATCGGCACGCAGGACACCTGGAACGGCCGCCCGCCGATCTCCAGGACCGCGAAGCCGCCGGTGGCTGTCGGCGCTTCCTGATCGAGCGCCTGCTTCACCACCGGGGCCGCCGACAGGTCCAGTCCGGCCGCAACACCGGCTCCTTTCCTGTCCCTGGCGGCCAGCACCGTGCCCCGCGCGTCGGTGACGAACAGGACGTCGCGATCGAGCCCGCTCGCGATCCGCTCCGCCTCGGCCTGGATGGTGGCGAGGAGATCCGGCCGCGGCCGCGACCCGGCCCCCTGCTCCGACTGGTAGATCTCCATGGCCGCCCGCAGGGTCGGGCTGACCGTCATGAGGCGGGCGATCCAGAGGAGATCATCGCGATCGCGCTGCTGCACGCCGAGCACCATCCTCTGGTGCTGGTCGAGCGTGTCCGCCAGGAGCCGTCGCGTCTGCCGGCGGACCTCCATGCTCAGGGCCGCGAAGGTGACGGTCAGGATGAGGACCGTCAGCGAGACGCTGAAGAAGATGAGCTTCGCCCGGAGGCTCGTTCGACTAGCCACCATCCGCAGCCTCGGCCAGCGGTATGGAGAAATCGCGCAGGGTCGTGGCCCCCGGCTCGATCCTCACCATGCGGCGCACCGGCCGGGCTCGCTCGTGCCAGCCGATCGCGCGGTACTCCCCGGGGGGAATGCCGTCGATGCGATAGCGGCCGTTGGCGTCGGGCGTCACGAAGTAAGGGTTGTCGAGCACCATGATGACGGCGCTCATGTCGGAGTGGACGTGGCAGAAGACCTTGATCGTCCCCGGATCGTCGAAGCGCACCGACTTGGTGGCGCCCTTCGGGTAGCGACCGAGGTCGAACGAGGCGGCGCGCGACAACGAGAAGACGTTGTGGAAGATCGGATCGCTGTTGGGGAACTGGACCGATGAGCCCTTCAGGATCGGCAGGACGTGCGGCACAAAAGCGAGGTTCTCCTGCCGGACCACCAGGGGCGACCCGGCGCGCGGCGCCTCGGCCCGCGCCAGGTCCTCGGACTCCAGATAGACGACGACGTTCTGTAGCTCCTCCTCGAACCCCGGACGCGGCTTCGACGCCTCCACGGGCGCGTCGGAATAGAGATGGAAGCGCATCTTGCGCGAGGAGAGTTTGGGCCCGAGCTGGATCGATCCCGCCAGGCTGCCGGTCTCCGGAGACGCCGCCGTGCGGCCGCGGCCGGTCGATCGCACCGGCTCCTGCGCCCACGTGGAGACGCACAGAGCAGCGACCGCGCAGAGGAGGGCGAGAGCGCAAGCGCCCGTCAACCATCCCATCGGCCGCAAGCGCAGCCGAGATCCGTCCTGTCTGGACGTCCGCATTCCAGTGGTCCCCCCGGGAATATAGGCGCCGCAAGGAATGCTTCAACCGAGGGACGAAAGGGGTGCCGCGCGATGCCGATTCTGTAATCGGCTTGCCGCCCGCGCGCTCAGTGGTGGGATTGGTGGCGGCTCAGACGCGGGCTACCGTCGCGGCGCGGGCCAGGCGGCGTAGGCGTAAAGAATGTCGGCGATGGCCTGCTCGGCGCGGACGACCCCGGCGACGAGTGCGTTCCCCTCGATGACGAGGTATTCGTCGTCCGAGTGGGCCCGGCCTCCGTGGCCGAGGCCGCCGCTGGCGGCGGGGAGGCCGAGCCGGCGGGTGTACTGGTGCTCCGGCGTGCTGCCGGCGTGGCGGGGCCAGATCTGCGGCTCGATGCCGTACTTCCTGTAGACCGACAGCACCGCCTGCACGACCGGCTGGCGGACGCTCGTCTGCGACCACTCGTCGCCGCCGCCGAGCTGCCGCACCTCCAGATCGTCGAACCCTCCCGCCTTGAGGTGATCGAGGATGAGCTTCTTCTGCGCGGCGATCTCCTGGTCCGGCACCAGGCGCGAGTCGATCTTGACCGTCGCCTTCTCGGGGAGGATGGTGGCGGATCCGGGCCCGGTGTAGCCGGCCGCGATCCCATCGATGTTGAGCGTTGTGTCGAAGGTCAGGTGGCGCGCGGCCTCCTCCTCGCTCCAGTCCTGCATCCAGACCTTGGTGTTCTCCCGCTCGCTCCCGAACAGGCGCCCCTTGAAGCGGCCGGTCAGGACGCGCATCAGCTCCTCTTCCTCGTCGCTGGGCTGGCGGATGGCGTCGTAGTAGCCGGGCACCAGGATGCGATCGGCGGCCGGATCGTAGAGCGTCCGCAACGCTTGCACCAGCCGCCAGACGGGGCTGTCGAGGATCGCCTTGCGGGAGGAGTGGATCGGCCGCTTCTGCGGCCCTCGGCCCCAGCGCGCGCCGCTCGCCTCGATCTCCAAATAGAGGATGCCCTTGCCACCCAGGGCCATGGTCACGCCGCCCGCCTTGTCCTGGTGCGGCCCTGCCGAGAGGTGCGCGTCGCAGGCCTTCAGCCGGTCGTTGTACGGCGCCAGGACCTGGTGGAAGTGCGGGCTCCCCTGCTCCTCCTCGCCGTCGCAGGTGAACAGGATGTTCACCGGCAGCCGGCCGTGCGCCTCGAGCATCGACTCGAGGGCGTTGAGGAACATCCGGTTCGGACCCTTGTCGTTGACCGCCCCGCGCGCCACGACCACCTGCTCGAACGGCTCCATCCGGACCAGGCGCGCCTCGAGCGGCGGAGAGGACCAGCGCGCCTCGTCGTACGGCTGCGTGTCGTACATCATGTAGACGGAGATCGTCTTCGGCGCCCCGCAGTCGTAGTGCGCGAAGACGCCCGGCAGGCCGTCGGTCTTGACCAGCTCCACCTCCCGGCAGCCGATGGCCCGGAAGTGGTTCATCATCCTGGAGGCCATCTCCTGGATGCCCTGGTTCCAGGAGGAGACCGACGGCTGCCTCAGGTCCTCCTGGACCTTGCGGACGTGATCGGCCTTGCTGCGGGCGATCGCCTCGTGGACCTCGCGGACCTCGGGCGCGTCGAGGATCTCCCGAGCCATCGAAGCCTCGGGCGTCAGCAGGCTCCAGCTGCCGAGCGCCGCGGCGCCGGCCGCCGCCTTCCCCGAAAGCGCCAGAAACTCCTTGCGGGTGATGTCCATGGACCCTCGCGCCCGAAGCAGGTCCCGGGCGAGGCGATTCTGATAGCATGGGCCCGTCGTACCCGTCAACGAGACGCACTTCACGCAGTCCATCTCTCAGGAGTGGACCTCAATGAGAAAGCTTGCAGCCCCGGCCCTCTTCATGGCCCTGGCCGCCCTCGCGTGCAAGGGAGGGAGCGCGGCCGCGGCCCCCGAGCTCAAGACCGACGATCAGAAGACGCTGTACGCGCTGGGGCTCGTGATGAGCCAGAACCTGGCGCGGTTCAACCTGAGCGAGTCCGACCTGGAGTTCGTGAAGGCCGGCATCGCCGACGGAGTCCTGAAGCGCCCCGAGCAGGTGAAGCTGGACGAGTTCCGGCCGAAGATTTCCACGCTGATGCAGGCGCGCTCCGCGGCGGGCGCCGCGGTGGACAAGCAGACGGGGGCGGCCTTCCTGGAGAAGGCCGCGGCCGAGCCCGGCGCCGTCAAGACGCCGGCCGGCTTCGTGTACAAGGAGATCACGGCCGGCAGCGGCAACGCGCCCGCCGCCACCGACAAGGTGAAAGTGCACTACAAGGGGACGCTCATCGACGGCACCGTCTTCGACTCGTCGATCGAGCGCGGCGAGCCGGTCGTCTTTCCGCTGAACCAGGTCATCCCGTGCTGGACCGCCGGCGTTCAGATGATGAAGGTCGGCGGCAAGAGCCGCCTCGTCTGCCCGTCCGAGCTGGCCTACGGCGACCGCGGAGCTCCGCCGAAAATCAACCCGGGCGCCACGCTCGTGTTCGAGGTCGAGTTGCTGGGCATCGAGCCATAGGGCCGTCCGGGCGGGCTCGGTCCACGGGCGGGGCGTCGGCCCGGCGGGTGGCCCCAGGCGCAGTTTGTTATTGCTCCACGCGCCTCCCGGGCGTATAAGGTCCCGCAATACTCTGGGCTGACCAGATGAAAAATCGGGCCCCTGCCTCCGCGCGCACGGGCGACCACCGTTTCTTTGCAGGCGGCTTCGCCGCGCTGGCCTTCGTCGTGTGCGCCTTGGTGCCGTGGCCGGCGTTCGCCGCCTGCTCGCCTGGCCCCTACACGAGATGGACTGGGGACACCTCGGCGGTGGCCGCCATCGCGTCGATGCCGGTCTTCGACACGTTCTTCTCACCGGTGTCGGGCAAGTCGCGGGCCTACGTCACGCAGGGGACCCAGCTGTTCACGTTCTACAACCAGAACTTCCCGACGGGATGCAACCCCGTAGCGGGCGCCGGGGGCCTGTGTGCTCCGAACGGGGCGGGAAACACCTGCCTTCGGTTAAGGGGGTGCAAGCTCCCACCCTGGAGCACCGCCCCGCCGAGCCCGCTCCAGAGCTCTCCGAACGTCGTACGGCTGTCCCGGACCGGCATTCCCTTGCCGCTGAAGGCGTTCCTGTCCGCCGGGGATGGCCGTCTCTACAAGATCGACGTCACGGGCGATAGCCCGGCCGAGCCGACCATTTCTGCCGACACACGCCGCCCCTCCTGCGCCGGCGACCAGGTCATCGCCACTCCGGCGGTCCAGCTCTATGCCAGCTCGAACAGCACGTTCAAGGACGAGGTGGACTCGTACGGACCGTCCCACTCCCAGGACGACGTGGTCATCGTCATCACGAAGACGGGCTGCGGCGACCTGACGCGCAATCGCGTCATCGCCTACTGGGCGAGCGACCTGACGGTCAAATGGACCTTCAACGGCCCGGCGCTCCCGGGCCAGGAGACCGGGCCGACGCGTCTGGGCGGCTCCACCGGGGGCTGCTCCCTGGACTACGAGAACAACCGGCTCTACTGCGGCACCGACGCGCCTGATGGATCCGCACAGGACACTGTCTGGGTCCTCAGCACCGTGAACGGCGCTCTCCTCTGGTCCGACAACCCGGGCGGCGCCGTCCTGAACCGGCCGATTCTCAACAACCACAACAAGAGGCTGTACGTCGTGAGCCGCTCCGGCTCCCTGTGGGCCTACGCCCCGGGCGGCAACGGACTAAGCGGCCCTTCCAGGCTGTGGACGACGGGGCTCGCGGTGGCCTCATCGGGGGCCATCGTCACGCATTCGCCCTGGGTCGAGGAGCGGGCGGGGACCTGGCAGGACAAGATCCTCGTGCTCGACTCCCTGGGGATGCTTTACGCCGTCAGCGACAACGGGGAGGCCGGCTCGATCCTCTGGGTCCGCGAGCCCACCGACGCCGCCCAGTGGGTGAGCGCTCCGGTCGTGCTTCCGGGTGCCTCCGAGAGCAAGGGCTTCATCGGACGCGACGACGGCTATTTGCAGATGATCAAGCTCGACGGAGGGCAGGTCCAGGGCATCATCAAGGTCGCGGCTCTTACGACCGAGGACGTCTACGATCCGGCCATCGAACAGGATCCCTTTGCGGGTCAGTCATTGGTCGTAGTGGGCGGGAAAAAGATCGCGGGGTTCGCGGTCCCGATCTGCACCGACGCTCCCGGACCGGCGGTCAACAACTGTTACGACGAGTGCTTCCTTCCGGGGGAGGCCGACGGTCTGAGCCCTCCGAACTGGAACCCGTCCTGTCTCGACCCCGACCACAGTTGCTGGTCGTATTCCTGCCGCAACCCCGCCCAGAACCCGCAGTACAACCCCTGCCGGGCGCTCACCGGGCCTGAGACAGCCTGTCACAACAGCGACTACCCCTCGTGTTTCTTAGGGGGGGATGGCTGCACGGACCAGGGGAACGTGCCCGACGGACGCGCCTGCGACGACGGCTGGCCTGGCTCGCCGGACCTGGTCGACGGAGCCGTCACCTGCCGCTCCGATACCATCCCGGCACTCGCCGCCTGCACGCTGGCCGAAGGGCAGGACTGCAATCCGCAGACAGGGACCTCGCAGCCCGGCTCCCGGTTCAAGTGCGTGACGAAGCCTCAGGTCTGCGGCTCCATCGGCGGCGGGAAGTGCTGCGTCTGCAACGACGGCTTCGGCATGAACTGCAACGACCGTTGCTATCGTGGCCAATGCGTCAGCGATCTCTACGCGGGCTGCGCGGGCGGGAACAGCGCCTGCATCGAAGCCGGCGACCGCGCCTGTCCTCCCGGCACGACCTGCTGCGGTTCGAACAAAGGATCATCCGTCTGCACGACTGACGCCGGTTGCCTGGCCAGCCCGCAGGGGAAGTGCGTGGATGTCGATCCGCTCGACGGCAACACGACGAAGTTCTGTTACTACCAGCAGTGCTCCGACCTGGGGGCCGATCCGCAGCATTGCG
>DASRJX010000003.1:0-21379 GCA_035649235.1 Candidatus Cryosericum sp.
GGGTTCGATTTCAATATCGTCATCCGGACCATTGTCTGCGGAGGCGGCCGCGCCGACCTGCGCGTCGGCGGCGGCATCGTGGCCGACTCCGACCCGGAGGACGAGTACCGCGAGACGCTGGACAAGGCGCGCGCCCTGCTCGACGCGCTGAGAGCCGAGATCAGAAGTGGAGATTGATCGAGAGCGAGACCCAGTCGCCGGAATCCGGCGACAGCCCGCCCTTGAGCGACGCCGTGCCGAGCCTGCCGAGCGGCTGATCGATGGACAGGCGGAGCTCCCGCTCGAGCACCGGCACCTCGAGAACGCCGCGAGCCTGGAACAGCCGGCCGCGGAGCAGCAGCCGCGGATGGGCGTCCAGGCGGAAGCCGACGCTGCCGGAGGCGACGCTCCGGTTCCCGGCGGCGACCGAACCAGGGAGTGCGGTCCCGGCATCGATCCCTCCGGGGGAGTCGCTCGCGATCGACATGTCCCGCGGCTTCATGAGCACTTCCAGGCCGGGGACCGACCGGAGGATCGGCTCGAGCCGGTCAGAGAGAGCGCCCCGAACCGAGCGCCTCAGGATGCGCTCGGCCTGGCGCGACCGGAACTCGGCGTTCTCCGGGTCCTCGAGCGTGCCCGGGACCGGCAGCGACTCGGACTTTCCGACCGTCTCCCTGCGGGCCTCCCGCATCATCCGCTTCATGAAATCGGGCGACGGCGGGGCGGGGCGCAGATCCGGCGCCGCCGAGAGGGCCGAGACCGAACCGGCGATGAGCAGGGCGAGGGGGACCGCGGGACAGCGGCGGCGCTTCCGGAGCATGCTTCCATATACGGCCGACTAGGACGGAATGCAATCAGGACAGGGCTTTCAGCGGATCGAGTGCAGCGCGTCAGAAACCCGTCACCTGGCGGGAGATAGGCCCAGTCCCCGGTGGCGGATGCTATAATCCCGCGCCTCGACGGCGGGGAGGACGGCACCGGGTGGCGAGCACGACGGCCCTTCTGTTCCTCTCCTCCTGCACGACCGCCATCATCCACGCCCTGATTCCGGATCACTGGCTGCCGCTCGTCCTCATGTCCAGGGCCCAGTCGTGGAGCGACCGCCGGACCCTGACGATGGTCGGCATCACCGGGGTCATCCACGTCCTCGTGTCGCTGGCGGTGGGGGTGACCGTGATCCTGGCTGGCTCCGCGTCGGCCAGGGGGCTGGCGGAGCGTCTCGGTGCGTCGCTGGAGTCGCTCGCGGGACTTCTCCTCATGCTCTTCGGGGTTCTTTATGGGGTCTGGGCGCACCGCCGTGAGGCGCTCGCCCACGCGGTCGCCGAGGGACCCGGCGCGCCGCCGGAGGCGCCGTCGCTCCACGCGCACGGACACCTGCTGTCGCGCTGGGCGCGGGGAGGCTTGAGCGGGGGCGCCTTGGTGGCGATCATCGGGATCAGCCCCTGCGTCCTGCTGCAGCCGATCCTGTTCGCGTCGGCCGCCGAAGGACCGATGGCGGCGGCCGGGGCAGCGGCCGGCTTCGCAGTCTGCACCGTCGGCACCATGCTCAGCGTCGCCTATCTCGCGACCCAGGGCATGCGCCGCCTCGACCTCGGCTTCTTCGCGCGCTACGGCGACCTAGTCAGCGGCCTGGTCATCGCCGGCATCGGGTTGCTCCTGTTCCTCGAGGAGCTTTGATGAGGGGCGGCGCGGTCGGCACGCTGCGCGCCGCGGCGGCCGCCCTCGTCCTCTGCGGGGGCACGGCGTGCTACGCCACGCACGAGTACCGCGAGATCCGGGAGCGTCCCGCGGCAACGGGCTCTGCTGCCCTCGCGGCGCGAGTGGCCCTGACGGCCGGCGATCTGCGGCTCGGGCGGGGGGAGCGGGACGCGCTCTACGATTTGAGACTGCGTTACTGCCGGAGCCACTTCGCTCCCCGCCTGGCGCACGGCGTCCCCGGGGCGCCGTCCCTGGAGGTCGGCCTGCAACGGCGCCGCACCGACACGATGGCGGTCCCCTCCGATGACGAGCGGAACCGGATCGAGCTGGACCTCAATCCGGACCACGAGATCGACTTGCGCCTCGACCTGGGGGCGGGCCGGCACGTCGCCTCGCTGGGGGGACTGCAGCTCGCGCGGCTCACGGTCGCCTGCGGCGGCGGTGACGTAGCGCTCGATTTCGACGAGCCGACGCGGGGCAACCTGGAGCAGATCGACGTCGACGCCGGAACCGGAAGCCTCCAGCTGGCGCGCCTCGGCAACGCCAGCCCCGCGGCGGTCGTCGTGCGCGGCGGCAGTGGGACGCTGGAGCTCGACCTGCGTGGATCCTGGCGGCGCGACGCGACGCTGCAGATCGGGGTGAGGTTGGGGGATGTCCTCGTGCTGGTCCCGCGAGGTCTGGCCGTCGAGGTGCGCGCCGCGGGACGCGACCCCGCCGACCTGGCGCTTAAGGGCTTCGTGAAGGATGCCGAGGGCCGCTACCTCGGCCCGACCGCGGGCAACGGCGCGCGGCGGCTGTCGATCGCGGTCGAGCCGGGCATCGGCCTGTTCGAGGCGCGCGTCGTGGAGTGACGCGGCGGCTCGCCTTTACAACCCGATCCCCATCTGGTATAAAACCACGGCTCGTCCTCGCCCGGCGCGGGCGCAAGCCGCGCCACCCCGCTTGAGGAGACGATGACGCACCTGACGATTCGCGAAGCGTCACAGCTCATCGGCAGAACCTCCGCCACCATCCGCCGCTACATCCGCTCCGGCCGCCTGACGGCGGAGAAGCTGCCCGGGAAATTCGGAGAGGAGTATCGCATCCGGCGGGAGGACCTCCTGGGCCTGGGGTTCACGCCCGCCGAGGCGCCAGCGCCCTCCACGGAGGCGCTGGTGAGGGCCACGCCGGCCGCGCCGACCGTCATCGCCGAGGGCGTGCCGATTTCGCTGTACAACGAGCTGCTCATGAAGCACGAGCAGATCCTCGTGCAGTACGGCATGATCCGCGCCGGAGGGCAGAAGCTGCTCGAGTACAAGGCGGACGCCGAGGCCAAAGCGGCCGCCATCGATCGCGAGAAGGAGCGCTACCAGGCCCTGCGTCAGAAGGCGGTGAGGGAGATCGGTTTTCTGCGCAAGCGGCTCCGCGAGATGGAGATGCGACTCGAGGAGCAGAAGATCGAGATCGCCCTCCTGCAGGACAGAGGCCGCAGGCCCGAGTCGGCGCGCCCCGGTCCCTCCATGATCGACTCATTCGAGGCGAGCCTCCGTGAGATCCGGGACCAGGAACAGGCGGTTGCCGAGCTGGTCGCCGAGGAGACGCGTCCGGCCCTGTCCATCATCGGCGACGGAACGTGCGCGCCGGGTTTCCCACCGCTCGATCGCAAAGAGGATCACTGAAGAGAGGCGTGGCGCCTCAGTCGCGTCGTCGGCGCACGGCTCTCGGCCTGTTGTCCGGGCTGCGACTCCGCCGCGTCCGCTTTCCCTTGCGAGCGCGCGCGGCGCAGCCGCCGGATGCCCTGCCGGCCAGCAGCCCTCCGCCGGCCGCCGGCGAGCGCGTCGGCCGGCAGCCGCAGTGCGGGCGGGGATGGGACGGGTGCTCGTCGCAAGCCTCGAGCACCTTCTGGATGAGGTCGGCTCGTGTCACCGTCGTCGCGTTCGCCACCCGCCGGAATCCGATCGCCGGTACGGCGAATATAGGGAGTGCCGACCGTGGATCAAGGGTGCGGTGCGCGGGCACGATCTTGAAACCGCGGCGGGCCGCTCCGGCCTGGCTGCCGCTCCTCCTGGTGGCTCTGGCGGCGGCTGACGCGCAGGCGGGCAGCGCGGGCGAAGCCACCGACCCGAGACTGATGCTCCGCTTCGTCGAGGACGGAGCGGTCGTTCGCAGGCTCTGGGCCGAGGGGGGCCTGTCGTGGGAGCGCGTCACGGGAGGGACCGATCTCCAGTTCCGCCCTAACGTCGCCTTCCGCTACGGGCGTGATGTCGAGGCGGGGCTGGTCGCCCCGGTGCTGCGCCGCACGAGGAGCGGGAGCTCCATGCTCTACGGCTCGGAAGTGGACGAGAGCCTCTCGTCCACGGGGCTGGGGGACCTGGTGCTCTACGGAAAGTACCGCGTGCTGCGCAGCCCCTTCGAGCTGTCGGTCGGAGCCACCTGCAGTCTGCCCCTGGCGGACGGCGACTCGGGCCTGACCTCGGGTGCCGTGCAGGGGAGCGGATTCGCGGGGCTGCGGAAGAGGTTCTCCTCCCTGACGCTCGCGGGGCACGTCGGGTTCGCTGTCACGGAGGAGGCGCGGTTCGGCCAGGGTGCCGAGGGTCGCCTGTCGGCGACTGCAGGATTGGGGGTCCTGGTCCCCCTGGCCCCGATGTGGGTGCTCCTCACGGAACTGGATTACGCCGGCGCCCAATTCGAGGGGGACGGAGCCTCCTCGCGGGTCCTGCTCGGGCTCGACTGGAGGCCGATGAGCAACATGGCTGTTCGAGGAGGCGTAGGGACGGGCCTGACGGACGCGGCCCCCGAGGCGATCGGCCTCGCCTCACTCGTGTTCGACCTTTGAGGTCATGGGGAGATGACGATGCGGAGCCATCAGGTTCTTCTGGGACTGGGGTTGCTCGTGCTGCTGGCGCAGCGGATGGCACCGGCCACGCCGGAGACCTCGGAAAGGGTCCTGCTGGACGCTCCGCGTGGGGCCTGGGTCGCGAGCGTGCGGGCCGACGTGGCCCTGACGGTCGTCGAGGAACGGGATGGGTGGCGCAAGGTGCGCATCGAAGGCTGGACGACGACCGAGCCGGACGGGAGCGTGCCGTCCGCGACGGCGTTGATCCCGGCCGCGCCCACGACCAGGACTGCGGGGGCGACCGTGAAGGGAGCGCTCGTCCCGCTTCCAGGACAGCAGACCGACACGGCCGGCGCGGGACTCCTCGTGCTCCTGGTGAGCGACCTCGAGCGGCTCGGGACGGAGCACAGGACGCTCGGCGAGGAATGCCGGGACGGCGCTCTCAAGCGGGAGGCGCGAGTCACCGATCTGGAAGCAGCGCTCCGAACGGCGCTGAACTCAAGCGACAACTTCACGACCGCAGCCAGGGCGCATGACAAGGCCAAAGCGAATCTGGCCGCGGCCCGCAAGGATCGCGCCGACTACGTGGAGCGCTGTCGCGAGCGCGCCGACGCCTTGTTCGAGGGTCACACCGTGAAACGTGCCGTCTCGGACGCCCGCGGCGGATTCGAGTTCCAGGAAGTGCCCGCCGGTGCCTACTGGGTCGTCGCCTTTGACCATCACGGCGAGACGGCCCGGGCCTGGTGGCTCGAATGCCGGGTTTCCTCGTCGGAGGCCGTCGTCCTCGATCCACGCGCCGCGGCCCCCGTCGGCGACCCCTACTGGGGCCTGCGCTAGGCTCCTGAGCGAGGTCAGCTGCGCAGGGTCACGATGGTGGCGCCGGAGCCGCCCTCGTTGTCGGCCGCTCCCGAGAACGATTCCACCTGAGGATGCCGGCCCAGCAGGTTGTGCACCGCCTTGCGCAGCCGGCCGGAGCCGACCCCGTGCACCAGGCGGACCCGGCCCAGGCTCTCGAGGACGGCATCGTCCAGGAACTTGTCGAGCCGCGAGAGAGCGTCCTCGATCGGAAACCCTCGGAGATCGATCTCGTCGGCGGCCGTCGCGTCGCGCCGCCGCAGGGTGACCCCTGGAGGGAGCGGGGCGCCGGCCGCCTGGGGGGCGAGGCCGCCGTCCTGAACCGCTTCGCAGTCGTCCCTGGGCACGACGACTCGCTTGCCTCGCGCCAGGATCGCCACGCGAGCCCCCTGCACCGATTGCACGGTTCCCGGCAGCCCCAGGCCGCGGACGATCACGCGCGTGCCGGGGACGAGGGCCCGATCGGCCTCCTGCAACTCGCGGGCGCCCGGCGCCACGGCTCGCAGCCGCCGTCGCGCCTCGGCGCGCAGGCGGGCGGCCTGCTTCGTCTCCTCGCGGCGCATGCGGAGTTCTATCTCGCGCTCCTTGA
Source organism: Candidatus Cryosericum sp. (assembly GCA_035649235.1). Classification (GTDB taxonomy): domain Bacteria; phylum Acidobacteriota; class Polarisedimenticolia; order Gp22-AA2; family Gp22-AA2; genus DASRJX01. The sequence continues at coordinate 5,937 of DASRJX010000003.1, forward strand.
GTGTCGCCAGGTAGCGCTCGCCTTCGGCGCGGATCGACCCGACGGCGAGCTCGATCTCCTGCGACACGGCCTGGCGCTGGCGCTCCTCGCGCTGGCGCAGCTCCTGCTCCATCGCCCGGCGGTCGGCATCGAGCCGCTCCTGCCGGCGGTCCGCGTCCCGCACGCGGGCCTCGAGATCGGCCGTCAGGGTCTCGAGGCGGCCGAGGTAGTCGTCCAGCATGCGCTTCGACTCGCCGCGCCGGGCCCTGGCGTCCTCGAGGATGGGCTCGGGAAGTCCCAGGCGGGCGGCGATCTCGAGAGCGCTGCTGCGGCCGGGGATCCCCTGCACGAGTCGATAGGTCGGCTCGCCGGTCGTTTCGTCGAACTGCATCGCGGCATTCGAACAGGCTGGGGTGGAGGCGGCATAGGCTTTCAGGGCCTCGAGGTGAGTCGTCGCGATCACCCGCGCACCCCGCTTGCGGAAATAGTCGATGATAGCGATCGCGAGCGCTACACCTTCCTCGGGATCGGTGCCGGTCCCGACCTCGTCCAGGAGGATCAGGGAGGGGAAGACCACCTCTCGCGCCATCGAGGCGATAGCTCCGATCCGCGCCGAGAAGGTCGAGAGGCGATCCTGGATCGACTGACGGTCGCCGATGTCGATGAAGACGGAGCGGAACAGTGGCAGCGAGGCCCGCGAGGCCGGGACGAAGAGTCCGGACTGGTGCATCAGGGCCAGGAGCCCGAGGGTCTTGAGGGCCACCGTTTTCCCGCCGGTGTTGGGGCCGCTGATCATCAGGACGCTCTCTCCCGGCGAGAGCGCCAGATTGAGCGGAACGATGGCCGCACCCTGGCCTTTCAGGCTGGCCTCCACGAGAGGGTGCCGCGCGTCCTGAAGTCGGATCCCTCCCTCCGCATCGATGTGGGCCGGTTGGGCCTGCATCGCCTGTCCGAGGCGGGCGCGGGCGACCACCAGATCCAGGCGCCCGAGAACGCCGGTCAGCAGGCGCAGCTCGGCCAGACGGCCGCGGAGCAATTCGGAGTACTCGCGCAGGAGTCGCCGGACCTCCGCGGCCTCGCGCTCTCTCAGAGTCACGATTTCGTTGTTGAGCTCGACGGTCTCCAGCGGCTCGACGAACACCGTGGCCCCGCTCCCGGAAACGCCATGCACGATCCCGGCCACCGACTTCTGACTCTCGGAGCGGATCGGAATCACGTGCCGCTCGCTTCTGAGAGCCACGAAATCGTCCTGGAGTGCTTTGGCCACATCCGGGCGGGAAACGATCGCCTCCAGGAGCCCCTCGAGGCGCTCCCCGGCGCGCCGGATGTCCCGGCGCAGCGCGAGGAGGTCGTCGCTGGCGTGATCGAGCACCTCTCCCTGCGGACCGATCTTTCCGTCGAGAAAGCGGATCAGGCTCCCGAGATCGGGGAGGTCGCGGGCGACGCCCCACAGGCGCGGGTGCTCGGTGCGCACCAGGGCGAGGACGGACTTGACGTCGCGCGACGACTTCATGAGGCGCAGCAGCTCGAGGATCGCTCCCGGCGTGCAGACACTCGCCTCGACCGTCAGGTGCATCAGGGCGGGCTCCGGATCGGTGAGGGTCCCGAAGGGAAGCGCACCATGCGCTTCCAGGTACCTCGTCGCTTCGATGGTGAGCGCCTGCTCGAGCGACACCTCGTCGGCCTCGACCGCAGGCCCCAGGGTTGCGGCCTGGGTGGCGCCTATCGGAGTGGAGGCGAGGGCCCGCAGCAGTTCCAGGATGGCGTCAAATTCCAGGTCGTTCAGGGCCTTCTGAATCAATGCCGGACCCCCAACTAATGGTGGCGGACCCTTGACATGACACCATAAATTGGATATGGTGCAGGGCCAGGGTGGGCCCGCAGAACGGGCTCGCCCGGAGGCGCATGCAAGTATTCCCGGAGCTGCCCGCCCTTCTGATGTTGACCACGCCTCGGAGGCTTTTCCGCACCGATGTTCCCGCGCCACATCGACTGGAAGGGTGTCCTCCCAGTTCCGCGTCAGTCAACCTCGATCGTCGAGGAACGGGCAGCTCCGGGAATCGTCCCGTCCCACGGTCTCGATCGAGCCGCGTTCGCGGACCGGTCCCCCGCGCAGTATAATCGTCGCGCTCGGCAGGATCATCCCCCCGGAGGCACCACGTAAGGGGGGCGGTTCGACCGTGACGGGAGTGCGACTTCGGATGCTCGCGCGGGATTGGATCGATCGACTCGTCGTGGTGCTCCTGCTCGTTCTCGTCCTGCCGCCCGGCGCCATCGGCGACGGACCTGACGGCGCGCCGCCGGACGACGAAACGGAAGCCAACGATGAGGCGCTGGATGTCACCGCCCTGTCGCTCGAGCCGCCCCCGATCCGCGCGCCGGTGTTCCAGGCGCCACCGCTCCCTCCGCAGCCGCCTCCCGGCAAGGGGCGCCTGAGTCTCGCGTTCGAAGGCAATCGCCAGTGGTGCACGTATCGCGATGATCGCGTGGTTCAGCCGCCTCCGGGAGTCGGATCCACGACGATCGCGCCGCGGATGTACAGTCCGGTCTACACGTTCGGCTACCAGTTCAGCGTCGCCGCCGTGGCCAGGTCCCGGCCCGACGAGACGATCCTGCTCTTCGAATCCCAGGTCGTTCGGACGGCGGTCCTGCGACAGGCCGCGAAGCTGGGGCGCGGAGGGAAGAAACCGCCGGGTCCGACGATCATCGCGCCCGAGGGCAGTCAACATCTGAAAAAGGGGGCCGGCGCCCAGGAGCAGCCCAGCAGTCTTGTGCCCTACTGGCAGGAACAGTTCGCCTGCACCACCCTTCCCCCCTTGTTCGACTTCGACGTGGACCCGGGCGCGTACGACGTGTACATCGCCTTCGACATCCTCGGACGCTCGGGGTCGTGGACGCACCGATCGGTTGGCTACCTGACCGAAGTGGGCGTCGTCGAGGGCCGCCAGACCCGGGTCGACGGTCGGGTGGACATGATCGGTGGCGGTCGCCGGCAGGTGGAACTGATGAGCTCGGCGCTGCTCCCCGGATCGGGCGCCGGCGCCGCTCCTTGAACGGGCGCCGGGCGGCGCTCTTCGCCCCCGCGCTCCTCGCGATTCTCCTCTACCTCCCGACACTGCGATACGAGTTCGTCTTCGACGATCGCGGGGTCATCCTCGAGAACCCGCTCCTGCTCGACCTCGCCGACCTGCCCAGTCTGTTCGCGGCGCCCTACTGGAACACGCCGCGCGTCTCCGACCGCCTGTACCGTCCCGTGACGAGCGCCACGTTCGCGCTCGACCGTGTCCTGGCCGGCGGGTTCAGTCCCGCCCTGTCCCACGGGATCAACGCAATGCTGCACGGGCTCGCAACCTGGCTCGTCACGCTTCTCGCCCTGTCCGTGCTCGGAGCGCCCCTGCCCGCGTGCCTGGCCGGCCTGATGTTCGCGGCCCACCCCGTCCACGTCGAGGCCGTCGCGGGGATCGTCGGCCGCTCCGAGATCCTGGCGGCGTGCGGCATCCTGTCGGCCCTCCTTTGCCACCGCGCCGCCCAGGAGGACTCGCGCCACGGGGCCGCGCTGCTGGTCGCGGCCCCCTCGTTCTCCCTCCTGGCGATGCTCTCCAAGGAGTCGGCGATGGTCGCGCCGCTCCTGTGCGGACTTCTCGACGTCGCCTGTCCTCCAGCAGGATCGGTCCGGCGCAGGCGGATGGTCCTGTACGCGGGACACGGCCTGGCCGTCGTCACGGCGCTCGGGCTGCGCGCGGCGGCTCTCGGCACGCTGGGAAGCGGGCCGATCGCGTTCGTCGACAACCCCGCGGCGTCCTCCGGGCCCATCGCCGGGCGGCTCACGGGGCTCGCCTGCGTGGCGCGGTACGCGGGGTTACTGGCATGGCCGGCCCGGCTGTCGGCCGACTATTCGTTCGACCAGATTCCGGTTGTCCGGACGCTCGCCGATCCGCTCGTCCTTGCGGGTGCCGTGATCGTGCTCGGGACCTGAGTGGGCGGCTTCCTGCTCCTGCGACGCTGGCCCGCGGCCGGATTCGCGCTGCTCGCAGCGGCGGTCAGCTTCGCCCTGACCTCGAACCTCGTCCTCTTCATCGGCACACTGCTCGCCGAGCGGCTGCTGTACATGCCGAGCGTCGGGTTCTGCCTGCTGCTCGGGGCGCTGGTCGCGGCCGCCGGACGGAGGCGGTTCGGCCGGATCGCCATCGTGGCCTCGTTCGGCCTGTGCGCGCTGGCGTCCTGGCGAACCACCATCCGGATCCCGGACTGGCACGACGACCTGGTCCTCTATCGCAGCGCCGCGGCCGTCTCGCCGCGCAGCGCCCGCATCCGCTACAACCTGGGGAACGTTTACCTGAGGGCGGGGCGCTTCCCGGCAGCCGAGGGCGAGTATCGGACCGCGCTGTCGATCTACGCGGATTTCACGGACGCCATCGCCAATCTCGGCATGGCGCTCCTCCAGCAGGGACGCGCGCGCGAGGCGCTGGAGTTTCTCGGCCGGGCGGCGGAGCGCCTGCCGCGCAACGCCGAGGTGTTCGTGAACCTGGGAAGCGCCTACCGCGCCGCGGGCGACCCCCTGCAGGCACGGGAGCAGTTCCTCAGGGCGATCGAGATGGACCCGGCCTCGGGCAGCGCCTGGAACAACCTCGGGTCGATGGCCCTGTCGCTCGGTGAGGCGCCCGAAGCCGTCGACGATCTGGCCCGGGCGGTCGCAGTCGATCCGACCTACGCGATCTACCGCGTCAACCTGGCGGACGCGCTGATGGCGACGGGGAGGAAGGTGGAGGCGTTTCGCGAGTTCCGCGAGGCCTACCGCCTGAGCCCCGACTTGGCCGAGGCGCGCCGGGGGATGGGTGAGATCGCCCTGGAGAGCGGCGATCGGGACGGAGCGGAGCGCGCCTTTCGCTCCGCCCTGGAGGCGGAGCCGCCCTCGGCGAGGGCCGCCAACTTCCTGGGGTATCTCAGGGCGCTCCAGGGGGATCCGCGCGCGGCGGCCGAGGCCTATGAGCGCGCCCTGGCCCTCGATCCGACCTTGTTCGACGCGCACCGGAGTCTCGGCATGCTGTACGCGCGCTCGCTCGGCGACCGGCGCCGCGCCGCCGAGCATCTGCGCCGCGCCCTGGAGCTCGCGCCGGATCAGGCAGAAGCGCCCGAGCTGCGGCGGCTGCTGGAGGAGTTGCGCTGACCTGAGCGGCGGGAACCGGGACCGTCAGTTCGACTTGGCTGGGCCCTTGGCGGCGGCCGGCTCGCCGGTGGCGGAGGCGGTGCGGAGGCTGGCCAGTTCCTCCTGGATCACCTTCTTGAATCCCTCGAACGACCGGTCGTGGATCCGCTTGCCATTGATGAACACGGTCGGCGTGCCCAGGACCTTGGCGGAGGCGCCGTCGGCCATGTCCTTCTGGATGGCCGCCTCCATCCTGCCCGACTGCAGGACCTTGTCGAACTCCGTCATGTTGAGCCCGACCTCCTTGGCCCACTGGCGAATGGTCTCGTCGCTGATGGCGCTGAAGTTCTGAAACATCCGATCGTGGAGCTCCCAGAACTTCCCTTGCGCGTGAGCGACGAGGGAGGCCGCCGCGGCCTGCCGGGCGAAGACGTGGATGTTCAGGGGGTACTGCTTGTAGACGAGCTGGACTTCCTTGGGAAACGCCTTCAGCACCTGATCGAGCGTCTTCTGGAGTTCCGCGCAGAAGGGGCATTGAAAGTCGGAGAACTCGACGATTCTCACGGGCGCGGTCTTCGGGCCTCGCACCGGGGCGTTGATGACGTCGATGGTGTAGACGACGCCGGCATCGTCCGGGAGCCTGGGCTCGACGAACGCGGCCGTCTTGGCCTGCAGCACCTTGAGGACGGAGGCCTCATCCTTGCCTTCCCGGATGGCGTCCACGACGGTGCGGGCGAAGATGAGGCTGCGGCGGCAGGGAGACTTCATGTCCCGGCGACACGCCGCGATCGGCATGTCGCAGCCGCAGTTGCAGGGATTCCCGTTCATGAGCCGGAGGGCCACCTTCTTCTGGCCCTCGGAGAGCCCCGTGAAATCGATGTCCTTGATCTCGGAAACGTTGGAAGCCGGCGGGGGAGCCGCCAGGGCTAGCCGGGAGGCGATCGCCAGCAGGAGGAGTCCTGTAGACCCCGCCAGGGCGAGGGAGAGTCGGCTGGTCATGGCGTCTTCCGGTCTCGGTCCAGGCCACCCCGAAAAGGGACGCCACCGAGCGCTGAGAATTCTACGCGACGATCCTCAAAAGTCAAGGATTCCGAGTCGTCTGGAGTGCCTGTTGCGCCCGTTTCCCCACCACCTATATTGCCACGCGGGTCCGTGTGGGTGCCGGGGCCCGGGAGGCAGGCATGAGCCAGGCGGCTCCGCGCCAGGGAAGGAACGTGGACCCTGCGATAGTCCGGCCGGCGCTGCGCTGGGTGCTCATCTTCGCGACCACGGTGCTCCTGCTCTCCCCGAGCGTGCAGGACGGCCCGGGCGGCTGGGAAACCGCCCTCCTCCTGTTCTTCCTAGGCAGCAACCTGGCCCTGACGCTGGCTCCGCGCTCGGTTCGCCTGTCGCCCCGTCTCGACCACATCGTCATGGTGGCCGATACGTTCCTGCTCTCGATGAGCCTCTTCCTGGTCGGGCTGGACGAGGGCCGGCTTCCGATCGCCTTCTTCCTGACCCTGCTGTTATCCGTGATCGGATCCGACCTGCCGCGCCTCATGGTGGGCGCCACGCTGATCGCCGGGCTCTACGTCTACCTCACGGCCGGGGCCTCGGGCCAGGGTGCCGGGGCCCTCCTGAGCCGGATCCCGTTTCTGTACGCCGTCGCGCTCTACTATGGGGAGATGGCCGGCCAGGTGCGCGAGCGGCACGAGCAGCACCGCCGCGCGAAGCGGGAGACGGAGGATCTGCGCGCTTTCCTCGAGGTTACGGCCGCGACGAACTCGACGCTCGACCTGCGCCGGATTCTCTACACGGTGACGCTGCGGGTCGCCCGCCTGGTGAGCGCTTTGCGCTGCTCGATCCTGCAGATCGACGGAGGGAGCGGCCAGTGCAGCGTGGTCGCGAGCAGCGACGCCCCGGAGGTGAGCGGGCTGGTCCTGGACCTGCGCAAGTACCCCGAGGTGCGCCGGGCGATCGAGACCCGGCAGCCGGTCGTGATCCACGACGTGCGCCGGGAGCAGCTCATGCACGATGTCCGAGAGACGGTCGAGCGGCTGGGGTTCGAGTCCATCCTGGTGCTCCCGCTCCTGCATGGCGAGAGCCTCCTGGGGATGCTGTTCCTGCGGGCGGCGCGCGACGGTCGCCGGTTCACGTCCGAGGAGATCGCCTCGTGCCAGGTCGTGGCGAACGCCTCGGCCAACGCCATGCGCAACGCCATGCTCTACGACGAGGTGCGCCTGGAAGCGCGCTCGCGCCGCGACACGGCCCGCAAGCTGCAGAACATCCTCGATCAGTTCCCCGACCTCATCTGCGCCATGGACGTCGAGGGACGTCTGGTGGAGTTCAGCCGCGGCGGTGAGGAGCTCCTGGGCCTGTCGCGGGCCGAGGCCCTGGGACGGGAGTGGCAGTCGATGTTCGCCGATCCGGAGGCCCGGGCGCGCCTCACCCGCCTGCAGCGGGACGGCGAGCCCCTGCAGAACTTCGAGACCGTGGCGCGGCGCGCCGACGACACGCTCCGTGACGTGCTGCTCTCCGCCAGCCCGCTGCGCGACGAATCGGGCCGGCTGTACGGCTCCGTCGGCATCGTCAAGAACATCTCCGAGCTGAAGGCGGCGCGCGGCCACCTGATCCAGGCCGAGAAGCTGACCGCTCTGGGGGAGGTCATCAGCGGCGTGGCGCACGAGCTCAACAACCCGCTGGCCGGAGTGCTGGGATACGCGCAGCTCCTCATCCGGGGCTCGATGGAGCCGGGCCAGCAGCGTGCGGTCGAGCGCATCCTCGAGTCGGCGCTCCGCTGCCAGCGCATCGTGCAGAACCTGCTCGCCTTCTCGCGGCGCTATCCATCGGAGAAGCAGCAGGCCGGGCTCAACGGGCTCATCGACAAGACGCTCGACCTGAAGGAGTACGAGCTGCGGGTCAGCAACGTCCGTGTCGTGCGCGACCTGCAGGCGGACCTGCCCCAGACGATGCTCGACTCCAATCAGATCCAGCAGGTCCTGCTCAACCTGATCAACAACGCGCAGTATGCCATCGGCTCGTATCGCGGCCAGGGGACTCTGATCGTCATGACCCGCTCCGTCGCCGGGGCCATCCAGGTGCGCGTCCAGGACGACGGCCCCGGCATCCCGCGCGAGAACCAGCCGCGGATCTTCGATCCCTTCTTCACGACCAAGCCGGTCGGGGAGGGGACAGGGCTGGGGCTCTCCATCTCCTACGGCATCATGCGCGACCACGGAGGCCGGATCTGGGCCGAGAGCGAGCCGGGCCGGGGGTCGACCCTGGTGCTGGAATTCCCCATCCGCTGCGAGGCGGGGGAGTCCCGGACATCCGGCGTCTCGGAGCGGGCGGGGCTCGGCGCCGTGCCGCGGGATCTGCGGATCCTGGTCGTGGACGACGAACCGATCATCCTCGATCTGCTCGTCGACGCCCTCTCCACCGGCCGCCACACGGTCGACACAGCCGGCAGCGGGGGCGAGGCCCTCCATCGCATGGAGCACGCCGACTACGACCTCGTGCTGTTGGACCTCAGGATGCCGGACATGGACGGCCGCCAGGTCTTCGAGACCATCGCCGCGCGCTGGCCGCGGCTCAAGGAGCGCATCGTCTTCGCATCCGGCGACACCGTGCGGCCCGACACGCGGGAGTTCATCGAGACCTCAGGCAGGCCCTGCGTCGACAAGCCGTTCCGCCTGGAGGCCCTCTCGGCCCTTCTCGCCGACGTGGTCGGGCGGGACACGACCGAGCTCCCTGCCACGGGGACGGAAGGCCGCTGAGGGCGCGGGGACGCGCCCGCGCCACGTGCTATACTTTCCCCCCAAAACGCGCTCCCCACGGGGAGCCCGGGCGATCTTCTTGACGACACGCGCGCTGCACCAACGACCTCGCTTCGCCCTCTGCCTCATGGTGCTGGTCGCCTGCGGCGGACCGACGATCCTGAGCCGGGCCGAGACTCCCGTCCCCGAAGTCCCGCCGCCGTCCGGGGATGCCGCGGCCCCCGCGACCGAGATCCACCCGGACGCGGTCTCGTCCTTCCAGGTCCGCGTCTACCGCATCCGGGAGAAGAAGCTCTGGAAAGGGCTCCTCCAGGTACTCCAGGAAGCGGGTTATCCCCCGGAGGAGGTGGACGAGAAGGACATGCGGGTGAAGACCTCCTTCGTCGATTTCGATGCCAAGGACTATTCCGAGGCGGTGGCCGATCCCCCCCCGCGATTCACGACCAACTATCACATCATCCAGATGACCCAGGTCAAGCAGGGGAAGGTCTCGATCGAGGGCGTCGTGTCGCGCGACGAGACGGGCACCGCGCTGAGCCTGCGGGCGCGCCTGCTCGTCGAGGGGCTGGAGTTCAGCAAGCGCATCCGCCTGCTCTCCGATCGCCGCTCCTCGGGCGTCATCGAAGAGGACTTCCTGCGGCGGCTCGAGGACACTCTCCACCTCGAGCGCGTGAAATGACCCGGGCGTCGCGCGCCCTGCGGATCCGGCCGTTCCGGGCCCTGCGCTATGCTCCGGAGGCCCCCGCCGGACGCGACGGCCGCATCGCACCCCCTTACGACGTCATCGCTCCGGCCCAGCGGGAGCGGCTGGCGCGTCATCCGTACAACATCGTGCACCTCGATCTGCCCCAGGCTAAGCCCGGCTCCGACCCGTACCTGGATGCGGCGGAGAGGCTGCGATCCTGGGTCCGCGACGGCGTGCTGATCCGGGATGAGCGCCCGGCGCTGTACCTGTGCGAGCAGCAGTACCAGGGACCGGAGGGTCCCCTGCGCCGCCGCGGCCTGTTCGCCCGCCTGGACCTCGAGGCCTACGACGCCGGCGTCGTCATCCCGCACGAGCGGACGCTCGAGCGCCCGCGTCTCGATCGCCGTCGCCTGCTCGAAGCGACGCGGGCCCACCTCAGCGCCGTGTTCATGCTGCACCCCGATCCGGACGCGCGCGTGTCGCGCCTCCTCGCCGAGGAGATCCGCGGTGAACCGGTGCTGGAGGCCTCGGACGGGGACGGAATCGGCTACCGGCTGGTGCGCCTCGACGAGGCTCGCGTCATCGACGGGCTTCAGGAGCTCCTGCGGGATCAGTGGGCCCTGATCGCCGACGGTCACCATCGCTACGAATCGGCCCTGGCGTACCACGAATCGAGGCTCGCCGAGGGCGACCGGGACGCCGGGCACATCCTGGCCTTCCTCTGCAGCCTGGAGGACGAGGGGCTGATCGTCCTGCCGATCCACCGGCTGGTCCATTCGCTCCCGGGCTTCTCACCGGATCGGGTCCTGAAAGCGCTCGCGGCCTGGTTCGATCTCGAGCCCGTCGGCGATCCTCAGCGACTGGGGGCGGCGGTCCGCGCCGGCCAGAGCCGGCCCGGCGTGTTCGGGCTCCTGTTCGGCGCCGGCGGGGGCGCCTTCGTCGCCCGCTGGAAGGACGGGGCGGGGCTCGACCGTCCGGTCATGCAGGCGGTCCCGGAGCTTCTGCGCCGCCTCGACGTGATCCTGCTGCATCGCCTGATACTGGAGGAGGTGCTCGGGATCGACAGCGAGGCGCAGTCTCGCCAGGCCCATCTCGACTACGTGAAGGACGAAGCCCAGCTTCTGGAGCGCACCGGAGGGGCCCTGCTCGGCGTGTTGCTCAACCCCACCCGCATCGAGCAGGTCGTGGAGGTGGGCCGCGCGGGCCTCCGCCTCCCCCAGAAGACGACCTACTTCCAGCCCAAGGTGCCGAGCGGTCTCGTCATCGACCCTCTCGACGGATGATCCGCCGCCCGTCGCGCCGTGGTCAAGGGGTCAGGCCCGGGCCGATGGCGCGGAGCCGACGCACCGCCCGTTCCAGACCTTCGGACGCCACGGCGGCGTCCCCGTCGGCGTTGCCGAGTCCGAACATGAACGTGAGCGCCCCGCGCGCCATCGCCGGGTCGATGCCGAGCGCCTCCAGGACGTGCGACGGCTTCCCCACGTCGGTGACGCATGCGGATCCGCTCGAAGCCTCGATCCCCAGGGCGTCGAGGTCCCGCAGGATTGCTTCCGCCTCGGCCCCGCGGACGCACAGGCTGAGATGGCCGGGGATGCGGTTGCGGAGCGCCCCCGTGAACAGCACGCCGTCGAGCGTGTCGGCGAGCCGTCGCCTGAGGTCCAGGGCGCGCCCCTCGGCGAGGCTGGCCCGCATCGGGCTCTCCTGAACGACCAGGTCGGCAGCCACGCCGAAGCCCACGATTGCGGCCAGGGGTTCCGTCCCGGCGCGCAGCCCCCCTTCCTGGGCTCCTCCCTCGATCAGCGGCTTCAGGCGCCGCTGGCCGCGCACGCACAGCGCCGCCACGCCCTGGGGTCCGTTGAAGAGGTGCGGCGTGAGCGTCACCAGGTCGGCGCGGCGACCGGAGCCGGACCATGGCAGGAGCCCGGCCGTGGCGCTGGCGTCGCAGTGGAACGGGACGCCGTGCTCGGCCGCGAGGCGGGCCAGGTCGTCCACCGGCTGGACGGTGCCGATCTCGGCCGAGGCGTGCGCCACCGAGAGCAGCAGGGCGCCGCGGGCCAGCCCGTGCGCCACGCGATCCCTATCGACGATGCCCTCCGAATCGACGGGCAGCAGCGCCACCTCGAAACCCTCGCGCTCGAGGCTCCGGAGCGGGTGGAGCACCGACAGATGCTCCGTCGCGGCAGCCAGGATCCGTCCGCGGCCCTTCGCCGCCAGCGCGACCCCTTTGAGTGCCAGGTTGTTCGCCTCCGTGGCCGAGGCGGTGAACAGGATCTCGTCTGGGGCCGCGTCCAGGAGCCGTGCGACGGCTGCGCGGGCGTCGGCCACGCGATCGCGCGCCTCCCGTCCGCGGCGGTGCAGGGAGGAGGGACTGCCGAATCCTTCGCCAAGAAACGGCTGCATCGCCTCGCGGACGCGGGGATCGGGCGGCGTCGTGGTGGCATGGTCGAGATAGATCCGCGGCATGGGGGCGCCCTCCTCCGGCGCCGAATCCCTGTGGAATCCTATCCGAGTTGAGCGCCGATCCCGGGAGGGCGACCCGGAATTACCTTGACTTTGATCATCCCTCGCGGTAATTAGGGCCCGACTTCGCCGGCAACGTTGTCGAGGCGGCCCGCCCGGAGGGGGCCGGACGATGCACGCGACGCCTCGGACCGTGATGCTTGCGCTGCTACTGGGCCTGCTCCTGCCGGCCCCCACCGCAACTCCCGCCTGCGCTCCGACGCGCCACACCGCCACGACCGAGCCGACGCTGCCGCTCCTGATCGACATGCAGCTGGTGGGGATGGAGCGCGGTCGCGGACGGGCCCGTGCCCGTCTGGAGATCGAGCTGCGGGCGGACGACTCCCTCGAAGGCATCGATTTGTCCTTGTCGCTTCCCGAGACCGTCCAGGTCCTCGTCGACGCGGGGCTCCCTCAGGGCCTGAGGATGGCGTCTGGAGAGCGCCGCCGCATCGTCCTGCCGGTGGAGGGACCGGATGACCGCGACCTTCCGATTCGGCTCAGCGGCACCTTCCGCACGGACGACGGCCGCACGTTCCGTCTGGGACAGGGCGTGACGCTGGAATCCCGTCCACCTTCCCGCGGGCGCTCGCACCTCGGCGCCTGGGAGGTCATGGCGGTTCCGCTCGAGGAGCTGAAGCGGTGAGGCGTCTCCTGCCGGTCGTGGCGGTGGTCCTGGCCGCGACCCTGCGTGCTTTCGCCAATTTCACCGTGACCGGCTCGTGTGCCTACGTCGATCGGGAATTCGACGTCAACGGCTTCACCGGCAACGAGCCGGTCCAGCCGATCCGCTTCGCTGACGTGGAGGTCATCGACACGCAGGGGACCAAGGTCATCGGCACCGGCGTGACGGGCACCGGCGGCAACTTCAGCCTCGCGGTCGTCGACAACAAGACCCGGAACATCTACGTGCGCTGTCTGGCGCGCCGGCAGACGACCCTCGGCATCCCGGTGGAAGCCCGCGCCACCAGCAGCGCGAGCGACGTCTGGGCCCTGCGGGGTCCCACGCTCAACAACCACCTCCCGACTCAGAACGTGGTCACGGGGACGCTGGTGGCCGTGCCCGGTTCCGGCGGGGAGGCGTTCAACCTCTACGACAACGCCATCTATGCGACGCAGTACCTGAACTATCTGCGCGGCGGAGAGGCCCCCGCGCCGATGCTCGTCGTCGTCTACAACCCGGCCAACCCGAATCTCTCCTCCTGGGACGGGACGGCTGTCGTGCAGGCGAACAACGCCGGGTACGACGACACGGTCCTGCTGCACGAGACCGGGCACTACGTCGTGCAGAGCTTCTCCGCCGACGACAACCCGGGCGGCTCGCACCGCCTGAGCGACTGCAACCAGGACCTGCAGCTGGCTTTCGGCGAGGGGCACGCCACGTTCTTCGGCAATTCGGTCCGGCGGTTCTTCAACCTGCCGCACAGCAGCACGTACGTCCGGACGACCGGCCAGGCAGGCCCCGGCAACCTGCAGTTCTCCTTCGACACGGAGACGCAGCTGCCGTTCGTCTGCCTGGGCGCAACGAGCGAGACCACCGTCTACGCGGCGCTCTGGGACATCGGCGACGGCCCTTCCTCGACCGACGGGAGCCCGGGAACGGACGAGCCCTGGGACCTGATGCAGGGCCTCGATCGCGAGTACTGGGACGTGATGACGACGTACCTCCCGACGGCCGCCAGCATCAGCCTGGAAGATTTCTGGGACGGCTGGTTCCATCCCTCGGTGGCCAACGGCCGGGTCTCCGAGATGCGGGGCGTCTTCCGCCAGCTGGGCGTCGATTACGAGCCCGATCCCTTCGAGCCGAACGACGTGCCGGCGGAGGATCGCCTCATCGTGCCAGGCCCGGCGATCTACGAGCTGACTTACTTCGCCGATCGCAACAACGACCTTCTGGGTGAGCCGGACGTCGACCGGTTCTACTTCGACGCGGTCGGGGGAGCGACCTACACGATCGAGACCTTCGATCTGTTCTCCGACGCGAACACCTCGTTGACGTTGCTCAGCGACGACGGCGCCACGGTGCTGGCGAGCAACGACGACCGCAGCGCCGGCGACAAGTCGTCCCTCATCTCGTATACACCTCCGGTCTCGGCCCGCCTCCGGCTCAGCTCGGTGCATGGTCCCGGCCTGGGCGTCTACGGGTCGTACAGTCTCCGGGTGGCCGGGGCCGCGGCCGGAGTGGACGCCGACCAGGACGGCTACACGACCGCCAACGACTGCAACGACTCCAATCCCTCCATCCATCCGGGAGCAACCGAGGTCTGCAATCTCGTGGACGACAACTGCAACCAGGCCGTGGACGAAGGCTTCGACCAGGATGGAGACGGATACACGACGTGTGGCGGGGACTGCAACAACGTCAATGCGCAGATCCATCCCGGCGCGGCAGAGATCTGCAATGGCGTCGACGACAACTGCAACCTGGCCATCGACGAGGGGGGGTTCCCCGATCACGACAGCGACGGGATCCTCGACTGCATCGATCCCGACGACGACAACGATGGCGTGACCGACACGCTCGACTGCGCCCCGCTGTCCTACCTCGCGTCACAGGTGCCGGAGGAGATCGCGGAGCGGGTTTCCCACGCCGCCGGCGGCGCGGCCATTCTGCACTGGGACGACGAGCCCGAGTCACACATCTACAATGTCTACCGGGCCACCGTGCCGCTGCAGGGGCCGCGTAATTTCGGTACGGCCTGTCTGGGGACCGACCTGGCCGACACGGAGTTCCAGGATCCGGCCATGCCCTCTCCCGGTTCCTTCTTCTTCTACCAGGAAGCGGGGCGCAACGTGTGCGGCGTGGGAACGCTGGGCACCAACAGCTCAGGCGGAGCCCGCGTGCCGGCCGTGGCCTGCCAGCCCCAGAATCAGGACGCCGACGCGGATCTGGTGCCCGATCTCGTCGACACCTGCCCGCTGCTCGCCAACCCGGGGCAGCAGGATGCGGACCGGGACGGGCGCGGCGATCCCTGCGACAACTGCGCGGCCGCGCCCAACCCCGACCAGGTGGACGGGGATGGGGACGGCGCCGGCGATGCCTGCGAGGACGTCGACGGGGACGACTTCCCGCTCACGGAGGACTGCGACGACGCCAATGCCGCTGTCAACCCGGACGCGATCGAAGTCTCCAACGGCCTCGACGACAACTGTGACGGCCTGATCGATGATCTGGTGGAGGTCGTCGCGATCACCCTGGCCACGTGGCAGGAGTCCAACGGACGCCTTGTCGTGGAGGCCTCGACCAACCACGTCCCGGGATCAGTGACGCTGATGGTGACCGGCTTCGGGGTCATGAGCTACCAGTCGAGCTCGGGAAACTACCGTCTGGTGGCCCACGGCGTCCCCAACCCGGGCAGCGTGACGGTCGTCTCGACGG
>DASRJX010000004.1:0-7307 GCA_035649235.1 Candidatus Cryosericum sp.
CGGCCCGTGAAGGCCTGGCCCCCTTGACGGTCTTGCGCACCCTCGGCCCTCGTCCTGCCCGGCCCGCTTCGTTCGGAGAGCCTGATTTTACGCCGTGGGGCGCGAACGCGTCAATTCTCGTAGCGGTCTAGAAGAGGTAGACCGCGCCGAACAGGATCTCGTAGTCCGGGGCGCCGTCGCTGAGCGGCAGGGCCACGCCGCCCCGGAATCCGAAGCCGGGACTGTGCGCCACGCCCTGGAACCCCAGCGTCAGGCGGGCGTCGGAGCCGGAGTCCTCCAGGCGCTCGCTCTCGTAGGTCGCCTCGATCAGGAAGGTGTTCTGCGGACTGATCGGCAGCAGGAGAGCGCCACCGGCGAGCATCGAAGCGTTCGCCACCGGCAGCGGCGGATCGGGGTCGCCGTTGTAGCGCGCCCCCAGGTTCCCGGCCAGGGTCACGGCGGCCAGATCCGCGCGACAGGCGAAGAACCCTTCGACGTCCGTCTGGCCGGTGCCGAGCCCCTCCTCCTCGTCCGCCGTCGGGACCTTCACCAGGCCGCCCGCGGCGCAGCGCCCGGCGCCGCCGTGGAAGCGGTACTTGGCGTAGAGATCGATGTCGGAAAGACCCGATCCTTCCGGCTCCGGATCGGCGTCGACTTTCAGGAACGAGAACCGCAGGCCCGCCTCCATCTGGTCGGTGACGTTGAACGCCAGCAGGGTGCCGAGCGACCAGCGGCTCGCGTCGTCCGGAAGGTCGGCATAGACGAGCTGGCCTTCGACCCACCCCCCCGGCAGGATCGCGGCGTCCTCGACGAAGCGCTGCAGCAGGCGCCGGGAGTCCCGATCGCCCGGAGCGGAGCCCCCCGTCGTCTGGGCCGCGATCGGCCCGGTGGCCGTCAGCAGGACAAGAGCCAGCAAGGCGGAGCGCATGACCTTCACAGCCATCGTCGTATCCTCCCGGATCCTGCCGGCTTCTACTCCACCTGAGCGCGGGTTGACAAGCCCTGGCTGCGGTCGGCTACCATCCCGGCCGCCTCCTGAGGAGATCGCATGCGCAGAACGCGACGTGAGTTCATCGTGAGTTCGGTCGCCGCGGCGACGGGCTTGGCCGCGGGCGAGCGGGCGGAGGCCAGGACAGCCGCCGACCCGGCAGGCCGAGCGACCGTCCCCGCTCCGGATCAGGGGGGCACCGGATCGGCGTCGCTTCTGCGCCCCCATCCGGAGCACCCGAAGCCCGCCGCTTTCGACCGGCTCGATCCGATCTGGCACAAGGGACGCATCGAGAAGCTCAAGTCGCGCCTCCAGGAGGCGGGACTGAACGGCGTCCTGCTCGCCGATCGCTGGAACATCATCTACTTCAGCGGCCTCTGGTTCACCTCCACGGAGCGCCCTTTCATGCTCTACATCCCGTCGTCGGACGCCGGTCCGACCTTCTTCCATCCCGGCCTCGATCGCGATCTGGTCGGCTCGTGGTGGATCAAGGATCACGACTCCTACTTCGACTTCCAGCACGGCGAGGGGGCCTTCCCGAACCTCGGGAAGGTGCAGATGGGCGCCACGGTCGACCTGCAGCGTTGGATCTTCAAGGGCCTGCGACGGCGCGGACAGACGGGCCCGGCGATCGGCGTCGACTTCCCGATCACGGCCGAGGCCGGCGCGGCCGCGGCGGAGATCCTTCCCCAGGCCGCGCTCCGCAAGGCCTCCGACCTCTGCGAGAAGATGCGCATGGTCAAAACGCCGGAGGAGATCGCCCTGACGCAGCGCGCCATGAACTACTTCAGCCGGATGCACGCCTTCGCCCGCGACTACATCTTGAGGCGCGCCACGGAGGCGACGGACTTCGAGGTGCAGGTCGAGACGGTCCGTTATGGCGCCGACCTGATCATGGCCGACATCAAGCGCGACGGGAAGCCGCACACCTCGGTCGGCGTCCAGGTCGACCTCGGCGTGCGCACGGGCGTCGCCACGGCGTACCCGCACCCCAACCAGTTCCACCACAATCGCATCCGGAAGGGGGACGCGCTGCAGGTCGCGGGCGTCGTCACGATCGCCGGGTGCGGCGGGGAGCTGTACCGCGCCTACCAGATCCTTCCGTCGGATTCGAGGCGCGACAAGGTGTGGCAGGCACACACCGAGAGCAGCCGCATCCAGGCGGAAGAGTCGGCGGCGGGGGTCACCTGCTCGTACGTCGCCAAGCGCGTGCACGACTATCAGGTCGCCCAGGGGATGCAGGACTACATCTACCACCGGCCGGCGCACGGCCAGGGATGGGAGGGGCACCAGCCCCCCTACATCGCCCTCGGCGACCACACGATGCTTGAGGCGGGGATGACCTTCAGCAACGAGCCGGGCCTCTACGCCCCCGGCCTCGGCTTCGGATACAACCACTCCGACGTGGTGCTGGTCGGAGGGAAGCGCGGCCTGCAGCTCTCGAGCGTCCCCTACACGAAGGAGTGGTGTTTCCTCAAACTCTGAGCGCGATTGGACATCCTCCCCGCGGCGCCTAGATTGACTCTGAATCGGGCGGTGCCCCTCGGGGAGGCGGCTCCGTGACCGGTTTCAGAATTGTGATTGGGCGCCGGCGCGTGCCCGGCCACCCGGTCACCAGGGTCGGTCCGGATGCCACAGAGCTTCTTCGACAGAACGCTCGTCAGCCATCGATCAGAGGTCGACAGCCAGCGTCTGCGCAAGAACCACGCCTCTCTCGTGGTCATGCAGGGGGCCGAGATCGGGCGGGACTTCCGGCTGCGCCGGGGCACCATGGTGATCGGCCGCGGGCTCGACGTCGACGTTCGGCTCCCGGACGATCTCGTCTCGCGCCGCCACGCCCGCATCGAGTTCCACTGGAACGCGGTCAGCGAGAGCGCCACCTTCCTTATGGTGGATCTCGGCAGCACCAACCACACGTACGTCAACAGCCGGCAAGTCGAGAGCATCGAGCTGAAGGACGGCGACAAGATCCAGATCGGGGACACGGTCCTCAAGTTCGTCCTGCTGGACGACATCGAGGTCAAGTTCCATGCCGAGGTCAGGAACCGCATCACCTTCGATCAGCTGACCGGGCTGCTCACCAAGGAGTCCCTCTACCTGGCGCTCGACGTGGAGCTGAAGCGCTGCCTGCGCTACACCGTGCCCCTGGCCGTCCTGATGATGGACCTGGACTATTTCAAGGCGATCAACGACACGCACGGACACCTGATGGGGAGCCACGTCCTGTCGGAGGTCGGGCGCCTGATCGCCCACTCCATCCGGGGCGCTGACGTCGCCGGCCGCTACGGCGGCGAGGAGTTCGTCGCCTACCTGCCGGAGGCGGACGGGGCGGGGGCGATGCAGGTGTCGGAGCGCATCCGCGGCAACATCGAGGCGTGCCACTTCGCCCTCGAGGGGAAGGTGGCCCGCGCCACGATCAGCATCGGAGTGTCGCTCTTCCCGGCGCACGGCAGGGATCTCCGCACGCTGGTGGCGCGCGCCGATCGGGCGCTCTACCGGGCCAAGGAGGAGGGCCGCAACCGCATCTGCCTGGAGACGGATCTGGAGTGACGGCGGGCGGCCACCTCAGGGGGCCCCGGCGAGGGCGAGGATCTCCCGCTCCTCGAGCACCCGGTCGCTCTTCTTCGCGGCTTCGTAGATCCGGGCAACGATCTCCTCACGCGGCGTCAGTCCGTGCCGCTCCAGCCAGAAGATCACGTTCGAGCGTCCTGATAGAGGACCGATCACGATGCTCTGGGCCCGTCCGACCTCCGAGGCCGGCACGCCCGAGTAGACGCGGTCCGCGAGCCAGGTGTCCCCTTTCCGCAGCGCCTTGATGACCGCGGCAGCGTGCACGCCGGTGCCGGTCTCGAAGGCGTCGCTGCCGACGACAGGGTAGTTGCGCGGGATCGGCATCCGGCACCCCTCCGAGATCAGGCGACAGTACTCCGGGAGGGTCGCGAGATCCCTGTCGATCCAGCCGAGCAGCTTCAGATTGACCAGGATCAGCTCCATGGCCGCGTTCCCGGCGCGCTCCCCGATCCCGAGCCCGCAGCCGTGCACCCGGCTGACGCCGGCTTCGATGGCTGCCAGGACGTTGGGGATGGCGAGCCCGCGGTCGCGGTGCCCGTGCCAGTCGATGCCGACCTCCCGGCCGCTCTCTGCGACGATCGAGGCCACAAACCGGACGAGCGCCGTGACGCCCGCCGGGGTAGCATGACCGACCGTGTCGGTGACGCAGATCCTCCCCGCTCCGGCCCGGATGGCGGCGCCGTAGAGCCGGCGCAGCGTCTCGGGCTGCGCGCGCGTCGTGTCCTCCGTGACGTACATCACCGGGAGGCCTTCCCGGACCGCGAACGTGACCGCCTCCTCGGTGAGCGACAGGAGCCTGTCGACGGTCCAGTCCTCCGCGTACTGCCGGATGCCGGACGAGCCGATGAACACGCAGGCTTCGATCGGAACGCCGACGGCGGAGGAGATGCGGAGGATCGGCTCGATGTCGCGGATGACGGTGCGGGCGGCGCAGTTGGGGCGGATCGCCAGCCGGCTTCCGACGATCTCCTTGCAGAGCGCCGTCACGTCGGCCACGGCCCGCGGACCCGCCCCGGGGAGCCCCACGTCGGCCGTGTCGATCCCCAGCCGGTCCATGGCGTGCAGGATCGCCTTCTTGGTCTCGATCGGCGGATCCACCACGCTCGGCCCCTGCAGGCCGTCGCGCAGCGTCTCGTCGTCCAGTGCGATGTGGCCCTTCGGCCGCGTCGCCTCTCCGACACCGTTCCAGTCGTGGATCAGATCGCCGGGTCGCTTGCCGTCTTCGGTCACGCAGCGATGATAGGGGGCGCCCGGTCGGACTGTCAACGCAACGCTTTCCGCGGCGAGAGGTCAGGGTAGCAGGCGTTTTTTCATGAGGCGGACGCCGAAGTAAACGACCGGCGTCGTCACCGCCGCGAGGTAGAGCAGATCGAGTAACAGATCCGCGGGGAAGCGGCCGAGGGCCGCCTCGCGCATGACGTTCGTGACGTGGGTCAGCGGCAGGGCGATGGCG
This sequence comes from Candidatus Cryosericum sp., assembly GCA_035649235.1. Classification (GTDB taxonomy): domain Bacteria; phylum Acidobacteriota; class Polarisedimenticolia; order Gp22-AA2; family Gp22-AA2; genus DASRJX01. The sequence goes on from DASRJX010000004.1 coordinate 4,992, forward strand.
AGCCAGCGAGCCCACTCCGGCAGCACGTCCAGCGGGAAGAAGGTGCCGCTGAACAGGAACATCGGCATGACCACCAGGAAGGTCGGAAAATTGAAGGAGTCGATATGAGGGACGACGGCGGTGCAGCAGAGTCCCGCCCCGGCGAAGAACAGTCCGGCCAGGAAGGAGAACGGCAGGATCGCGAGCGCCTCTGGGAAGCGCAGCAGCCCGAAGACGCTGATCGCCAGCATCATCAGGGCGCAGCCGATCGTCCCCTTCGTCGCCCCCCACAGGAGCTCCCCCGCCATCACGTCCACGACGCTCAGCGGCGTCGTCGCCAGGGCATCGAAGGTCCGCTGGTAGTACATGCGGACGAAGGTGTTGAACGTGGTCTCGAAGAAAGCCTGGAACATGACCTGGGTCGCCAGCAGCCCGGGTGCTATGAACGTCGTGTACGGCACCATCTCCCCCCGGTAAGCGACCCGTTCGACGAGAGTCCCGACGCCGGCGCCGAACGCCAGCAGGTACAGGATCGGCTCCAGGAGCGGCGGGACGAGGTTGGTCTTCCAGGTCACGAAGTAGACGTCCCGGTTGCGCTGCCAGACCCGCAGCCAGAGGTTCATTCGCGCAGCCCTCGCCCGGTCAGGCGCAGGAACAGGTCCTCCAGCGTGGCTGGGCGCACCGTGCAGCGCTCGGCATCGTGCCGCGCCGCGACCTCCGAGAAGACCGACTGGCCGTCGTCGGTGTAGATGAACAGCCGGTCGCCGTGGCTCTCGACGGCCCAGCCGCCCTCCCGCGCCTGGTCGATCAGCCCAGGCGGGTAGCCCCAGACCTCCACCACCTCCCTGCCGACGCGGCTGCGCACGAGATCCAGGGGCCGCCCCTCGACGAGGATCGCCCCTTTGTCCATGATCACCAGTCGATCGCAGAGGGTCTGCGCCTCGTCCATGTAGTGGGTCGTCAGGACGATCGTCTTCCCCTGCCGCCTCAGCTCCCGCACCCGATCCCAGACCAGATGCCGCGACTGCGGGTCGAGGCCGGTCGTCGGCTCGTCCAGGATCAGGAGCTCCGGATCGTTGATCAGTGCGCGGGCGATCACCAGGCGGCGCTTCAGCCCGCCGGAGAGGTCCCGGATGTTGTCGTCGCGGCGCTCCCAGAGTCCCATGAACTCCAGCAGGTGGCGCGCCCGCTCCGCGGCGCGGTCCTTCGGTATGCCGAAGTAGCGCGCGAAGACGATCAGGTTCCTGAGCACCGAGAAGTCGGGATCGAGGTTGTCCTCCTGCTGGCAGACGCCAAGGCGCGCCTTGATTTCCCGCGGGCGCTCCCGCACGTCGAGGCCGAAGACCCGCAGCTCCCCCGATGTCAGGGGAGCGAAGCAGTAGATCATCTTCATGGTGGAGGTCTTGCCCGCGCCGTTCGGCCCGAGGAAGCCGAAGCACTCGCCGGCGCCGATGGCGAAGTCGATCCCGTCGACGGCGACGAAGTCGCCGTAGCGTTTGCGCAGGCTGCTCGCTGCGATGACCGGGCCGATCAAGGGGACCCCCATCCCGCCGGGCGGGCCCCGATCCTACACTCTCTCAGGAGGACGGTCCCGGGACGGCTCCGGCGAGGTGGATCGAGCCCGTGGGCTGCGGGGAGCCGCCGGCGGGCTCGTCGCTGACGGCGGCCAGGGCGACGACGTCGAGACCCGGGGGGAGGGGGACCTCGAGCGATCCCTCGCCGCTCGCATCCACGTCGAAGGTCCCCGCGGAGATTTTCTCCTGGGCCGGCGTGATGAACCACAGCTGGTACGTTCGCCCGGCGCCCGGGGAGCGCAGTGCGGCGGCGTAGAAATGCCAGGTCCGGCGCGATTGGTCCCAGAAGATGCGGCCCGCCGCCTGAGGCTGCTCTTTCGTGCCCGAGAGCGCGACCACCCGGACGGCCGGCGAGCGCAGGACGCGCAGCGTTTCCCCGGCGGACTGAACCGTTTCGTGCAGCCGCGCGATCTCGCGGTCCTGAGCGTCGAGTCGCACCCGGAGCGCCTGCCGGGAGCGCTCGAAGGAAGCCGAGAGGCCAAGGGCCGTGAGCAGAGCAGCGGCGATCGCCGCCAGGGCCGGGCGCCAGAGGCCCGCCCTCCAGGGTGCCGCCAGGGGTCTTTCCGTGGAGGCCCCCGGCTCGAGGCCGGCGGCCTGCCGGCGACGGGGCGAGGCGGCGACGCGGCGCAGGAGTTCTTCGCGGACGCTCGCCGGAGGACGCTCCGGGGCCAGGACGAACGGCAGGTGCCCGAGGACCGCCTCCGCCTCGGCGAGACCGCCGGCGCACCGGGGGCAACCCGAGGCGAGATGCGCGCCGATCGCG
>DASRJX010000005.1:0-29779 GCA_035649235.1 Candidatus Cryosericum sp.
CGCCGGCCTGCGGGAGTACCTGGCGCGGGCCGGCCTGTGGCCGGCCGGCGCTCGAGACCACGGGCGGCAGGAAACCGACTTTGAACGAGGCCCCGGGATCGCGGCCCGGGCCGGTGAGATGTTTCCGCGCCTGACTCGTCCGATCCCGGCCCTGCAGATGAGGCCTATACTCGCCCTCCGTCTGTTGCACTTCGCATGTCCCGGGGCCCGGTGGATCCGCTGGCGCTACGAGCTCGGGGAGCGCTCCGGCGGAGGGCGTGTGGCCTGGTTCTCCCTGCTTCACGCTCTCGCGACCATGGGGCGCGCCGCCCGCATGGCGGCGGCGATCGCCGGCTTTCGCCTGAGTGCCGCGGGGCGACGCCCCGGCGAGGCGCGCGTCCAGGACGCGCGGCGCGGGCGGGCGAATGTCCAGAACGGCCGGATCGGGGCCCGGGGCTGACGGCGCGAGCAGCGGTCACGAACGCGTTCGCAAACGCGAGGTGAAGACATGGTTGCTGAGAGCGATCCCGAGTCCAAAGCGACGCTGGCGACCTGCCTGCGCCGCGGATACGATCGCCACATGGCCTGTGCCATGCGACTGACGGGGGAACCGCTGGAGTCGCTCGAGAAGCTCGTCCGACTCGTGCACGGGACCTTGGAGCGGAAGGGGAAGGTGCTGGCCTGCGGGAACGGGGGGAGCGCCTCCGACGCGCAGCATTTCGCCGCCGAGCTCGTCGGCCGGTACTGCGAGGAGAGGACACCGCTGCCCGCCCTCGCCCTGAACGCCGACGGATCGATCCTCACCTGCCTGTCGAACGACTACGGCTACGAGCAGGTGTTCGCGCGCCAGGTCGGCGCCTACGGGAGGTCGGGGGATCTGCTTCTTGCCATCAGCACGACGGGGCGATCGCCGAACATCGTGCGGGCCCTCGAGGCGGCGCGCGCCCAGGGACTCGAGACGGCGGCCCTGCTGGGCCGGGACGGCGGACCCGCCAAAGCGCTCGCCTCCCTCGCGGTCGTCGTCCCCGACGAGGAGACGGCCCGCATTCAGGAGTGTCACGGACTGATGCTGCATCTCCTGTGCGAGGGCCTCGACCTCCTGCTGAAGCAGACGAGGAACGTCTGAGCGGCGCCGGCCGGCTGGTGCTCGAGGACGGCACGGAGTTCCGAGGGACGCTGTTCGGCGCCGTCCGCCCGGTTGCCGGCGAGGTCGTGTTCAACACCGGCATGGTCGGCTACCCCGAGTCGCTGACCGATCCCTCCTACGCCGGCCAGATCCTGATCCTGACCTACCCGCACATCGGCAACTACGGCGTGCCGTCGCAACGCTTGGACGAGTTGGGCCTTCCCGAATGGTTCGAATCCGAGCGGGTCCAGATAGCCGGCCTCGTCATCGCCACGTTATCGGACGACGTGAGCCACTGGTCGGCCGAGAGCAGCTTCGACGCCTGGCTCAAGAAGGAGAACATCCCGGGCCTCTCCGGGGTCGACACGCGGGCCCTCGCCAAGCGCATCCGGGATCGCGGCGCGATGCTCGGCAGGCTGCTGCCCGCCGGCACCGATCTTCCGCTCCGGGACCCGAATCTCAGCAACCTCGCGGCCGAGGTCTGCGTGCGGGAGCCGGTGGCCTACGGGAAGGACGGCCCCCGGATCGTGCTCGTCGACACCGGCGTCAAGGCGAGCATCATCCGGGGGTTGGTACGGGCCGGGGCGCGCGTGCTCCGGGTTCCGTGGGACCACGATTTCTTCGGTGAGACGTTCGACGGGTTGTTCCTGTCGAACGGTCCGGGCGACCCCAAGAGCGTGGACCGGACCGTGGCCCACGTCCGGCGGGCGCTCGAGCAGCGCGTCCCGACGTTCGGAGTCTGCCTAGGCAACCAGATCCTGGCGCTGGCGGCGGGAGCGGACACGTACAAGCTGAAGTTCGGACACCGCTCGCAGAACCAGCCATGCCACGAAGTCGGCACGCGCCGGTGCATGGTCACGTCCCAGAATCACGGGTACGCCGTCGACGGCGCGACGCTCCCGCCGGGTTGGCGCGAGTGGTTCGTGAACGCCAACGACGGCACCAACGAAGGCATCCGCCACGAGTGGAAGCCCGCCAGGGGCGTGCAGTTTCATCCTGAGGCGTCCCCCGGCCCTACCGACACGGCCTTCCTGTTCCAGAGATTCCTGGAGATGCTCCGTTGAACTCGCGAGCCGCGGGGCCGCCCGGGGGGAAGCGGCCCGGCAAGGTCCTGCTCCTCGGAAGCTCCGCCCTGAAGATCGGCGAGGCCGGCGAATTCGACTACTCCGGCAGTCAGGCGATCAAGGCTCTCAAGGAGGAGGGCGTCAGGACCGTCCTCGTGAACCCCAACATCGCGACCATCCAGACGTCGGAAGGGCTCGCGGAGCAGATCTACTTCCTGCCGGTGACGCCCTACTTCGTCGAGCGGATCATCGAGAAGGAGCGCCCGGACGGCGTCCTCCTCGGCTTTGGGGGACAGACGGCGCTCAATTGCGGCGTCGCCCTGGACGACGCAGGCGTGTTCGCGCGGCACGGCGTCGAGGTCCTGGGCACGCCCGTGGAGTCGATCCGCGACACGGAGGACCGCGGGCGGTTCAACGCCCGGCTGGCCGAGATCGGCGCCAAGGCGCCCCGCAGCGAGGCCGTGACGTCGATGAAGCAGGCGCTGGCCGCGGCGGATCGGATCGGATACCCCGTGATGCTCCGGATCGCCTACGCCCTGGGTGGACTCGGATCGGGGGTCTGCCACGACGCGGACGCCCTGCGCGAGCGGGCCGGCATGGCGTTCTCGCACGCTCCCCAGGTCCTGATCGAGGAGAGCCTGGCCGGCTGGAAGGAGATCGAGTACGAGGTGGTCCGGGACCTGAACGACAACTGCGTGGCCGTGTGCAACATGGAGAACGTCGACCCGATGGGCATCCACACGGGCGAGTCGATCGTGGTGGCGCCCAGCCAGACCCTGAGCAACCGCGAGTACCACCACCTGCGGGAGATCGCCCTCAAGGTCGTGCGTCACCTGGGAATCGTGGGGGAGTGCAACATTCAGTACGCCCTCGATCCGCGCTCCGGCGACTACCGCATCATCGAGGTGAACGCGCGGCTGTCCCGGAGCAGCGCGCTCGCCTCGAAGGCGACCGGCTATCCGCTCGCCTTCGTCGCGGCCAAGCTCGCCCTCGGGCTCCCCATGACCTCGGTCCCGAACAAGGTGACCGGGGTGACGACGGCCTGCTTCGAGCCGGCTCTCGACTACGTGGTGGTCAAGGTGCCAAGGTGGGACCTCAAGAAGTTCCGCCGCGTGTCGACCCGGCTCGGCTCCGGGATGAAGTCGGTCGGGGAGGTCATGGCGATCGGCCGGAGCTTCGAAGAGGCGCTCCAGAAGGCGCTGCGGATGCTGGACATCGGGGTCGAGGGCATCCTCGCGGACGAGCTCATGCGGTTCAAGGATGTCCGCACGGAGCTGTCCCAGCCGACCGACCGCCGCGCCTTCGCGGTCGGGAGCGCCTTCGCGCGCGGGCTGTCGATCGAGGAGGTCCATCGCCTGACGGCGATCGATCCCTGGTTCCTGGCGCGCATCCAGGGGATCGCGCGGCTGGCCGAGCAGGTGCGCACGGCGCGCGGCGGGCCCCTGCCCGCCGATCTGGTGCTTCAGGCCAAGCAGGCCGGCTTCTCCGATCGCCAGATCGGACAGCTCTCCGGGCGGAGCGAGAAGGAGGTCCGCGCGGAGCGCGCGGCCGCCGGGATCCGCCCGTGTGTCAAGGAGATCGACACCCTGGGCGGCGAATACCCGGCGCGCACGAAGTACCTGTACCTGACCTACCACGGCGAGGAGGACGACGTGTCCTTCGACCGGGAGCGCTCGGTGCTGGTCCTCGGTCCGGGTGCGTACCGCATCGGCAGCTCCGTCGAGTTCGACTGGTGCTGCGTCAACACGGTCCAGACCCTCCGCGAGCTCGGCTACGGCACGATCATGCTGAACTGCAATCCGGAGACCGTAAGCACCGACTACGACGTCTGCGACCGGCTGTATTTCGACGAGATCTCCCTGGAGGCGATCCAGGAGATCCACGCCCGGGAAGGCGTCCTCGGCGTCATCGTCTCCGTCGGGGGACAGACCCCGAACAGCCTGGCCCTCGCCTGCGCCGACGCCGGCCTTCGGATCCTGGGGTCGTCGGCGCGGAGCATCGACAACGCGGAGGATCGACACAAGTTCTCCGCCTGCTGTGACGCCTTGGGCATCGACCAGCCGCCCTGGGTGGAGGTCACCACGATGGAGGCGGCGAAGGCCTTCGCCCACAAGGTCGGCTACCCCGTGCTCGTCAGGCCGTCGTACGTCCTGTCGGGCTCCGCCATGGCCGTCGCCGAGAACGACGAGAGCCTGCACGCGGTCCTGGAGCGCGCCTCCGAGATGTCGCCGGAGCATCCGACGGTGATCACCAAGTTCATCGAGAACGCCAAGGAGATCGAGATCGACGCGGTCGCCAGGGGAGGGGAGATCGTCGTGTACGCGATCTCGGAGCACGTGGAGAACGCGGGCGTCCACTCCGGCGACGCCACGCTGGTTCTCCCTCCGCAGCGCACCTACATCGAGACCACGCGGCGGGCTCGGCGCATTGCCGCCCGCATCGCCGGGGCCCTCGATCTCAACGGGCCCTTCAACATCCAGTTCATCGCGCGGGACAACAACGTCATGGTGATCGAGTGCAACGTGCGGGCGTCGCGCTCCTTCCCGTTCGCCTCCAAGATCTTCAAGGTCAATTTCATCGACCTCGCGACCCGCATCATGATGGACCGGCCGATCCGGAAGGTGGACGCCTCGGTGTTCGAGCTGGACTACGTCGGCGTCAAGGCCCCGCAGTTCTCGTTCACGCGGCTGCAGGGCGCCGATCCGGTGCTGGGCGTGGAGATGTCCTCCACGGGGGAGGTGGGCTGCATCGGCGAGGACTTCGACGACGCGTTCCTCAAGGCGCTGCTGTCGGTCGGCTTCCGCCTGCCAATCCGCGGGGCCCTGCTCAGCACGGGACCGGTGGCCTCCAAGGCGGCCTTCCTCGCGAGCTCCCGGACACTGGCGGCGGCGGGCGTCAAGCTCTACGCCACCCGGGGGACGGCGGATTTCATGAAGGGAAGCGGCGTCGACGTCACGCCCGTCGCCTGGCCGCTCGAGCGATCGAAGGACAATGCGATCGACCTGGTCCGCAGCGGGCAGATCGACCTCGTGGTCAACATCCCCAAGGACGCCTCCGAAGAGGAGCTGACGAACGACTACATGATCCGCCGCGCCGCGGTCGACCACGGGGTCCCTCTGATCACCAACCTGCAGCTCGGCCAGCGGCTCGCGCAGGCCATCCTCCGCAAGTCGATCGACAGCCTCGAAATCCGGAGCTGGTCGGAATACTGAGGCGCCCCCGACCTCGGGGGGCACCGTCCGCCCGGGGGGCCTGTCCGAGGACAACAACCGGGCGGGAAGGAACTCGTTGACCGGAGGAGGGTCGTGGTAAAGTCGGGCCTCCAGCCGGCGCGCCGGGGGGCGCGGGACACGAACCATCATGAGCACTCATATCCTCGGGATCTCGGCCTATTACCACGACAGCGCAGCATGCCTGGTGCGCGATGGGGAGATCGTCGCCGCCGCGCAGGAGGAGCGGTTCACCCGCAAGAAGCACGACGCGCGGTTCCCCGTCCACGCGGTGCGTTACTGTCTCCGGGAGGCCGGCGTGTCCCTCAAGGACCTGCGCTACGTCGCCTTCTACGACAAGCCGCTGGTCAAGTTCGAGCGGCTCCTGGAGACCTACCTCGGCTTCTCGCCGCGCGGGATCCGCTCCTTCGTCGCCGCGATGCCCGTCTGGCTGAAAGAAAAGCTCCTGCTCAAGGACCTCCTGGAAAAGGAGCTGACCGCGACCGAGGAGGGCCTTGGTCGCGCGCAGCTGCCGCCGATCCTCTTCGGGGAGCATCACGAGTCGCACGCCGCATCCGCCTTCTACGTCTCGCCCTTCCGGAAAGCGGCCATCCTGTGTATGGACGGGGTGGGGGAGTGGGCGACCACTTCCGCCTGGGTCGGCGAGGAGAACCGGCTGACGCCGCTGTGGGAGATTCACTTCCCGCACTCGATCGGCCTGCTGTACTCCGCCTTCACGTACTTCACCGGATTCAAGGTCAATTCCGGCGAGTACAAGGTCATGGGACTTGCTCCCTACGGTCGCCCCAAGTACGTCCAGGCGATCCTGGATCATCTGCTCGACCTCAAGCCGGACGGCACCTTCCGGATGAACATGGACTATTTCCAGTACTGCACCGGATTGAGGATGACCAACAGGAAGTTCGACGAGCTGTTCGGAGGGCCGCCCCGGGAGCCCGAGTCGCCCCTGACGCAGCGCGAGATGGATCTGGCGCGCTCCGTCCAGGACGTCACCGAGGAGGTGATGCTGCGCCTGTCACGGACGCTCCACAAGGAAGTGGGGGCGACCGATCTCTGCCTGGCGGGCGGCGTGGCCCTCAACTGCGTCGGCAACGGACGGATCCTGCGGGAAGGACCGTACGAGCGCCTGTGGATCCAGCCGGCCGCCGGCGACGCCGGCGGGGCCATCGGCGCGGCCTTTTCGGCCTGGCACCAGATGGACGGGCAACCGCGCGTCGTGAACGGCCGCGGCGATGCCATGAGCGGGGCCTACCTCGGGCCGTCCTTTTCCAACGAGGAGATCGAAGCCTTCCTCAAGGGGAGGGAGGCGCCCTACACGCGTCTCGACGACGAGGCGATGATCGATCGCGTGGCGGACGAGCTGGCCAGCGAGAAGGTGGTCGGCTGGCTCCAGGGACGGATGGAGTTCGGCCCGCGGGCGCTCGGCGGTCGCAGCATCATCGGCGACGCGCGCAGCACCAAGATGCAGTCCGTGATGAATCTCAAGATCAAGTACCGGGAGTCGTTCCGTCCGTTCGCCCCCTCGGTGCTGCGCGAGCGCCTGGCCGACTACTTCGAGATGGACGCCGACAGCCCCTACATGCTGCTGGTCGCGCCGGTCCAGGAGAAGCGCCGCATTCCCATGACCCGGGAGCAGGAGAGCCTGTGGGGGATCGATCTCCTGAACGTGCCGAGGTCCGACATCCCGGCCGTGACGCACGTCGATTACTCCGCCCGCATCCAGACCGTGCACGAGGAGACGAACCCCAGGTACCATCGCCTGCTGCGCGCCTTCGAGAGGAAGACGGGCTGCGGCGTCCTGGTCAACACCTCGTTCAACGTCAGGGGGGAGCCGATCGTCTGCACGCCCGAGGACGCCTACCGCTGCTTCATGCGGACCGAGATGGATCTCCTGGTGCTCGAGAACTGCGTGCTCGAGAAGGGTCGGCAGAAGCCCTGGGTGGAAGGCCGGGACTGGCAGAAGGAGTTCGTTCTCGACTGAGCATCCCCATGGAGCAGAAGGCGGCGAGAGGGCAGTGGCGATCCTTCGGGCTGATCGTCGGCGGGGCGTTCGCCCTGGTGGGGGCGTGGCCGGCGGTGCGCAGCGGGCAGGCCCCGAAGATCTGGAGCCTCGCCCTGTCCGGTTCCCTGATCGCCGCGGCGCTCGTGTATCCGCCGATCCTCCGTTACCCGTACGACTACTGGATGCGCCTCGGTCGGGCGCTCGGCTGGATCAACACGCGGATCCTCCTCTCCGTCCTCTTCTACCTGATCTTCACTCCGATCGGCGTGATCCGGCGCTGGCTGGGCAAGGACCCGATGCGGCGCGCGTTCGAGCCGGACGCCGCATCGTACCGGCAGGTCCGATCCCCGCGTCCGGGCTCGCACATGAAGCGTCAGTTCTAGGGAGCGGGAGCCGCGGCGTCCCCCTGGCGCTAGCGGCGCTGCTCCTCGCGGCCGCGGCGCTCCGTCTGCCGGAACTGGGCGCGGCCTCACTGTGGCTGGACGAGTGCTCCAGCATCGAAACGGCGCTCGCCGTGGCGCGCAGCACCTCCTGGACCGTGATGCGCGTTCTGTTCCGGGGTCTGTCGGCCTACACCCTCCTGCTCGCTCCATGGGTCGAGCGCGACGTCGGCGAGTGGGCGGTGCGCCTGCCGTCGGTCCTCGCCGGGATCGCCCTGGTGCCGATCGCGTGGCTCCTGGGGAAGGAGGTCGGCGGCCGCCCGCTCGCGTGGCGCCTGGGCGCGGCCGTGGCCGTGTCGCCGTTCTTCGTCTGGCACTCCCGCGAGGCGCGCTGGTACCCTCTGGCCTGGCTTCTGGCGGGGATCGGCACGCTGTTCTTCTTGAGGGCGATGCGGCGTCCCACGGGCTCGAGTCTCGCAGGCTGTCTCGCCTTCGGCCTGGCCGCCGCCTCGACTTTCTCTCCGACAGTGACGCTCCTGGTCGTCGAGATCCTGTGGATCGCGGCGATCCGGATCCTGGAGCGCGCCGGGCCTCCCAGTGGATCTCTCACCACGTCGGGCGTGCGGGTCGCCCGCCGGCTCTCTCTGAGCGTTCTGGGCGCCCTGGGGCTTGCGTGGCTCTGGCTGGCCCTTCTCGCCCCGGCGCTTCGGGGCGGACCGCACGGCTTCGGCTTCAGCAATCTGGGCGGCCCCAGGCTGGGAGCCGTTCTCTATGCTCCGATCGCGCTGGCCACGGGCTACACGATCGGCCCCGGGCCTCTGGAATGGCACTCCCGGCCGATCCGTCTTCCGGCCGTTTCGGAGAGCCTCACGATGCTGGCGGGCGTCGCCATCCTGGCGATGCTGCTGGTGCTGGGCTACCGGGAGATCGCCGCGTCCGGACGACGTGGCCAGGCCGCCGCCCTGCTGACACTCGGGATCGTTCCTCCAGGGATGGTCGTGGCGGCGAGCCTGTGGACCGACCATCGCTTCGCGCCACGGCACGTCGGCATGTCTTTCCTCTGCCTCCTCTGCCTGGCCGCGGCCGGGACCCTGCGGCAAACTGGGCGAAAGCCCCTCGGGCCCGTGCTCGGAGCGTCGCTCCTGCTCCTCCAGGGAGCGTCGCTTCTCAACCTGCACAGCTCGCCCCGATACCACCGGGAGGACGTGCGTTCGGCCGCCGCGTATGTCTCGCAGGCGTCCGGGCCGGAAGATCGGGTGCTGGTCTTCGGGGGCATCGGCCTGCCGTGGAAGCACTATTACCGCGGGGTAGCGCCCTGGGAGCAGGTCTCCTCCAAACCGTCCCGGGGCTTCACCGAGGCTGCGGTTCTGGAGACAGCGCGTGCGGCCCGTCACCTGTTCGTGGTGCGGGGGTTCATCCTCGAAGATCCCGGAGAGCAGCCGCTCCTGAGAGCACTCGACGAGGCGACCGATCCGCTCGAGCGCCGTCCGTTCGATGCCGTCGAGGTCGTCCGCCGCCGCGCCTCACCGGCGGTCTCCGGATCCGGGTCGGGGGAGCCTACCGGACCGTGATGCGGGTCTTCTCGAAGCGCGCGTCGAGCGGCTGGCTGGTGGCGCCGCGCAGCGTGGCCCGATCGAATTCGAGATCCGACTCGCCTTCCGCGACGGCCCGGAATTGAAGGAGGACGAGGGCCCCGGACCCCGTGAACAGGCCGGACGACTCCACCAGAGACAGGCCGACGGCCAGGTCGCCGGGCCGGTTCGGGTTGACCGAGGCCAGGAGCACGGCTTCATGGGATGCCGCGAGTTCCGGTCCTGCCTCGCTGCCGACGTACTCCAGGATCTGTGGGTCGAAGCGCAGGTGGAACGGCAGGCTCGACATGGAATCCGCGTCCGACACGTGCACGGTGACCACGATCATGCCGCCCGGCCACGACTCGATCGGCTCAGGAATCAGGGTGACGACGGGTGCACCCGCAGGGGACGGATTCGGCTCGCCTGGCGCCGCCGGGACAGGCTGGATGCGGGACGAAGAGCTCCCGCCTCGGGCCGGATCGGGAGGCCGGGCCTCCGCCTGACGATCCCTCTGAGGAGGTGTAAGGGCCGGGGCGGGCTGCGCGTAGAAGACCCCCGAACCCCCCGCCGATCGGTCGGTGCCCGCCGGGGACGTCGGATGAGCCTCGGCCGCAGAGGACTCCGGGGCCGGGGCGGCCGGTTCAGGCCGCGGGACAACCGCCCGTCGCTCGGTCGCCGGGCCGGGGGGGGAGACCGGATGCCCGGCAGCCCTCGTGGTGGTCCCGCTGTCCACCGCAGACCGCTTCGACGCGGAGTTGGTCGGGGCCGGGCTCCAGGCGGGCTCCGGCGTGCCTGCCGGAGGCGAGGGCGACCACATCCCAGCCCGGGAGGGCGTAGGTGACGGGCGCGGCGACGCGACGACGGCGGCCACGGGCATGGTGGCGCCGGGGCTCGATTGCAGTCCGCTGTAGTACCAGTGATCCCAGAGCGGCGTACCTAGGAGCGCCGCGACCAGCGCGAGCGACACCCCGGTCAGCAGCACGTAGGTCCGGCGGTCCATCAGGGCACGGTTACCATGCCGCCGTGTCCGGGCGCGAAGACCGCAGGGCGCGGCAAGCCGCCATCATCCAGGATCGATTCGCTCACGATGCTGCCGCCGCCGGTGTTGAAGTCGATGGCCGCGGCGCCGGGACCAATGCGCTTGAATCGGAGCGTGAGGAGCTCCTCGCTCCCCACAGCCGCGACGGGAGGATCGGGCGCGAACCGGCTCAACAAGACCTGCAGGCCTCCGGCGATCGGGCTGACATTGTAGAAGAGGGGGGATACGGGACTTCCTTTCTGCAGCAGCGGACCCAGGGAGTACGAATCGTACTGCAGGAGGGTCGTGGGGTACGTCAGATCGAACCCAACGGTCCAGATGCCGCTCAGGTTGGAGACCAGGACGCTGACCTCGAGGCTGGTACAGGTGCTGGTGCCCTCCTCGAAGTAGACGTCGCCGTCGGCTGGGGTGAACAGAACGCTGTCGAAGGCCAGGTTCGTGCAGATGACCGGGTCGGAGTCGTCGCCGCCCCCGCCGCCCCCACAACCCGGCAGGCACAAGACGACGAGAATTCCCAGCCCGAGCGCTCGCAGCCGGGTCGAAGCCCTACCAGCCCACGTCCAACCACGAGGCATCAGTCGCACCTCCCCATGGTCGAATATGGAGCCGGAGCAGGGGGCGTCAAGGGCACCCCCAGGGCCGGAGGCCCAGGAACCTGACGAGGATCGTCAGGTCCTCCGGCCCGACGAAGTCGTCCCCATCCAGATCCGACCCGGCCAGGAAGCGAGGTTCCCCGAGAATTTCATTCCAGGCCCTCGCCAAGGCGTTCAGGTCCAGGATGTCGACAGCGCAGTCGCTGTTGCCGTCCGGAGTCTTGACGACATGGAGGAGGTGGGACGTGCTTCCGATGCCCTGATCCGGGTTCGCGACCGTCGCGAGCCGCGGGCCCAGCACGGCGTCCTCGGCCACCTCGACGGTGGCGAGCAGATCGCCCCCGGGAGCGGTCGTCGGCTGCCTGACGAGGATGTCCGGTCCGAGCGAGATCACGGCGCCAGGCTGGAAGTTTCTCCCCGAGAAACGCATCGCCTGATGATGCGAACGCGCGAGGTACATGGAATGGCTGACCGTATCGATCGCACCGAGCACGACGGGGATGGGAGCGAGGCTCGACGGGATTCGGGCCGTCAGCTCCGCCGAGGGGGCGCTTTCGTTGTTCGCGTCATCGTAAGCGGAGACTGCGAAAGCGTAAGTCGTATCCAACTCGAGCCCGCTGACCGTGAAGACCGTTCCAGGACCGAGATCGATCACCTCGGTCTGGTTGCCGGGCTCTGTCCGGTATCGGAGACGGTAGCCTCGCAGATCGGACTCATTGCCGGACGCCCAGGAAATCCTCAATTCGGCCGCTGAGGCGACGTCGGTGCCGGCGAGACACAGGACCGCCAGGAGCAACACTACGACAGACAGGGATTTCTGGCGATCGCGGTGAATCGCGAGCGGCATCCGGTCTCCCGATCCGGCCGTACGACTCGTTCATAGCCGGAACCATCCGGCTGTGGCCTAGCAAGGCTGATGCCACGAGGAATTGTGTAGGGCGGGCCGTCAGAACAAGCCGTGCACGCGACCCGTGCCGTCGAGGTCGATCCCCTCCGCTGCCGGGACCTTCGGGAGTCCCGGCATCGTCATGATGCTGCCTGCGAGTGGATAGATGAAGCCTGCCCCGGCCGCGATGCGGACCTCCGCAATCGGAAGCACGAACCCCTCCGGACGGCCCTTGCGCGTCGGGTCGTGGGACAGGGACAGCGGGGTCTTCGCCATGCAGATCGGCAGCGTCCCGAACCCCTCGCGGCGAAGGAACTCGATGCGGCTCCTCGCCGCGTCGCTGTAGCTCACGCCCGACGCACCGTAGATTCGCGTGGCGAGGGTTTCGATCTTCTCCTCGATGCCGAGATCGAGGGAGTACAGGGGACGGAATTGGGACGGCCCAGAGCTGGCCCGCTCCACGGCCTCGGCCAGCTCCAGCCCTCCTTCACCGCCTCGGCCCCAGACCTCGACGGGGACCGCGGCCGCGGCGCCAGCCGCCCGCGCCGCGACCCGCACCGCTTCTATCTCCTCCGGAGCGTCGGAATCGAAGCGGTTGATGGCCACCACTGCGGGAAGCCCGAACAGTCGGATGATCTCCACATGCTTCGCCAGGTTCGCGCAGCCGCGCTCCACCGCGGCCGCGTCCGGCCGTTTCCAGGAGGCGGGGTTCTTGGTGTCTATCGCAGCCCCGCCGTGGAGCTTGAGCGCGCGGACGGAACAGACGATGACGGCGGCGGAGGGGATGTTGCCGGACACCCGGCACTTGATGTCGAACAGCTTCTCAGCCCCGCACTCCGATCCAAAACCGCTCTCGGTGACCACGTAGTCGGCGAGCTTCAGCGCCAGACGGTCGGCGAGGATGGAGTTGTTGCCGTGCGCCACGTTGGCGAAGGGACCGCAATGCACGAACGCCCCGCCCCCCTCGAGGTTCTGCACCAGGTTCGGTTTCAGCGCCTCGTGCAGCACGGCCGCCATGGCGCCGTTCGCCTTGAGCGCCTCGGCGCGCACCGGGCGGCCTTCCCGCGTCGTTCCGATCAGGATGCGGCCCAGACGCTCCTTCAGATCGCCCGGCCCCGTGGCGAGCGACAGGATTGCCATGACCTCGGAGGAGGCCGTGATGTCGAACCCCGTCTCACGCTCGACCCCGTTCGTGCCTCCCCCGACGCCGATGCGGACGCGGCGCAGGGCCCGGTCGTTGAGATCGAGCGTGCGGCGCCACAGCACGGCCTCCGGATCGAGGTCGAGCGGGTTCCCCTGGAACAGATGATTGTCGATCAGGGCCGCGAGCAGGTTGTGAGCCGAGGCCACGGCATGGAAGTCGCCGGTGAAATGAAGATTGATCTCCTCGAGCGGGACGATCTGCGAGTAGCCGCCTCCCGTGGCGCCGCCCTTGATGCCGAACACCGGGCCCATCGACGGCTGCCTCAAGGTCGACAGCGCCCGCCTGCCGAGACGCCGGAGGGCCTGGGTGAGGCCTATGGTGACGACGGTCTTCCCCTCCCCCAGGGGCGTCGGGTTGATGCCGGTGACGCAGATGTATTTCCCGTCCGGGCGATCGCGCAGGCGGTCCAGTGCGCCCAGCGCGATCTTCGCCTTGTAGCGGCCGTGAGGCTCGACCTCCTCGGGTCGGAGGCCGATGGATTCGGCCAGGGCTTCGATCCGAACCAGCGTCGCCCGCCGCGCGATGTCGAGGTCCGATAGCGTCACGGCTTCTGTCCTCCCGCCTGCGCCTCCCGCTTCAGCAACCGTCTCAGATCTTCGAGGTCCGGCTCCGCGGGGTCGAGCGCCTGGGCTTTGTCGAGCTCGTATCGGGCGGCGTCCCGGTCGCCCTGCGCGAGCCGGGCGCGGCCCAGCGCGACGTGCGCGCGGGCCGACTCGGAGTACTCGAGGGAACGCCGGGCCTCCTCCGCGGCCCCGGGTGGATCCTGGCGCTGCAACGCGACCATGGCAGAGAGAAGATGGAACTCCGCTTCGTACGGGTGGGCGTCCGAGGTGGCCTTTTTCAGGGTCTCCGCCGCCTCGTCCCACTTCTCACCACGGGCGAGCAGCGTCGCGGCCTGGTAGGCAGCCACGGGATACCCCGGGTATTCCTGAAGCGCCTGGCGCAGAAGCGCCAAGCGCTTCTTCGAATCGGTCTCCGCCATGCCCCGGCAGTAGGTCTCGAACGCGAGGAGCGGCGGATCGGAATCCTTGCCCCGGTTGCGCGCGGTGTGCCCCTGGGCATGCGCCCCGGAATCGCGCGCCAGGGCCTGGGCCAGGCTCGTGTGGACTTCGATCAGGTCCTTGAGCCGTCCCTGGCGGGAGATCCACGGGTGCGCCCCTTCGGTCGCCAGGTCGATGACCCGCGCGGACAAGGTCAGGTCCCCCTCCTGGACGTTGAACCGGCCCAGCACCAGCCGATCGGGCCGGACGCCCACGGGCCGCGATCGCATCTTCCGCCCCAACTCCAGGGCGCTCGCCAGGGTCAAGGGGGCGCCCGCGGGGATGCCGCTTCCCTCCAGGAGCACGGCGCGATCTTCGTCGTCGACGACGGCGCAGCCTTCGCCGCGCATGTGCTCCGCGGTGTGCAGCGCGAGCCCTGTCGAGAGCCACCCAAGGGATGGATCCTCGGCCACGTTCTCGAACGGCAGGACCAGGAAAGCCGTGGCCGGCCCGGCCTCCCGGCCGAAGGCGGCGCGCTCCGCCGGGACCAGCAGGCACGGCGCGATCAACGCGATCGGGAGGAGGCGCCTCATGCGCCGGTCCTCCGGGGGCGCTGCTCGAAGGAGGACGCCTCCTCGGCGCCACCGGACTCGGATCGTCCGAAGAACATCTTTCCGGCCGTCGTCTGGAGCACCGACGTGACGGTGATGTCGATGTTTTTGCCCAGGAACCGCTTCGCGTTGTCCACCACGACCATCGTGCCGTCGTCGAGGTACCCGACGCCCTGGTTCGGCTCCTTGCCTTCCTTGAGGATGAAGACTTTCATCGGCTCCCCTGGCAGCACCACCGGCTTGAGCGAGTTGGCCAGCACGTTGATGTTGAGCACGGGCACGCCGCGCAGCTCGGCGATCTTGTTGAGATTGAAATCGTTGGTGAGGATCTTGCCGGACAGCTGCTTCGCCAGCTCGATGAGCTTCATGTCGACGTCCTTGATCTCGGGGTAGTCGGCCTCGGAGATCATCACGTTGGCGTGCGGCCCCTTCTTGATGCGTTGCAGGATTTCGAGCCCCTTGCGGCCACGGTTGCGCTTGAGTGCGTCCTGCGAGTCGGCTATGTACTGCAGCTCCCGCAGCACGAACTGCGGCACCACCAGGGTGCCGTCCAGGAACCCGGTCTCGCACACGTCGGCGATCCGGCCATCGATGATCACGCTGGTGTCGAGGATCTTGTACCCCTGGCGCTTCTCTCCCGCCGACCACGCGGAGCGCAGGCTGCCGATCGAGAGCCGATCGGCGCGCGCCGCTCCCACGGCGATCCCGATGTAGCCGAACAGCAGGAGCAGGAAGCCGCGCGCGAAGGGCGGCGGCACCAGAGGCAGGCCGTCGAGCGGCAGGAGGAACTCGACGATGGCCGCGAGTCCGCCCCCGACGAACAGGCCGGCCAGGCCCCCGAGGAGCACGTTCAGCTGGAGCGGCCGGAGCCGGCGCTCGACCTCCAGGATCGTCAGGGCGGCTAGAAGGCCGAGGAGCGGGCCCCAGAGATTCACGGGAACGAGAGTGGCGGGGCGGGCCCACGCCCCGAGCAACATCGAGAGGGCGACGAGGACGCCCCTCAGGAGCCAGTTGTCCACTTGTCTACCTCCGGCAGCCGAATCATAGCGCCACTCGCGCCCTCATCCCCCGGCCGGATCGCTGAATCGCGAGGAGAGTACGGTATTCCCACCTTCGAGCAGGAGGCGAGGCACGCGTCCGCCGATCCGGGCCAGGATCTCCCACGGTATGGTCCCGGCGGCGTTCGCCACGGCGTCGGCGCCGATCAGTCCCCCCTCCGCAGGGCCGAGGACGGTCGCCACGTCGTCGAGCGCCGCCTCGGGGATGGCCGTCACGTCCAGAGTGGTGAGATCCATGCTGATCCGTCCGACCATGGGCGCTCGACGGCCCCGCAGCAGCACGTGACCACGGTTGCCGGCGGCGCGGGGCAGACCATCGGCATAGCCGATCGCGAGGGTCGCGATGCGGGCCGGCTCCTTGGCCCTCCAGGTGCGCCCGTAGCCGACGGAGGAGCCGGCCGCGACCTCCCGGAGGTCGATCACCCGGGAACGGACCGCCATCACGGGACGCACCGGGAGCAGGTGGCCGCGCGTCACCGGGTTGTAGCCATAGAGCAGCAGCCCCGGCCGGACGAGAGTCATCCAGGTGGAGCGATGGTCCACGACCGCCGGACTGTTGGCCACGTGCACCAGCTCGGGACGCAGGCCACGCTCCTTGAGCGCCGCCACGGAGCGGAGGAGGAGGGCGACCTGCGTGGCGGTGAAGGGATCTTCGGGATCGTCCGCCGCCGCCAGGTGGGAGAATGCGCCCGTGACGTCCAGCCCCGCGGCGCTGGAGAGGAGATCGGCGAACCCGCCCAGCTCCCGCGCCGGCACCCCCAGACGCCCCATGCCGGTATCGATCTTGACGTGGACCTCGGCCGTGCGACCATGCCGCGCCGCGGCGGCGGAGAGCGCCTCCACCTGGTCCCGGCGGAAGACCGCGGCCGTCAACCCGTGCTCCAGAACGAGATCGGCCTGGGCCGGGGCGAAGCCGCCCATCACGAGCGTCGGCGTCTCGACACCGGCGCGCCGGATCTCGATGCCCTCCTCCGGGAGGGCGACGGCCAGCCAGTCGATCCCTTCGCGAGACAGGCGTCGCGCCACCGGCACGGCGCCGTGCCCGTAAGCGTTGGCCTTGATGACAGCCATGATCCGCGTGACGCCCAGCCGGCCGCGCAGGACACGCACGTTGTGCGCCAGGGCATCCAGATCGATCTCCGCCCACGTCGGGCGGTGCTGCTCCAGTGGCAGCCCGGTCACTCCTGGCGCCACTCGCGCTCTTCGAAGCGCGTGTACTCGCGGATGAACGTCATGTCGAACGTGCCAATCGGGCCGTTGCGCTGCTTGGCGATGATGATCTGCGCCTTTCCGAAGTTCTCCTCCGTCGGCTTGTACAGCTCCTCGCGATAGATGAACAGGACGACGTCGGCGTCCTGCTCGATGGCGCCCGATTCGCGCAGGTCCGAGAGCTGGGGCCGCCGGTCGGATCCCCGCTGCTCCGGGGCGCGGGACAACTGCGAGATGGCGATCACGGGCAGGTGCAGCTCCTTCGCCAGCTCCTTGAGGGAGCGCGAGATCTCGGAGATCTCCTGGTTCCGGTTCTCGAACCGGCCCCGGCCGCGCATGAGCTGCAGGTAGTCGATGATCAGCAGGTCGAGGCCCTGCTCCATCTTGAGCCGGCGGCTCTTGGCGCGCATCTCCAGGACCCCGGTGCCGGCGGTGTCGTCGATGAACAGGGGGATGCCGGCGAGATCCCCGATCGCCCGGCTCAGGCGGTCCCATTCCTCCCGCCCGAGCCGCCCCGTCCGCAGCCGGTGCGCATCCACCCGCGCCTGGCCCGTCAGCAGCCTGAGGAAGAGTTGCTCCCGAGACATCTCGAGCGAGAACACCCCCACCCTGTGTCCCTCGCGGGCGGCGTGCTGGGCGATGTTGAGAGCGAAGGATGTCTTCCCCATGCCGGGACGCGCCGCGACGACGATCAGGTCCGATGGCTGCAGCCCCGACGTCATCTCGTCGAGCGTGGGCCAGCCGGTGGCCTGGCCGGTGACCAGATTGCGATGCTCGGCGAGCCGCTCAATCGTCTTGAGGCTCTGGTCGGCGATGGTCCGCATCGGCACGAAGCCGGAGCGCAGCTGGTCCTGGGCGATTTGGAACACCAGCCGCTCCGACCGATCGAGGATCTCCTCGACCTCCTCCGATCCGTCGTACGCCGCGGCGACGATCCGGCCTCCCGCCTCGATGAGGCTCCGGAGGATGGCCTTCTCCTTGACGATCTTGGCGTAATGCTCGACGTTGGAGGAATGCGGCACGCCATCGAGGAGCGAGGCGATGTAGGCCGGTCCGCCGACCGCGTCCAGCTCTCCCGCGCGCGTCAGCTCCTCCTTGACGGTCACCGGATCGATGGCCGTGGCGCGGTCCGACAGGGTGGCCATCACCTTGAAGATTCGCCGGTGGGGATCGCGGTAGAAGTCGGCTTCCTTCAGGATCTCCTGGGCGCGGTTGATGGCGCTGTTCTCGATCAGGATGGCGCCCAGGACCGACCGCTCGGCATCGAGACTGTGAGGTACGTTCTTCTCGAGAGTGACGTCGCCGGCCATGCGGTCTCCGGGCTTCGGGGACGGTTGTTGGAAGCGGCGGGTCATGCTAGCACAACGTCCCTATGGCGCCCTCCGTTGCTCCACAGCACAGGCCTCTGCTACGATCCACCCGGCCGGAGTGAGCCGGATGGTCGCTGCCCGGGCCTTTGGGACCGGGGAGAGGAAAGTCCGAACTCCATAGGGCATTGCGCTGGGTAACACCCAGTCCCGGCGACGGGAAGGAAAGTGCCACAGAGAACAGACCGCCCGAGGTGGAGGCTCGTCTTCCCCTCTGGTAAGGGTGAAACGGTGGGGTAAGAGCCCACCAGTGCCCCGGGTGACCGGGGCAGCTCGGCAAACCCCGCAAGGAGCAAGGCCAAATAGGGGAGCGCATCGGGTGGCCCGCCCGTAGCTCCCGGGTCGGTCGCTTGGCGGCGCGGCCGGCGGCGCGGGAGACCGCGGCGCGCGGGTCGCATCGCCGCCCGCTCGGGTGACCGCGCGGGTAGAGGAATGACCATCGGCCGCCACCAGGCGGCAACAGGATTCGGCTTACGGCTCACTCCGGCCTTCCGCCTCCGCCAGGATCGACCGAGGTCGCCCGCGCGCTGCGGCGCCTGACGCCGTCCATCCTGGCTCTTTCGAAGACCCTGTTCCGCCTGCGCGAGCTGAGCCTGCAGGAGGCCGGATCCAGCGACGCGATCGTACGGTTCCTGCGGCGCCATGGCTTCCGCGTCCGGCGCGGCGTCGCCGGCCTGCCGACGGCCTTCACGGCGCGCCGACGCGGCCGCCGGCGCGGCCCCCGCATTGCACTCCTGGCGGAGTACGACGCGCTCCCCGAGATCGGACATGCGTGCGGCCACAACCTGATCGGCGCGGCCGCGTGCGGCGCCGCCGCCGTCGTGTCGAGCCTTCTCGAGTGCGGTGAGATCGTCGTGTACGGCACGCCCGCGGAGGAGACCATCGGCGGCAAAGTCGTCATGGCGCGGCGGGGAGCCTTCCGCGGCGTCGACGCCGCGCTCATGTTCCACCCTGCGACCGAGAACCGCGTCTACATGACCTCGCTCGCGTGCCACTCCCTGGAGGTCGTCTACCGCGGACGCGCGGCCCATGCCGTGGCCTCTCCCGAGAAGGGGATCAACGCCCTGCACGCCCTGCTGGCCCTGTTCGCCGACATGGAGCGTCTCAAACGCCGTCTTCCGAAGGAGGTCCGCATGCCCGGGATCGTCAGCGAGGGCGGGCGGCGCGCCAACATCGTCCCCGATCGGGCGGCGGGGCGCTTCACGCTCAGGGCCCGCGACGGAAAGGTGCTGGGGCGCGTCGAGAGGGCGTTCCGGGAGGCGGCCCGCCGGGCCGCTCGCGACGTCGGGGCGCGCGTGCGGATCCGGGCGATCGACGAGCCCTACGACGAGATGATCACCAACCGCGCCCTCGCCGACGCCTTCAAGGAGGAACTGCGTGCGCTCGGGCGGCGCACCGTGGACACGCCCCGGAAGAGCATGGGCTCGCTCGACATGGGGAACGTCAGCCATCGCGTGCCGGCGATCCACCCGTTCGTGGCCATCGCTCCACGGTCGGCGCCGCTGCACTCGCGGGCGTTCGCGCGCCAGGCTGGCGGGCGCCGCGGCCGCGAGGGGCTGCTGGTGGCGACGCAGGCCCTGGCGACCGTGGCGCTGCGGCTGCTCGACCCCAGGGACGATCTCCTGTCGCGGGCGCGCCGGGAGTTCCGGCGCGGCCGACCGGGGCCGGCGGTAGGGCGCCGCCTGAGGAGCCGATCGGCGTGACGACTCTGGTCCCTCCGCCCCTGCGTCCGGGCGATCGGGTCGCGGTCGTGGCGCCCGGCGGGCCCCCGCGCCGCGCCGCCCTGCTGCGCGGCATCGCCTGGCTCGAGCAGAGACAGTTCGTCGTCGACCGCGGCGCGCACGTCCTGGATCGGCGGGGCTACCTGGCGGGGGACGACGCCGGCCGGGCGGACGACCTCAACCGCGCCTTCGCCGATCCGGGGCTCAAGGCGGTCTGGTTCGCGCGCGGCGGCTATGGCAGCCAGCGGATCCTGCCGCGGATCGACTTCTCCCAGCTCCGATCCCACCCGAAGGCTCTCATCGGCTACAGCGACGTGACGGTCCTCCAGGCAGCCGCCTGGCGGTTCGCCGGGCTCTCGACGCTGCACGGACCGATGGTCGCCGAGCTGGCCGACTCGTCGGCCTACGATGCAACCTCGCTCGCACGGGCGCTATCGGGGGCGCCGGTGGAATTCGCGCTGCCGCGCCGGACGGTGCTGCGGGCGGGACGAGGGGAGGGGCCGATCGTCGGAGGTTGCCTTTCGCTGCTCGTCGGGCTGATCGGCACGCCCTTCGATCTGGAGACGCGCGGGGCCATCCTCTTCTGGGAGGACGTCAACGAGGAGCCCTATCGTATCGACCGGATGCTGGCCCACCTGCGCCTGGCTGGACGGTTGCACGGGCTGCAGGGGATGGTGATAGGACGCCTCCCAGGGTGCCGAGCGCGCCGGCGGGAGAACGACATCCCTCTCGCGGATATCCTGAAGTCCCACCTCCAGGGGACGGACTACCCGGTCGTGGTCGATTTCCCCGCCGGGCACGCCCGTCGCAAGGTGACGCTGCCGCTCGGTCGGGCGGCGCGCCTCGACACCTTCGCCCGCCGCCTGGCGATCGACGGCGCCGCGAACGCGCCCTGAGGATCTACCGGACGGTGAACTGGAGCTCGCGGGTCGTGGACTGCCCACCGACCTTGTCGGACACCTTCACCTCCATGCGGAACTCCGCCGGCATGGTCTGGTCCGGCTTCAGAAGGTCCTTGAGGTCGATCGCGAACAGCTCGACCTGGCCGACCGGCTTGACGACCGGCTTCCGGAACGGCTTCCAGCCGGTGGGGTCCTTGAGAAAGAAGGTATACGTCGACTCCAGGCTGGGCTTGCCGGTCGTCGCGTCGGGGGACGGGTTGTACACCTGGTAGTAGAAAGCGAGGGTGTCCGACTTCTGCAGGACCGCGGAGGCCCTGGGCACCAGGTGGAACGAGCCGATGCTGTACAGCCCGGCGCCCTTGTCCCCCTCGGGGTCGACCCCGGCCTCGATCCTGCTGAACTGCGCCAGGAGCGACACGCTGCTCAATCCGAAAGTCTTGCCGGAGTAATCCGGCACGCTGACGGTGGACACGAGCGTGCCCATCTGCCCCTTGACGACCTTGTCTTCCACGACCGCGGCGAGCTTGTAGGTGCCTGGCTTCAGGTTGCGGCGGGCCTGGTAGATGAAGCTGCCGGAGGGACTGTCGGCCGCGGGCACGAAGGGCAGGTCCCCCGTGACGCTGATCGGCTTGCCGCCTCCATCGGGGGCGTAGCGCGCGAAGGCCAGGAGTGCCTGATCGTTACTGCCGTGGGCCGCTTCGCGAGGCGCCTCGAGAGTCGCGACCACGAGCGTCGTGCCGTCGACCGCAGCGTAGAAGTCGTGCGTCACCTGGAACGGCACGTCTGTCGGGCCGCTGCCCTTGAGGAGGATGGCGTCCAGGATCGGAATCTGCCGCTGGCTTTCGGGCGAGGTGTCCTCCACCGGCTCCTTGGCCGCGGCGGCCATCAGCTCGCCCGGCTGTGCCTCGGTGACGATCTGGGGGATCTTCCATCCGACGCCGCGGGTCTCCGCGTGGGACGCGACGTACTCTTCGAAGATCTTCGGCGAGCGCAGCAGGAGACCGGTGGCCACCGGCGCGAAGCTGAACTCCATTTTCTCCTTGAGACCATTGAGGGGGCTGGGCTCATAGACCCAGTACGTGTAGCGCGAGTCCTTGTGCTGCGAAGTCGGTGGCCCGAGCAGGATGAACACGTGCCCCAGGGCGGTGACCGACCCGTTACGGATCTGGTCCTTGTAGGCCTTGTCCGCCTGTTCGACGCGCTCCCAGAAGATCACCTCGTACTCGTTCCCGGGAGTCCCCGGCGTCGGGTCGCGCTTCTCCCAGAAGGCTTTCGCGAACGCCTGGCGCTCCTCGTCGCTCTTGAGCTTCTTGAACTCTTTCGCCTCCTCGTCCGACATGAGCCACTGCACCGGACCCTTGAGCCAGTCCTTGTCCGGCTTCCGATAGTCGGGATCGGTCGTCGCTGACGCGACCCGGGCCAGTGCACAGCTCAGGAGCAGGATCAGAGCGGGACGGATCGACATGGGCACCTCGTCACGAAGGACCCTGAAACGGATTCAGAAGGGGCGGCATTATAGCGGCCGTCTCCATGAGGGTCAAACGGGCCGCGCGCGGCCGGGTCTATAATCGCCGGGGCGCCGCGGCGCCGACCATGCGCAACATCAGGATGACGCTCGCCTATGTGGGGACCCGATTCGCCGGCTGGCAGGTGCAGCCGCAACGTCCGACGATCCAGGGTGTTCTGGAGGAGAGGCTGTCCCTCATGCTCCAGGAACGGATCGCGGTCGCCGCGGCGGGCAGGACGGACGCCGGCGTGCACGCGCTCGGCCAGGTGGCCAACTTCGGCACCACCTGCGGCCTGCCGCTCGCGGGCCTGCGCCGCGGTCTCAACGCCCGCCTGCCCGAGGAGATCCGGGTCCTGGAGGCGAGGGAGGCGGCCCCGTCCTTCCACGCGCGCAGCGACGCGCGCTCCAAGGAATACCGCTACCGGATGACGCGCGCGGAAGTGGTCTCGCCGTTCGATGCGCCATTCGTCGTGCCCGTCCGCGGAGGGCTCGACGTCCCGGCCATGCAGCGGGCGGCGGGACACCTCGTGGGCTGTCATGATTTCACCTCTTTCTGTCCGGCCAACTGCGATCAGGAGAACCGGGTGCGCGCCGTGACGCTGGCGCGCCTGGAGGAGGAGGGCGAGGAGCTGGTCTTCACGGTGCGGGGGGGCGGATTCCTGAGGCACATGATCCGGACGATCGTGGGGACGCTGTTGGCGGTGGGGAAGGGGCTGCACGGCCCGGACGATATCGATGCGATTCTCGCCGCGCGGGATCGCCGCGCGGCCGGCCCGTGCGCGCCGGCGCGCGGATTGACCCTGACCCGGGTGTTCTATGAAGGGGAGGACCCGTGAACCTGCTGGTGACGGGAGGTGCCGGCTACATCGGCTCGGCGGTGACCCGCCGGCTGCTCGCGTCGGGGCATGCCGTCGTGGTCGTGGACGATCTGAGCTCCGGGCATCGCGAGGACGTGCGAGGAGCGGACCTCGTCGTCGCCGACATCGCGGATGCCGCCGCGATCGACGCGCTGCTCTCCTCTCGGCGCATCGAAGGGATCGTCCACCTGGCGGCCTCCTGCCAGGTGGGCGAGTCGGTGCAGCATCCCGAGGACTACTACCGCAACAACCTCACGAAGTCGCTCGTCCTCCTGGAAAGGGCCTGCCGGAGCGGCGTCGGCCGCTTCGTGTTCTCCTCGACCGCGGCCGTGTATGGCGAGCCTGAGCGCCTGCCTCTCCAGGAGGACCACGCGACGCGGCCAACCAATCCCTACGGCGATACCAAGCTCGCGTTCGAAAGGGCGCTCCTCTGGCACGGCGAGGCGCACGGCATGGCCTCGGTCTGCCTGCGCTACTTCAACGCGGCCGGCGCATCGCTGGACGGGAGCGTGGGAGAGCGTCACGACCCCGAGACGCACCTGGTGCCGAACGTCCTGCAGGCTGCGCGCGACGGACGCCCGGTGCCCGTGTTCGGCACCGACTACCCGACTCCCGACGGGACCGCGGTGCGCGACTACATCCACATCGAGGATCTGGCGGAGGCCCACCGCCTCGCTATCGATCGACCCGCCGACCGTGGCCGGCAGGCGATCTACAACCTGGGGAACGGCGAGGGGTTCTCGGTCCTCCAGGTCGTCGAGACGGCGCGGCGCGTGACCGGCCGGCCCATCGCCGTGCTGCCGTCGCCCCGCCGCCCCGGCGATCCGGCTAGCCTCGTCGCCTCCTCCGACAAGGCCCGGAGCGAGCTGCCCTGGTCGCCCCGCCATTCGAGGCTGGAGGACATCCTCGAGACCGCCTGGGCCTACATGCGGAAGGAGCGGCGCGCCACGGTCTGAAGGCCGCGGCGTCTTCCTTGCTCCGGCGCGGAACCGTGTGATACGATGCGACTTGGCGCGAGAGTGGAAAAGACAAGCCCTTCATGCAGGACCCTCTGAAAAACCTGCGGGGTTTCATCGCCGATGGAACGCCCGAGGCCGCCCTCCTGGCCCGGATCGACTTCGACCGCCTGCCCCGGCACATCGCCATCATCATGGACGGCAACGGGCGCTGGGCGCGCATGCGCAGCCTGCCGCGCGTCGCCGGACACCGGGCCGGGATCGCCGCGGTGCGGGACGTCGTCGAGACCTCGGCCCGCCTCGGATGCGAGGTCCTGACGCTGTACGCCTTCTCGGTGGAGAACTGGAAGCGGCCGCGGCCCGAGGTGAACACCTTGATGTCGCTCCTGCGCGAGTACCTGCGCAAGGAGCTGCAGACGCTCAAAGACAACAACATCTCCTTCAACGTCATCGGACGCATGGAAGAGCTCGGCCTCGCGGTGCGGCAGGACCTGCTGGAAGGCATGCGGGCGACGCGGGACAACACCGGGCTGCTGTTCAACATCGCGCTCTCGTACGGCGGCAGGGCCGAGATCGTGGATGCGTGCAACCGCATCCTGCGCGACCGCGCCCGTACGGAACCGGCGGCCGCGGTGGACGAGGAGCTGTTCTCCCGCTATCTCTACACGGCCGGCCAGCCCGATCCCGACCTGCTGATCCGGACTTCGGGCGAGCTGCGGATCAGCAACTTCCTGCTGTGGCAGATCGCCTACGCCGAGATCTGGGTGACCGAGACGCTGTGGCCCGACTTCCGCCGGGGGGAGCTGCTGCGCGCCATCGTCGACTACCAGAAGCGGGAGCGCCGGTACGGCAAGGTGGGGGTGACGGCCGTGCCCGTGGCCGTGACCCCCGGCCAGGGTTAGTCCTCGAGGTGTCGGCCGGCCCCGGCATCAAGCGGATCGTCTCGGCCGTCGTCTTCCTGCCGATTTTCTGGCTCATCGTCAAGAAGCTGGGAACGGGCCCCTACCAGGCGCTCCTGCTGCTCGCGGCGCTCATCGGGCTGTTCGAGATGTACCGGCTCGCCGAAGCGCGCGGCCATCGCTGCTATCGCGTGCTCGGCGCCGTGGTGGCCCTCCTTCTCCTCGCCTCGTTCGCAGTTCCCCAGGTGAAGATCGAGTACGGCCTGGCGTTCGGCCTGTTCGCCATTCCGGTCGCCGCCCTGCGCAAGGGGGGCGACTGGGGCCCCGCGTTCGGCGACATCGGTTCGACCCTGTTCGCGGCCGCTTTCATCGGAGTGTTCTTCGGCTATCTCATGGAATTGAGGTTGCTGAGCGATCTCCCCAAGGGGGAGGAGACCGGCAGCGACCTGGTCTTCCTCCTCTTCTTCGTCGTCTGGGCCAGCGACGTGGCCGCGTACTACGTCGGTCACGGTCTGGGACGCCACGCCCTGGCCCCCAGCTTGAGCCCCAAGAAGACGATCGAAGGGGCGATCGGCGGGCTTCTCGGCGCGCTCCTGGCCTCGTTCGCGGCCCGGGTCTGGTTCATCGGGCGTCTGGCGCCCATGGACTGCATCATCCTGGGAGGCGCCCTGGGAGTCGTCGGCATCGTCGGGGATCTCGTGGAGTCGATGCTCAAGCGCTCGGCGGGGGTCAAGGACAGCGCGTCGCTCGTGCCGGGCCACGGTGGGCTGCTGGACAGGGTCGATTCGCTGCTGTATTCGGCGCCCGTGCTCTATTACTATTACCTCTTCGCCATGAGGCCGTCATGAAGGGGAACGGAGCGCATCGTCGGAGGATTGCGGTCCTCGGCTCGACCGGCTCCATCGGGGTGCAGGCCCTCGACCTGATCGAGCGCCTGCCGGAGCGCTTCGAGGTCGTGGCCCTCGCCGCGGGCTCGAAGGCCGACCTCCTGGCCCGCCAGGTCCTGCGCCACCGGCCGAAGCTGGCCGCGCTGGCCGATCCGCGGGGGCGACACGACCTCGATGCGGCGGCGCGCGAGACCGGGGCTGCCATCGAGGTGGGCGAGGCCGGCGTGCTCGCGGCGGCCGGCCACCCTGAGGCGGACGTCGTCCTGGCGGCCATCGTCGGCGCGGCGGGGCTCAGGCCGACCTGGCAGGCGCTCCGGAGCGGGAAGCGCGTCGCGCTCGCCAACAAGGAAAGCCTGGTGATGGCCGGGGCCCTGATGCGCTCGGCGGCCGAGGCGCACGGGGGCAGCCTGGTCCCTGTCGACAGCGAGCATTCGGCCCTGCATCAGTGCCTGCGCGGCGAGCGCCTGGAGGAGGTCCGCCGGATCATCCTGACCGCCTCGGGCGGTCCGTTCCTCAGGACGCCGCTCGAGCGCCTCGCTTCGGTCACGCCCCTGGAGGCGCTCCGCCACCCGGTGTGGGAGATGGGACGGAAGATCAGCATCGACAGCGCCACGCTCATGAACAAAGGGCTCGAGGTGATCGAGGCGCACTGGTTGTTCGGGCTCCAGGCGGAACGGATCGACGTCGTGCTGCATCCGCAGAGCAGCGTCCACTCCATGGTCGAGATGGCCGACGGGTCGGTGATGTGCCAGATCGGCGTTCCCGACATGCGCGCCCCCATCCAGTACGCGCTGGGTCATCCCGATCGCTTCCCGGGGCCGGTGGCGCCGTTCGATTTCGCCCAGGCCCGGACCTTCGAGTTCCTGCCGGTCGACAAGGAGCGCTTCCCGAGCCTCGGCCTGGCCTACGCTGCCCTGCGCGCCGGAGGAACCGCCCCCGCGGCGCTCAACGCCGCCAACGAGGTCGCCGTGGAGGCGTTCCTGGAAGGACGGATCGGCTTCCTCGGCATTCCGAACCTGGTGCGGGAGGTGCTGGAGCGGCACCGGCCGGCGCAGGTCCACTCGCTCGACGACGTGGAGGAGTCCGACCGCCACGCGCGTCGCGCCGCGCAGGAGATCCTGACGATGCAAGTGCTGTCATGAGTTGGATCTGGGAAGGGGCTCTGCCGTTCCTGGGGGTGCTCGGTTCCGTCGTGTTGTTCCACGAGTTCGGCCATTTCTTGGCCGCCAAGGCGTTCGGTATCACCGTGGAGGTCTTCTCGGTCGGCTTCGGCCCGAGGATATGGGGATTCGTCCGGCGCGGGACGGAATACCGCATCTCCTGGGTGCCGCTCGGCGGCTACGTGAAGCTCAAGGGCGAAGCGGCGCCGGAGGATGGGAGCCCTCCGGATCCCGGAGACATGATGGCGCACTCGCGCGTGCAGCGGTTCGTCGTCTTCGTGATGGGGGCGGTGTTCAACCTGGCGACGGCCTTCTCTCTGACCACCATCATCTTCATGAACGGTGTGCAGGAGTTCGCCTATCTGTACGAGCCGCCGGTCGTGGGGGAGGTCGACAAGGACTCGCCGGCGCGCGAGGCGGGCATCCTGCCCGGAGATCGCATCCTCACGTTCGGGGGCAAGTCGCTGTCCACCTGGAAGGAGCTCCAGATCGAGATGCTCCTCAGCCCGGGGCAGACGCGCGATGTCACCCTGGACCGCGGCGGGGAGGTCGTGACCACGCGGCTCGCCATCCAGTCGACCACGAACGACGTCGGCCGGCCGGGGATCTTCCCGAGAACCGGCGTCATGGTGGGCAGCCTGCAGCCGGGCTGGCCGGCCGAGAAAGCCGGCTTGAAGCGGGGGGACCGGCTGGCGGCGATCGACGGCGTGGCGATGGACACGGTCAACACCGTCTACCAGACGATCCAGGGCTCCCCCGGCAAGTCCCTCCGCTTCACCATCGAGAGGGACGGCGGCCCGTTCGAAGTCACCATCGTGCCGCAGGAGGAGGACGGCAAGGGGAGGATCGGCTTCGTGCCGACCCCTCCGTCGGTGACCCGGACCTACCCGTTGATCGAGGCGGCGAGCCAGAGCGTCCGTCAGAACGTCGAATCGATCGGGCTGGTGTTCGTGACCTTCCGCAAGCTTCTGGCCCGGGAGTTGTCGTTCCGCGCCTTCTCCGGCCCGGTGGACCTCTACCGGTTCTCCGGCGAGGCCGCGGAGGAGGGCCTGATCCCGTTCCTCCAGCTCATCGCTTTCGTCAGCCTGCAACTGGGGATCATCAACCTCTTCCCGATCCCGCCGCTCGACGGCGGGCACCTGTTCACGCTCACGATCGAGGGGATGCTGAGGCACGATCTCTCGACCGCGCTCAAGGAGCGCGTCATGCAGGCTGGCCTGATCCTGCTCCTCCTGTTCATGGGCACGGTCATCTACTTCGACATCAGCAAGAACTTCTTCCACTGAGCCTCGAGCCCACGGTGCCAGCGAGCCCTTCGGACCACCCGATCCTCTTCACGCCCGGCCCGACGGAGGTCTCTCCCGAGATCCTGGAGGAGATGGCACGTCCGGTGATCGGCCACCGTGGCGAGGAGATGCAGGCGATCCTCGGAGAGATCCTGCCGCGCGCCCGGACGCTCTTCGGCACGGCCGGGCACGACATCTTCATCACCGGCTCCTCGGCCACCGGCCTGTGGGAGGCGGCCGTCCGAAACTGTGTAGCCCGCAAGGCGCTGGTTCCCGTCTGCGGCGCCTTCTCCGAGCGCTTCCACGAGGTGGCGCTCGCCTGCGGCGCGCCCGCCGACCGGATCGACACCGAGTGGGGTCGGGCCGTCGATCCGGCGGCACTCGACAGAGCGCTCGGGACCGGCGCGTACGACGCCGTCGCCCTGGTGCACAACGAGACGTCGACCGGCGTGACCAACCCCCTCGCGACGATTGCCGAGGTGGTGCGCCGCCACCCGGGTGTCCTCCTGCTGGTGGACGTCGTCTCCTCGCTGGCCGGGATTCCGATCGAGGTGGACCGCCACGGCATCGACGTCGCGCTGGCGTCCGTCCAGAAGTGCCTCGCCCTGCCGCCGGGACTGTCGCTGTGCGCGGTCTCTCCCAGGGCGATGGAGCGCTCGCGCTCCGCGCGAGGGAAAGGCTACTACTTCGACTTCGTGCGCCTGAAGAACTGCTTCGACAAGCGCACCCCTCTCGCGACCCCGTCGGTGAGCCACATCGTCGCCCTCAGGCGGCAGCTGCAGCGGATCGAGGCGGAAGGTCTCGAGGCGCGCTATGCGCGCCACCGCGACATGGCGGCCGCGGTGCGGGCCTGGGCCGCCGAGCGCCTCGACCTGTTCCCGGATCCGGCGGCCGCCTCCGACACCGTCACCTGCGTGCGCGACACGCGCGGCCTCGATGTCGCCGGGTTCCTCCGCGCCCTCAGGCGCCGCGGCTACGCGATCGGGAGTGGGTACGGCCGACTGAAGGAGACGACCTTCCGGATCGGCCACATGGGGGACCACACGCTCGGCGGCGTTCGCTCGTTGCTGGGCCAGATGGACGAGGTGCTCGAGGGAGGTGCGGCGTGAGGGTGCTGATCGCTGACAAGGTGTCGCCGACCTGCGCCGAGGTCCTGCGCGCCGCCGGCCTCGAGGCCGACCACCGTCCCGGGATCGGGGCCTCCGATCTGCGGAGCGCGATCGGCGACTTCGACGGCCTGGTGGTGCGGTCCGACACCCAGGTCACGGAGGACGTCCTGGCGGCCGCCCCGCGGCTGCGGGT
>DASRJX010000006.1:0-4102 GCA_035649235.1 Candidatus Cryosericum sp.
GTTCCTCGGGAGGGAGATCTTCCCGCTCTTCTCCTGGTCGCTCTATTCCGGCGCGCCGCGCGTCGAGAGTCAGTACACGGCCCGGCTGCTCGAGGTGGACGGACGCCCGCTGACTCCTCCCGTCGATCTGATGGCGACGCCGGGCTTCCATCGCGGCCCCGACTACTGGCTCGATGCCGGCGTGCTCGACGGCTTCGGCGCCGCCCTCGAGGCGCGGGACCGCGAGCGCGTGGCGGCCTTCCGCTGCCTCGTCGAGTCCAACATCCTCCTGGGGGATGGAATCCGCTACGAGATCGTGAAGCGGACCTACGACCCGCTGGCGCGGCGGACCACCGGGGCCTTCGAGGAGTCGATCCTCGGGACCTTCGTCAAGGAACGGCCCGCCGGTGGCTGCTGACGGGGCGTCGCACCACCTCTCGATCCAGCATCCATTCGACCTCTTCTGGAGCCTTGCCGATGGGCCCTTTGGGGATCGGGACCTGCGTCGCCCGCACGCCCAGGCAAGGGCTCTCACGCGCTGCTTCTACGTGGGGCTCCTGTCGATCGCCTTCCGGCACCTCTCCTTGTGGGACTACTACCTGGGCTTGCGTTGCATCCAGCCGCTCTGGCCGGTGGCGTGGACGGCGGCGGTGCCTCCCCGAATGGCCGCGGCCGCGGTCCTCCTGCTCTTCGTGCTGGGCTCGCTCGTCGCCGCGTGCGTCCCCGATCGGCTCCTGGCGCGCAGTCTGGCGTTCGTCGGCTGCCTCGAGTTCTTCGCCTTCCTGTACTCGTTCGGCACGATCCGGCACGTTCACCACCTGCTCCTCCTGGCGACCTTGCTTCTCGTCCTCCTCCCATCCGGGAGAGGCGACGACGACGCAGGGAAGCGCGCCTACCTCAGGGCTTTCTGGGGCGTGCAGTGCGGCGTGCTCCTGACCTACTCGATGTCCGGCTCCCTCAAGCTTCTGAGCGGTCTCTGGCACCTGGCCTCGCGGGGAGAGGGCGTCTTCACTCCATCCGCGTTCTCTCTGCACGTGGCCAGCTCCGGATTCCGGTTCGGCGTCGAGCCCCTCCTCGGCGGGATGGCCCTGCGCTGGGGCGCCTTGGGGCTGCCCCTCTACCTCGGGGTGATTTACGTGGAGCTCGTCTCGATCGCGGTCGCCTTCCGCCCGAGCCTCCACCGCGCCTGGGGCGCCGTGCTCATCGCGCTGCACATCGCCATCGCACTGACCCTGAACCTCTTCTTCCTGCCTTCGATCCTCGTGCTCGGCGTGTTCCTCCTGGCCTCTCCGTTCGCTCCCGATCGCCTGGACGGCAGGCGGGCGGCGCGCGATCTGCCTCTCGTCGGACGGCTCCTCATCCCCGACGAACGGAAACCGGCGGGACAGGCTCCTACTGCCTGATCATCGTCAGGCAGAACTGGGCATCGAGAAGGAACGCGGCGATCCGGTTCCCCAGGAGGACCCGCCCGGCCGAGCGCAGATGGTTCGGCGACCTCCAGCGGATCCTGCTCCGGCCGAAGCCGGCCTGCGCCAGAAGGCGCGCCCAGACTTCCGGGGTCTGGTGCTTGTGCCACTCGATCGTGGGACGAATCGGGTTCTTCAGCCCCAGCAGCGGGTACAGGTTGCGGCGGGAGCAGTCGGTGACCAGGAGCGTGGCGTCGCGTCGCGCCAGACGGGCGAGCTTGCGGAACAGCGCCAGGTACCTGTCCCGGGCCGACGCATCCCGAAGGAGCGAGATGCAGGCCTCCTCATCGAGATGGTTGATCGAGTTGTGGAGCAGGATGACGTCGAACATGGCAGAGCCGGGATCGTACTCCTGGAGCGTCGTCGCCTCGAGGCGCACTCCCCCGCCGCCCAGCCGCGCCGCCAGCCCCTCGAAGGCCGGACCAGCCCCGGGCGGAAATCCGTCGGCGCGCGGCTCGAGGCAGACAACCTCACGGGCGCCCGAGCAGACGGCGTAGAAGCTGAGACTCCCGTCGCCGCCGCCGACGTCGAGCACAGACGCCCCGGCCAGGCGCACGGAGTCGAAGAGAAAGCGCAGGTAGAACTCGAGACGCCGCGGCCGCGGATGGATCCCCGCCTCCCGGATCGAGGAGAAGAAACACTGCAGCGGAATCGTGCGGCTCATGGGGCGGTCGCTCCGCTCTCCTCGGCCGGCACGGCCCCCTCAGCGCGACACGAGGTACCAGGTGAACAGGGCGGTCGCGAGCGCATAGAGGAAGGCGCAGGCCGCGAGCATGCGGACGAGGCGTCGCGTCTGGAGCAGCACGCCCAGCGGGCCCGACAGTAGCGCCCGCCGGATCGTCATCGCGGCGCCCGGCCCCAGCAGAAGTCCGGGGGCGCGCTTGAGCGTCCCGACCAGCCGGAGGACCACGGCCCCGTGCGGGCTCAGGGCCCGGGCGAAGTCCTGGAGCGACGTGTCCCGCTCGACGACGATGCGCGGCAGGGCGAAGAGGCTGGACCATCCGCTGCTGCTCCCCTTGCCGTTGCTGCAGACGGTCAGGTAGCCCTCCTCCCGGGCCAGGCGCCGGATGCGCCAGTCGTGGCCCGAACGGGGCACGGCCAGGTGCCGGATGGGCCGGCCCACGATGGCGCCGAGAACCCGCCGCGATTCCTTGAGCTCGTGGCGCGCCGTCGCGTCGTCCAGCTCCGACAGGACGCAGTGGGTCAGCGTGTGGGACTCGATGGCGACTCCTCCATGGTCCAGCTCGCGCATCTGGTCCTCGGTCAGGAAGCCGTCGACGCCGGCCACGAACTCCCGGGTGTGCGCGTCGGGCTGGGGGGCGACGAAGATCGTCGCACGCAGCCGGTGGCGGCGCAGCACGGGCCAGGCGAGCACATGGTTGCTGGCGTAGCCGTCGTCGAACGTGATGGCGATCGGGCGGCGGGGGCGCGGTATCGTCCCGCGACGGATCGCCAGCAGGTCGTCCAGGCTGAGCGTGGTGTAGCCCTCCGCCACGAGATGGTCCATCTGGGACGCGAAGGCGTCATCGTAGCAGGCGTAGATCGGCTCCGTGTCCTGGATGCGGCCGGCCGCGACCTCCCGGCGCGAGATGAGCCGGTGGTACAGGAGGATCGGGATCCGGTCGCGCCGCAGCTCCAGCCCCACACAGCGCAGCACCTCCACCAGGATCACCGCGGGCAGGGCGTAGAGCACCAGCACGCCGAGCAGGATCATCGGGAGGGTCTCCACCGGCTGGCTCGCTCGCCGCGCAGGTAGCGGAGGAAGGACGCCAGATAGGCCAGGTTGGTGGCGTTGAAGAAGACCAGGGCCGACAGTCCCGGGACCCGCGAGGCCGGACGTCCGGGCAAAAGGCCCAGGAGCGTCACGCCATAGCACAGCGCCTGGGCCGCGAGGAGCCACAGGTAAACCGGATGACGCCCCAGGAGCAGGATGTTGAGAACGAGGATCACCGGCAGCGACGGGCCGACCAGCCAGCGCAGCACCTTGTGCGAGATCACCTGGAAGCAGTACATCGGCGAGCCGAGGTAGGGCAGGCGCGGGATGGCGTAGGTCACGAAGCGCCAGGCGCCAAGAGCGATCCGAAGCCGGGCCCTGAACTCGTCCCCGAGCCGGCTCCTGGCGCTCTCGCCGGAGACCGCTCCTTCCTCGAACGTGGTGTGGAATCCCAGCATGACGGTGTGCAGGGGGTCCACCATGTCCGTGAAGGTGTCCGAAGGACACGGCCTGAAGAGCGAGGCGCGGACGGCGTGGATCGATCCCGAGGCGTTGAACCCCCGGCCGAACGCCGCCTCGGCCCGGCGGAGAGCGAGGGCGTAGCGCTGGTAGACGCCGAACCCGCGGGCCGTGGCGCTGTCGCCGTAGGCGTAGACGACCCGCCCCGACACACAACCGACCCGGGGATCGGCGAAGTGCTCCACCAGGACCGCGATCGCTTTCGGGTTCCAGATCCCGGTCGCGTCGGAGAACACCAGGATCTCCCCCTTGGCCTCGGCGACCGCGCGGTTGGTCGCCACCGACTTCCCGAGTCCACCCTCGTAGCGCAGGAGCCTGACGCCGCGCTGCGCGAAGCCCAATACGACGGCGTCCGTGCCGTCGGACGATCCGTCCGAGGCCACGAGGATCTCGAGCCGATCGCGCGGGTAGTCGAGGGCGAGGC
>DASRJX010000007.1:0-11495 GCA_035649235.1 Candidatus Cryosericum sp.
TAGGTCACAGGTCCCAGGTCGACCACGAACCGCCGGCACCCCTCCTCGAGCAGTGCCCGCACCGTCCGGCCCAGCTCCGACAGTCGATCGCCGCGCAGGTCGAGGGATCTCGGGGACCCATCCGTCGGCGGACAGACGGCGTCGGCGAATTCGAGGATGCGCACTGTTCCGCTGGCGCGAACGCCGATCGCCATGAACGCTCTCCTGTCTCGGCTCTTGACTTGAGGAGGAGTCTAGCGCAAATCGACGGGAGGGGGAAAGTCCATCATGACTTTCCGGCCAGGCGCAGCAGCGTGACCGCGGCCCGCTTCGCCTGGCTCGGGAGCGTGCGCAGGTCGGCGGTCTCCTTGTCGGTGTGCCCGCCGTCGCCCATCTGGCCGATGCCGTCGATGGCCATCTCGACGAGCGTCTCGGTGAACGAGACGTCGGCCGCGCCGGCCCTGGACGGGTCGACGGCCGCCACTTCCCCAAAGCCGAGATCGCGGCTGGCCCGATCGTACAGAGCGAGGAGGCGCCGGTTCCCCTCGGACGGGGCGAATGGAGGATAGCTGTCCTCGAAGAGGATCTCGGCCGAGGTCTGGGGCAGGTGCGCCGCGACGATGCGCCGCATCGCCTCCTTGGCGCGCTCCCGCTGCTCGAGGGAGAGGGCCCTGAGATCGCCCGCGACCACGGCGCTCTCGGCGACGACGTTCGTCTTGCCGAAGGCGGTGCCGCGGTTCTCGTCCGGATCGAAGGTCACGGCGGTCCCTCCGAGCGCCGTGCCCGGATTGACGGTCAGGTAGGCCTCGCCCGAGAGGGCGTCGTGGAACGCCGCCAGGATGCGCGCCGCCTCGTAGATCGCCCCGCTGCCGATGTCGGCGCGGAAGATCTGCGACGAGTGCGCCGGGTGGCCGGTGGCGCGCAGGCGCCAGCTGCTGCTGCCGCGGCGGGCGATGACCGCCGTGCGCGGATCGCCTGCCCCGTCCTCGAACCCGATGGCGACGTCGGCCCATTCGGCCGCCTGTACGAGATGGCGCCGGGCGAGCGCTATGGGAGAGCCGGAGTCCTCTTCGTCGCCGGTCAGGACGGCCACGAAGGCGAGGCGATCCAGGACACCGGCCTCCTTCAGGGCCTGCAGGGCGAGGAGCATGATGACGTCGCCGCCCTTCATGTCGCAGATGCCCGGGCCGCGGGCGGCATCGCCCGTGAGCCGCTCGAATTTCTGGAACGCTGTGTCGCGCTCGAAGACGGTGTCGAGGTGGCCGATCAGGAGGACCTTCGGCGCCCCGTCCCTTCCGGCGCGCCGGGCGACGAGGTGCCCGGCCCGGCCCCAGGAAGCGCCGTCGATCCACTCGGTCGTGAAGCCGAGTTTCTCGAACTCCGGCGCGAACAGACGGCCCACCGCGCGCACGCCGTCGAGGTTCATCGTGCCGCTGTTGATGTCGACCGCACGCTGGAGGAGGTCGAGCGCCGCCGGCGCGCCCCGATCCACGGCCGCCACTATCCGGCGCTCGGCGCGCGACAGCCCCTCGGCCGTCGCGGGCCGGACGGCCGCGAAAGACGCGCAGCCGGCGAACAGCAGGAGGAGAGTCGCACGCAGGACAACAGAGGCGGCCCGGCACATGATCGGCGGGTCAGACCCTACACCAGGACGGACCGTCAAGGATAGCCCGCACGCGGCGCGAAGAAGCGATACAGCGCCGGCAGGACCAGGAGCGTCAGGAGGGTGGAGGTCAGAAGCCCCCCGATCATGACCGTCGCCAGCG
The DNA here is from genome assembly GCA_035649235.1 of Candidatus Cryosericum sp. Lineage (GTDB taxonomy): Bacteria > Acidobacteriota > Polarisedimenticolia > Gp22-AA2 > Gp22-AA2 > DASRJX01. Next base: position 1,746 of record DASRJX010000007.1, read on the forward strand.
GCTTCTGGACCTCGGCCCCGGGGCCGGTCGCCAGGGCCATCGGCACGAAGCCGAGGCTGGCGACGAGCGCCGTCATCAGGACGGGACGCAGCCGCGACCGGGCCGCGCGGCGGGCCGCCTGGACTACGGATTGAATTGGAACAGGCCGGACGAGGTGACGTCCGACTAGGAGCGGCTTATCGGGATGTGCTCGGGGAGGGCGGTGAAGCCGGCCGCGGTGGAGTCGACGAGGACTTCCCGGGCCCCGGCCGGAGCCTCGGGTCTTTCGAGCAGCGCCGCCTCGACCGCGGGAAGCGGGTTGGAACAGCAGAAGCAGTCGGCCACGCAGACCTCATCGCAGGCGTCGGCGTCCGCGGGCATCGGAACGGACATCGACGCCTCGTCGGGTTGGATCGGCAGGGGATCGCACCAGGCATCAGGGAGGTCTAACAGGATGGTGGAAAGCAGCAAGGCCGCCGCCATCCTGGCGGCAAGCCTTCCAGGTCCGCGACGCCCGGTCAAATCTCCTCGTCCGTCCTCGGCTGGGGGCCGGGGATGATGCCTGCGATGTCCGGATCCTCCTCGGCTGGCTTCCCCTCGGGGTCCTGGCGCTCCGCCTTGCGCTGCAGCCGGCGCGCGAACTTGTCCTGCGCCCGCTGCTGGCGGGCCATCTCCTTCTGCCGTTTCATGAAGGTCGAGCGGGATCGCTTGGCCATGTCGTCCGTCCTGCCGGGTGTTGATCAAGCGGGTAGGCCGTTCGGCGCGAACGGCTAAGAGTACCCGAAGTCACGCTCGCGCGTCAAAGGGCGACGGAAGAGTTCGGCGTGGCCGATGCGAGCATCGGCCACGCCCGGAACGACCTCTGCGGCCTTGGCCTGGGGAGGCCGCAAAGTCGTCCGATACAAAGGGTTGGGGCGCGGCCTTGCGGCCGCGCCCCGGGGGGAGGGCCTCTCCGGCCCCACGTGCGGCGCGGGGGTGAGGAGAAGCCCCGGGGATTTCCTGCAGTCCCTCCTCGCGGCAAACGAAACAATCACGGCGAGCCACTCGCCATCCGGCGACAGGATGGACTGTCAACAGTGCGGGCGAACGTTACGCCGGGACTTCCCCTACAGCAATACAGCCGACCCCTTGGATGGGGGCCTGAATCACTGTAGTGGGGGTGACCAGGGCCCGGGCTAGGGGGCGATCAGGTTGTTGCGGAGGGCGTAATGGATGACGTCGCTCAGGCCGTGGAGCCCGAGCTTGCGCATCAGGTTGCTGCGGTGCGTCTCGACCGTCTTGACACTGACGTCCAGGAGCGCTGCGACTTCCTTGTTGCTCTTCCCCTGGGCCAGGAGCTGGACGATCTCCCGCTCGCGCATCGTCAGGGTCGGCTTCGAAGGCTGCCGCTCCGAAACGCGAGCCTCCTGGCCAAAGTAGCCGTCCAGGACCTGCCGCGAGGCGTCGGAAGTGAAGTAGGGCCGGTGCGCCGCCAGCGCCTCGATGGCGGCGATGAGCTCCGCCCCCCCATCCGATTTCAGGACATAGCCGCTGGCCCCGGTTTCCAGGACGTCGCGGACCGTCTGCTCGGAATAGTGCATCGACAGGATCAGGATCTCCGTATGCGGCGCCGTCTTGCGGATCCGCCGCGCCACGTCGAGCCCGTTCAGGAGCGGCATCCCGATGTCGAGGACGACGATGTCCGGGGCGAGGTGCTGCAGCATCGCAAGGGCCTCGAGCCCGTCGACGGCCTCGCCCACCACCTCGTAGCCCTTGGCCTCGAGCAGGTTCCTGACGCCGCGCCGGACGACCTCGTGGTCGTCCGCCACGAGGACGCGGATGCGGCCTGCGCGGGAGGCGCTTCTCTCCCTCGGCGGAGGGTCCAGAACCGGCGCGCTCACGCGTTCCCCTTGGTGACCGGGAGGCGCACCTTGATGGTCGTGCCATCGTCCCCGGAATGCACCGTCAGGACGCCGCCCAGCTGCTTGGCTCGTTCGCGCATCGCCGCGATCCCCATGCCCGTCGTCGACGTCATCAGGGTGCTCGTGCGGAGGCCCTTCGGCATCCCCTTCCCGTGATCGACGATCTGGGCGCTGACCTCCCCGTTCTCGTGCTCGATCTCGATCTCGGCGGCCGGGCTCCCGGAGTGGCGCTGCACGTTGGCCAGGGACTCCTGGACGATCCGGAAGAGCGCCGTCTCGACATCCTTCGGAAGGCGCCCGATCTCATCCGCATCCTTCAAGGTGACCTTGATCCCCGAGCGGCGGCTGAAGGACTCGATGTACCAGTTCACGGCGTCGATGAGGCCGATCTCGTCCAGGAGCGGCGGGTGCAGGAGCGACGCAATGTCGCGCAGCTCCCGCGAGCATTGCTGGGCCAGGTCGCTGCAATCGGTGAGGTGCCGGCGCGCGTCGCCGGAGAGCTTCGACCCGTCGATCAGCTTCAGGTGCATCGTGATCGCCGCCAGGTTCTGCGCGGTGGCATCGTGGAGCTCGCGGGCGATGCGCCGCTGCTCCTCGTCGCGCGACTGCAGCAGGTGTCCCGAGAGCTCGCCGACGGCCTTCTCCGCCTGCAGGCGCTCGGTGATGTCGGAGATGGCGCACAGCAGGGCCCCCTGGGTGGAGCCCTGGACCCGCCGCACGGTCATGAGCAGCCCCCGGTGGCCGATGATGGGGAAGTCCGCCTCGAGATCCATGCTGTCGATCGCTTCCTTCTCGCCGGCCACGGCACGGAGCGCGCTGATCAGCCGCGGGATGTTGCACCGGCCGTCCCCGAGCTCCTGGATGGGCCGGTCCAGGGTCTCCTCGGGCGTGAGCTGGAAGAGCTCGTAGAAAGACCGGTTGGCGCTCCGCACGCGCAGGTCGGCGGACAGGACGACGATGGCTTCCGTGACCGTCGCGACGATCGCCTCCGCGTAGTCCTGGGACTCCCGCACGAGCTGACTGCTCCTCTTGACCTCGTCGATGTCGACCAGCATCATGACCACGCCGTCGATGCGGTTGTCCAGGGTTCGGTAGGGACGCAGTCGGAGCGAGTGCCACCGCCCGTCGGTATCCTGGATCGACATCTCCCGGATGCGGACCGTGTCGATGACCTCGAGCAGCATCGGCTCCAGATCGGGAAGCGCGATGTTGGGCCGGATGTCCGTGATCCGGCGGCCGACGTCGCTGGCGATGAGGTTCAGCGCCTTCTCCGCCGCGGGCGTGAACCGCCGGATTCTCAAGTCCGCTCCCAGGATGACGATCGGGAGGTTGACGCTCGCCAGCACGTTGCTCAGATCGTTGTTGAGCTGGCCCAGATCCGAGTTCCGGTTCTGCAGCTCCTCGTTGAGCGTCGTCAGCTCCTCGTTGCTCGACTGCAGCTCCTCCTTGGCGGTCTCCAGCTCCTCGTTGGTGCTCTGCAGCTCCTCGTTGCTGGAGAGGATCTCCTCGTTGGCGGACTTCAACTCCTCGTTGCTCGCCTCCTGTTCCTCGATGATCGACTGGAGGTATTCCTTGGCGGCGACGAGCTCCCGCCGGAGACGTCCCGTCTCTCGCTTCTCGGTCCAGGCCGTGAAGGGCTGTCCTTTCGTCCGCGGCGCGCCGCGTCTCAGCGCAGACCCGTGATCGAACATCACCAGAAAGTGGGGCTCCATGGTGGACCGGGCCCTCAGCGAGATCGGGATCACCTCGATGTCGACCGCCCGCCGCTCGCCGTCATAGAGGTAGGGAACCCGGTTCTTGTGCACGGGGCGCTGCGTCTTGAGGGCCTTGTGCACGGCCGTCCGGAGCACCGGCGCCAGCCCCTCGCGCGCCATGCGCAGGAGGTTGACGCCCGCCTGTCCTGGTGCCGGCTCCAGGTAGGCGCCCGTGTGGCCCCGGACCTGGATGATCTCCATGGCTTCGGTGATGAGGACGCCGGCAGGGGCGAACCTCGCCAGAAGGACTCTGTCCGTCTCCCGCTGCACGTCGGCTTCCCGCGGGAGATCACCGACGAGGGCCTTCGCCTCGTCGACGCGGGTCGCGCCCGGCGACGGTAACTCGAAGTGGAACCTGGAGGGGGCCTCCTTTTTGGAGTAGATCTTGCTCTTTCGATCGACGAGCTGGAACAGGTCGGAAGAGCCGCCGATCCCCTCGGCAGTGGCGAGCACCAGGAAGCGCCCCGGATTCAAGGCGTAGTGGAACACGGGCACGACCTGCTTCTGCAGGATCGGGCCCAGGTAGATGAGCACGTTGCGGCAGCTGATGATGTCGAGCCTGGAGAAGGGCGGGTCCTTCGTCACGTCGTGGCGGGCGAAGACGCACACGTCCCGGACCATCTTGCTGACCTGGAAGCCGCGCTCGACCTTGACGAAAAAGCGCCGTATCCGCTCGTTCGAGACATCGCCCGTGATGCTCTCCGGGTAGATGCCGACCCGGGCCGTCTCGATCGCCGGCTCGCTCAAGTCGGTGGCGAACATCTGGATCGGCGCGCCCTGCACCCGGTCTCCCAGGAACTCCAGAAGGGAGATGACGATGGAGTAGGCCTCCTCGCCCGTCGAGCAGCCGGGAACCCAGATCCGGATTGGCCCCCGAACCTCGCGGCCGATGGCCGGGAAGACCACGCTTTTCAGGGAATCGAACATCTCAGGGTCCCGGAAGAAGCCGGTCACGTTGATCAGCAAGTCCTCGTACAGGGCCTTGCTCTCGTCCGGGTGCCTCCGCAGATAGGCGACGTAGTCCTCCAGCCTCTCCATGCGATGGAGGACCATGCGCCGCTTGATCCGGCGCCTTATCGTGTTCTGCTTGTAGAGAGAAAAATCGACGCCGGCCGCTCCTAGCAGGTGCCTGAAGATCTGGGCGAGCGTGCCGTCGCTGTCGGCGGGGATCTCCACCGTCTTACCGCGCCCCGGGCGAATGAAGGGATGCGACCCGATCTGCGCGATCTCGTGGGCGATGCCCTCGGGCGGGAGGACGAAGTCGACGACCCCCGCCGCGATGGCGCTCTGCGGCATGCCTCCGTATTTCGCTGATTGGTCATCCTGCGCGAAGGTGATCCCCCCGGCCGCCTTGATCGCCCCCATCCCCATCGCCCCGTCCGACGCCGTGCCGGAGAGGATGATCCCGATCGCCCGCCCCTGACGATCCTCGGCCAGGGACCGGAAGAAGCCGTCGATCGGCATGTGCATGCCGCGGCGCTTGCTGCGCGGCAGGAGGTGCAGCGTGTCGCGCCGAATCTCCATCTCCACGTTCGGAGGAATGACGTAGACGCAGTTGGGCGCCACGACCACGCCCTCGGTCACCGAGGTGACCGACAGGCTCGTCGCCCTGGAGAGGAGCTCGGTCAGGAGGCTCTCGTGCTTGGGATCGAGATGCTGCACGAGGACGAAGGCGACCCCGGTGTCCACGGGCAGGGCTTTGAGGAACTGCGTGAAGGCCTCGAGCCCTCCGGCCGATGCGCCCACGCCGGCGACCAGGAAAGACTCCGCGGAGCGCCGGGGAACGAGCGGGAGCCGCAGCGCCTCCGCGGCGGCCTGCGCCGATCGGCCGCGCCGGATGGATCGCCCTCTGACCCTGCGTCCCACTGTGATCCTGCCCCTACGTTGCCGGACCATGGAGGCTGGTCGCCGCCCGCACCTCCCAGGACACTGTTCTGTGACGAGACTTCATCCTACACCGCTGTTTTGAGATACCACAAGCGAGAATTGTGCCATGGGTCCCTGCGCCGAAGACCGCCCTGTGCTATCCTTACCGGCCGTCTTGAAAACCGCCGCCGCCTCAGGAGGCTACTTTGGGCAAGAATCCGGACGCCTTTGCCGTGAATGAGCGCATCCAGCATGGCATGTATGGGCTGGGGACGATCAAGGAAGTGAACGCGCAGTACACCACGATCGAGTTCGACGAGAACGGCCGTAGGAAGTTCCTGACCAGCCTGGTCCGCCTGGAGCGGAGCAGCGTCGCCGCGCCGGCGCCGCCGCCGCGGAAGTCCCGCGCCCGGAAGCCTGCGGCCCCCAAACCCGCGAAACCGAAGAAGTAAGGACGCTCTTAGAGGCTGCGCTTGCGGGCCCGCAGGCCGCGGCGGCTGCCGCCGTCCTTGCGGAAACGAGGGCCGGGCGGGGGAGCGTCGTAACCGAAGCTGCGCGGCGCCCCCGAGAAGCGCCCCGGTCCGGCGGAGCGCTCGCGCGCCTCGCCGACGTTCAGGTTGCGTCCTCTCAGCTCGACCCCGTTGAGCTTGGTGATCGCCTGACTTGCGTCCTCATCCGAGCCCATCTCCACGAAAGCGAACCCGCGCGGCCGGCCGGTCGCACGATCGCGGATCACGGCGACCGAGTCGCAGGTTCCGGCCGTGGCGAACAACTCCTTCAGCTCGTCCTCCGTGGTCTCGAACGACAGGTTGCCCACGAACAGTTTTCGGCTCATCTCTCGCTTTCTCGAATCAATGAGAAGTGAAGGCCCCCGGAGGATCGCTCCGGGGGCCGGAAGTGACGGATTCGCTCAGACAGGGCGGACGTTCTCGGCGGCTGGGCCCTTCTGGCCCTGGACGACCTCGAACTCCACGGCCTGGCCCTCGCTCAGACTGCGGAATCCCTGGGTCTTGATTGCGGAGTGATGAACGAAGACATCCTTCGAACCGTCATCCGGCGTGATGAACCCAAATCCCTTCGCGTCGTTGAACCACTTGACCTTACCTCTTACCATGGAACTTTCTCTCTCTCTTTTGCCACACGTGAACGTTAAGCCAGGACGCGATCGCCCTGTTCAGTTTGTCCCCACATTGCAAGCGATGAACCTAGCGAACCTGACTGCAGCACGCGGTGGCAGGCGTCTGGGGGTAGTCAATCGGAGGCACGCACGGGAAGCATAGGAAACTCGGAGGCCAAAGTCAATCAAAAAGTTGTGACAAGGGCCGGCGGCCAGCCCCCTCAGGGGCTTACGACCTTCCGGGGACCCCCTGCTCGCCGCTCCCGGGAGAGGGATCCAGGGTGTACCCGATGCCCCCGACCGTCAGCAGGTAGCGGGGACGGGAGGGGTCGGCTTCGATCTTGCGGCGCAGGCGATGGACCAGCTGCTTCAGGAGCTGGCGGTCCCCCATGCCGCGGTACCCCCAGACGTGGTTCGTGAGCCGATCCGCGGTCATCGTGTGGCCGCCGTTGGCGACCAGGTACTGCAGGAGGCGGAATTCCAGGTTGGTCAGCCGCACCGGGGAGGCGCCGCGCAGGCGCACCTCGCAGCGCTCCGTGTCGAGCGCGACGTCCCCCGCCTCCAGCGCCCCGGGCTTGTCCCCTCCCACCCGGCGCAGCAGAGCGCGCACCCGGGCCAAAAGCGTGCGCGGGCTGAACGGCTTCGTGAGGTAGTCGTCGGCGCCGAGGTCGAGCCCCTGCACCTGGTCCTCCTCGGTCGCCCGCACGGTCAGCATCATGACGGGGGTCATGGCGCCGCCGGCCCGGATCCGCTTCAGGACCTCGAAGCCGTTCAGCCGCGGCATGTTGACGTCGAGGATGACGAGGTCGGGACGCTCGCTCTCGAAGGTCGCGAGGGCCGAGGGCCCGTCCTCCGCTTCGACGATGAGGTACCCCGCCTGGCGCAGGGCGAAGGCGATCAGCCGCAGCAGCTCCAGGTCGTCGTCGACCACCAGGATCTTCATGTCGCATCACCGGCCGGCAGGATGACGCACATCCGTGTGCCCGGCTTGCCGCCACCGCCGTGGCGCGCCTCCACGCGGCCACCGTGCCGCTCGACGATCGATTTTACGATCCAGAGCCCCAGACCCATGCCGCTTTCCGCGGGCTCCTCGCCGGGGGAGCGCATGAAGCGCTCGAACAGGACGGCGCCGTCGCGCGGCTTGATGCCCGGCCCCTCGTCCTCGACCCACACGGTCACCTCGTGGTCGTCCACGCTCCCGCCGAGGCGGATGGTGGTGCCGGCCGGGGCGAACTTGTTGGCGTTGGCGAGCAGGTTCACGAACACCTGCACGAGGCGCGGACCGTCCCCCAGGACGCGCGGCAGATCTTCCGGCAGCTGCACGTCGAGCCGCTGGGCGCGCAGGGCGACGAGCGAGGAAGTCAATTCGAGCGCCTCGTGGATCACCATTTCGAGCGCGACCGGCTGGCGCCTGATGGATCCCCGCCCGGCGTCGATGCGCACGCTCTCCAGCAGGTTGTCGATGAGGTGCGTCAGCCGCAAAGTACCCCGCTCGAGCGACGCCACGAGGTCGCGCACCTCGTCGGGCGACAGCAGGCCCAGGCGGTCGCGCAGCAGCTCGATGGAGGCGAGTTGGGCGCTCAAGGGCGTGCGGAACTCGTGCGTGATGTTCGCCAGGACCGTGTCGCGCAAGCGGCGCGTCGCCTCGATGTCGGTCTCGTCGCGGATCACCTGGAACTGGCGGACCGCGAGGGTGGATCCGCCGGCGTCGGAGCCGGCTCCACCGGCATCGATGGAAGCGCTCGTGATCACGACCGATCGCCGCGACCCGTCCGGAAGCAGCAGGCTCTCGGTGGCGCGGGCGCTGCCGCGGTAGCGGGCGTGCACGATGGGGCAGCGTTCCTCGCAGGGCCGGATCCCGTCCGCCCCCTGGGGGTTCAGGACGTCGCCGCAGAACCGGCCCATCGCCTTCTCGGGCGTCGTCCCCAGGAGGGCCGCGGCCTGCGGGTTCAGGTAGGCGATGCGCCGCTCGAGGTCGACGGCGTAGACGCCCTCCACGATCCCCGCGACCACGGCCTCGGCCTCGGACTGCCTCTGGCGCAGCGCCTCGGTCACGTGCAGGAGGCGGCGGCGCATCTCCTCCATGGTGTCGGCCAGCGCCCCGATCTCGGCCCCGGGGGCGTGCGGGATCGGCGTCGCCAGGTCCCCGAGGCCGATCCGGGCCGAGGCCTCGGTGAGGGCCTCGAGAGGCTGGATGAGCATCCACCCCAGGAGGACGCTCAGCAGAGCAGCGCTCCCCGCCACGAGGATGGCCAGGATCAGGAGGGCCCGCGCCAGCCGGCGGAGTGGGGCCGTGACGTCGGTCGCCGGGAGCCGCGTCTCGAGGAGCCCGATGACCTCTCCGGACGAGGACCGCAGCGGCACCTCGGCCAGGTAGACGGCGTCCGGGTCGAGCCGGTCGGCGATCGGCTGGTCGAGGTCGACCGCGCGGCCGCGCGCCGACGCGGCGGGCGCGCTCCATTCGAGGGCGGCCGTCCGGTCGAGGATCGCCACGGGCAGACCGACCTGCCGGCCTACGGACTGCGCCAAGGCCCCGTTCATCGGCAGGGCGACGACCACGATCCCCTCCGGGACCCCCAGGATCGCCGCCGCGGCGCCGTACACGAGAGGTCCGGAGCCCGGGCTCAGGATGCCGGATCCCCGGGGGTCGGCCCAGGTGCGGGCGATCTCCTCCCACGGCAGCGAGGCCTCGCCGACCGACGCGAAGCGGCGACCGCTGAGGACGACGGCGCAGCCGCGCAATTCGGCCGTGGGGCAGAACCGGCGCAGCAGCGCCTCGATGGCCCGCGCGTCCTTCGCCACCACGAGCCTCAGGAGTGTCGGGTCCTCCGCCAAAAGCCGCGCCTGTGTCGAGATCTCAAGGCCTGTGCGCTCGATGATCCGCTGGGCGCGCGCGCCCGCCACGGCCGCGCGGGCCATGGCCTGCTGGTCGGCGAAGCGGCGGAGGAGGCTCGCGGCGGCCGCCGCGACGCAGAGCACGGCCAAAAGGACCAGCCCGACGTTGACGCCAATGAGGAGGGTGCCGAGACTCAGCCGCCGCATCGGCTCATGATAGCAGCCGGCCGGATTTTCCCTCGACCAGTCCCTTGACGACGAGGGTGACGAGGGCCAGGAAGGTGAGCAGCGACGCGAC
>DASRJX010000008.1:0-7446 GCA_035649235.1 Candidatus Cryosericum sp.
GCTGCTTCTGGTCGACGACGGAATGCGGCAGGAGGCCTCTCAGCCCGAGTCGCTCCCTCTCCTTCCTGCTGAACGCGATGGATCGGTTGAGCGCCTTGTCGTGCAGGACGTCGAGGCCTTTTTTCAGGCGCGTCCCCGTTCCGCGGCGGGCCGGGAGGTTCCCAAGACGACCTCCGGATTGATGCAGGTCTTCAGAGGCGGCGGGAGTATAGCACCGTCACGTGGAGTCGCTCATCAGGAAGATCTTCGGCTGGACGTCGGCCTCCGGCGTCGAGGCCCAGTACCGCACCAGGATCTTGTAGACCATGAGGCCGGACTCCCCTTCCCCGAACAGCAGGTAGCGGAACGCCTGGGTCATGAGGTCTTGTCCCGTGAGCCCCAGGAACAGCGTCTTCGGGTCGAGCAGCTCCGAGACGTAGGCGATGGTGTTGGCGATGGCGGTCGCTCCGCTCACCTCCAGGACGAAGTCCTGTCCTTCCCGCCGGACCTTGAGGCGCAGCGGCGCCAGGAACTCGCTCCGGTTGTCCATGAGCGCGACGTGCACGAAAGCGAGCGGGCCCTCGACCCTGTAGTGGGCGCGCAGCTCCTGCGCCTTGCGGGCGCGGTCCACGGGCGACGAGACGCGGACCGGCACCAGGTTGACCTTGCGTCCGGCCATCGCCGACCAGAGCGCCTGGGACTGTGGGTCCACGAAGCGGAGGTCCAGCACGCGGAGCTCGGTGGCGCGCCGGAACCGGCTGGCCGCGGCCGCTGCGAGAATGCCGACCACGAACAGGCTGGCGATGACGACGCCCTCGGGGCGGGCGACGACGTTGTCGACGAGGGTGAAGGCGAACACGACGGTGACGATCCAGAAGTACAGGCTCAACACGCGGTGCGGGCGTCCACCCGCGGTCGTCCGGGGCTCGCGCCACAGCTCCACGGCCACGGCGAAGGCCGCCGAGAGCATCAGCACCAGGACGCCGGTGGCGTAGGCGCCCCCCTGCGCCTCGACGTCGGCCCGGAAGGCGAGGGTCACGAGGACGCAGACCGAGAACAGCAGGAGCACCATCGGCCTGCGGTAGATCGTCCACTGCGGCGCCATGCCGAAGCGCGGCATGTAGCGCGGGATGAGGTGCAGGAGCCCGGTCATGGCCGAGGCCCCCGCGAAGCCCAGGATGGCGATGGTCCACAGATCGTAGACGGTCCCGAACAGGCCCCCGAGCAGCTGGTGGGCAAGGTACGCGATGGCGCGCCCCGCCGCGGGCCCGTGCTCGACGTAGGCTTCGCGCGGCACCAGCACGGTCGTGACGAGGCTCGACAGGGCGAGCATGACGCTCATGATGAGCGCCGCCGACAGGAGCAGCTTGCGCGTGGCCCTGATCCGTCCCCGCGGCGGCGCGCCGGGCCTGTCGCCGGGATCCCCGGCCACGAGAGGCATGACCGACACCCCGGTCTCGAACCCGCTGAGCCCCAGCGCGAGTCGCGGGAACATCAGGGCGGCCGCCAGGAGGAGCGCCGGGCCGTCGCCGTAGGCCGTGAGGTCGGCGCGCCAGTTCGAGAGGAGATCCGGATGCCGGGCGATCTCCACGATCCCGCGCGCCAGGATGACCAAGGTCAGTCCGAGATACGGCACGACCACCATCCCAGCCAGGCCGATTGCCTCCTCGAACCCCGTCAGGAACACCAAGGCCAGGAGGAAGAGCAGCAGAAGCGTCAGCAGGATGTTGTGCTCGCCCAGGTACGGCTGGAGCAGCGGGTTCTCGACCGCGTGCTGGGCGGCGTCGGCCGCCGACAGCGTCATGGTGATCACGAAGTCGGTGGCGGCGAAGCCGAGGAGCGCGAGCACGAGCAGCTTGCCGCTCCAGCCGGGCAGGAGCGACTCGAGCATGGCGATCGATCCCTGACCGGCGTATGAGCGTCGGGCGACCTGCGCGTAGACCGGCACCGCGCCCAGGAGCGTGACCGCCACCAGGATGAGCGTGGCGACCGGCGACAGGGCCCCCGCCGCGAGCAGCGCGATCGCCGGCTGGTAACCCAGGGTAGAAAAGTAGTCGACGCCCGTGAGCCACAGGACGCGGCCCCAGGGGGCGGCCGCCGCGGCCTCCGACTCGTCGAGCCGGTGTCCCTTGCGCAGCCAGCGCCCGAGACCCGTCCGGGGAGGGGCCGCCGGAGGCAGCGACGGGATGGCGAGGAGTCCTTCGTCGGCCGTCACGGGCAGCCCGCGCTCACCGTCCGTGGCGCCCGGACGGTCGCCTGCCGATCACTTCCAGCACCAGGGCGTCGGCGATCGGAATCCCGTACTCCCCCGCCTCGTGCGCCATCGCGCCCAGGCGTGCCGGCAGCGCGTAGGCGATGCGTCCCTGCCTCGCTTTCTTGTCGCGCCGGGCGACCGACAGGATAGCAGCAGGCGCGAGGCGGGCCGGGATCCTCGTCGGCAGGCCGAGGCGCCGGAGGAGCGCCGCCAGGCGGATTGCGATCCCGGGAGGAGCGAGGCCCGCCCGAACGGCGATGCGGGCCTCCGCCACCATGCCGATGGCGACCGCCTCGCCGTGGGTCAGGCGGTAGCGGGTCAAGGTCTCGAGCGCGTGTCCGATGGTGTGGCCGAAGTTGAGGACGACGCGGCGCCCGGCCTCGCGCGGATCCTCGCGGACGACGCGCGCCTTGATCCGGCAGCAGGCCTCTATGAGGCGCGACAGGATCTCGGGATCGCGGCGCAGCACGCGCTCGGCCTGGCGGTCGACGGTCTCGAACAGGGCCGCATCGGCGACGACGCCGCACTTGACGACCTCCGCGAGCCCGGACCGGAACTGGCGCTCCGGCAGGGTCTTCAGATGATCGACGTCGATGTAGATGGCGGCGGGCTGGTGGTAGGCGCCGATCAGGTTCTTGCCCGCCGGCAGGTTGATGGCTGTCTTGCCGCCGATGGCGGAGTCCACCATGCCGATGAGCGTCGTGGGAAGCTGCACGACGGGAATGCCGCGGTGGAATGTGGCGGCGACGAATCCCGCCAGGTCGCCGACCACGCCGCCCCCCAGGGCGACGAGCGCCGTGTCGCGGTCGGCGCCCAGGTCGACGAGCCGGTCCTCCAGGCCGTCGCGGACGCGGCGCGACTTGTGCGCCTCGCCGGCCGGGACGACCAGGAGGTCGGCGTGCAAGCCGCGGCGGCGCAGGGAGCCGAGAAGCCTCCGGCCTGGCCCTTTGGCGAGATGGCTGTCGGTGACCACCACATAGCGGCGGGCCAGGCCCCGGCGGCGCAGCTCGACCGAGAGGCGCGGCCCGAGCCCCCGGCCGATGCGGATCTCGTGGGATTCGTCAACGGACCGGCGGAGCCTGATCGGGACCCGGATCACCACGCCCCTCCGGTGGAATCCCTAGCGGCGGGTCGCCTCGGGGCCCAGCTCGGGGAGGCTCTTGACGTAATCGGCCACCAGCTCCCGGTGCTTGGGGTCGTCGAGATCGCGCTGGATGAGACGCTCCGCTGCGCCGATCGCCAGGTCGGCCACCTGCCGCCTCAGGATCTCCATTGCCTGCCTCTGCTCGTACTGGATTTGCCGCTTCCCCTGCTCGACCAGGGACTGGGCCTCGGTGCGCGCCTGCGCCAGGATCTCCGCGCGCAGGGCCTCGCTCTCGCGCCGTCCCTGCTCCAGGAGCGCCGCCGTCTCGCGCCGGGCGTTCGCCTGGAACTCCTGGTTCCGGCGCAGGAGATCATCCGCCTCGGCGCGCGCCTTCTGCGCCGCGTCGAGCCCGTCCTTGACGGTGCGCTCCCGCTCGTCGAGGAGCGCCAGGAGCGGCTTCCAAGCGTAGCGGCCCAGCAGGACGAGCAGGATGAGGAAGGTGACGAGCGTCCAGAAGATCGTCCCGAACTCCGGTGTGACAAGCTGCATGCCCATGACGGGGTCTCCGCTTCGTGAACGTCCTTCGGGCTACGCCTTGAGGGCCAGGAGGATGCAGACGACGAGGGCGAACAGGGTGGCCCCCTCGATGAGCGCAGCCGCGATGATCATGGTGGTGCGGATGTCGCCCAGGACCTGAGGCTGGCGGGCGCTCCCCTCCATCGCCGAGGCCGCGAGCCGGCCGATGCCGGCGGCTCCGCCGATGACAGCCAGCCCCGCCCCGATACCCGCCGAGAGATGCGCCAGTGAGTTCCCGAATTCCATGCTCCGATCCTCCTTAATGACGTGTCGATGGCGTACGTTGCGCCGGGGCAGTCCCTCAGTGGGCCGGGTGCACCGACATGCCGATGAACAGCGACGTCAACATGGTGAAAATGTAGGCCTGCAGGAACGCGACCAGAAGCTCGATGCCGTTGATGAACAGCGCGAACGGCACCGACAGGAACAAGCCGACCAGGACCGACTTGAGAATGAAGACGAGGCTGATGAGCGCCAGGATGACGACGTGGCCCGCCGTCATGTTGGCGAACAGCCGGACGCACAGAGCGAACGGCTTGGTCAGCATCCCCATGATCTCGACCGGCAGCATGATCGGCAGGAGCCAGCCCGGCAGGCCGTGCGGGATCAGGTTCTTGCAGTGCCCGACCAGGCCGTATTCGCGGATCCCGGCCCCCTGCACCATGAGGAAGGCCACAAGCGCCAGCCCGCCCGTGACGCTGATGTTCGAGGTGGCCGTCGCGGCCCACGGCAGGAGACCCAGCAGGTTGCAGGCCAGGATGAAGACGAACGTCGTGAGCAGGTACGGCACGTAGCGGTCGCCGTGCGGGCCGATGTTCTTCCGCCCCAGCTCGTCGCGCACGAAGACGACCATGATCTCGACCAGGCTCTGCACCCTGCCGGGCACCATCCGCCGCCGCCGCGTCACGCCCCAGCAGAGCGCCAGGACGACCAGGCTCGCCACCCACATCATGACGACGTGCCGGGTGATCGGCAGGTCGTAGGGGCCGAGGTGCAGCGTCGGGAGGTGGATCTCGCCGAAGGGCGGGAGGTCGAGTGTCTGCGCGTCGGTGATGTGGTGCAGGATCGCCTCGCCGGCGTCGTAGCCGCCGCCGTGCGCCGCCGCCTCGTGAGCGGCCCCCGCCTGTGCTGCCTGCTCCTCAACCGACATGACGGCTCCCATCCGAAGCCCCTCGACCGGCCTGCCGCAGACCCTTCATGGCGAACCGGACCTCGAGCACCATGTAGACGACGTGGAACCCCAGCAACGATCCCGCGAGGTACACGGGGTCGATGGCCGTTCTCAGCGCGACGTAGATCAGGGCGGCGCCATATACCACGAGGCGGCCCAGGATGCCAAGTACCTGCGCCCCCATGAAGGCCTGGTGGCCGCGGCCGATCGTCCAGGACGCGGCCAGAATCCAGGAGACCGCGCCGGCCGTGGCCAGCCCGAGCCCCAGGAGAAGCCCCTCGAACCGCGCCGGAGGCAGGCTGCCGCGCGCGGCCCGCAGGCAGCCCCAGGCGGCCGCCGCCAGGATCAGGATCCCGGCCAGGTACCGGCCGGTCATGGCCGTTTCCTGCTCCCCGGGAGATCCTGGACCAGCCGTACGAAGCTCGTGAACCCCGCAGCCATGCCGACGATCAGGCCCGCCAGGAGGAGCCAGGGCGCCGTCCGGAGCTTCCTGTCGAGCCAGTATCCGATCCCCCCCAGCACCAGCATCGGCGCGATCAGGATCAGGCCAGCCTGCGTGTAGCGCATCGCCTCGACGAGGGACGGCCGGCCGCCGGCGGTCACGCGCCCCTCACAAGGTCCAGGGCGCCAGCGCCAGGACCGACTTCTTCGCGAACTCGACGATCGGCTGGGGATAGATTCCGAACAGGAGCGTGAAGACGATGCAGGCCGTGATGGCCACGCGCTGGCCGAACGACGGCTCCAGCGGGGCGTCGTCCGCAGGCTCGCGCATGTACATCATGACGACGATGCGCGCGTAGTAGTAGAGCGACACGGCGCTGTTCAGGACGGCCACCACGGCCAGCCAGGCGTAATCGGCGCGCACGGCGGCCCCGAACAGGTACCACTTGCCGATGAAACCGGCGGTCGCCGGGATGCCGGCCAAGGACAGCATGAAGACCAGCATCGCGAAGGCCGGGCCGGGCGCGCGCTGTGCCAGCCCCGCGAAATCCCCGACCTTGTCCCCCACGACGTTCTCGCGCCGCAGCATGACGACGAGCGAGAACGCCCCGATGTTCACGAAGGTGTAGATGAACAGGTACAGGATGACCGACTGCATCCCCCACTCCTTGGTGGCGGCGTCGGCCCCCATGCCCGCGGCGACGAGCCCCATGAGCGCGTAGCCGGCGTGGGCGATCGAAGAGTAGGCCAGCATCCGCTTGACGTTGTCCTGCAGGATGGCCGCCACGTTCCCGAGCGTCATGCTGCCGACCGCGAGGATGACCAGGAGGAGGGCCCACCGGTCCCCCAGGCGGTAGAAAGCCATCAGGAAGACGCGCAACAGGACTACGAAGGCCGCCGCCTTCGAGCCGGTCGACAGGAAGGCCGTGACCGGAGTCGGGGCCCCCTCATAGGCATCCGGGACCCACATGTGGAACGGGACGGCCGCGATCTTGAAACCCAGGCCGACGGTCACCAGGATGACCCCCAGCAGAAAGAAGGGGGCGCCCCCGGGCTCGAGGGCCGCGATGGAGCGCGACATGCCGATGAGCTCGAAGTAGATGGTCCCGGTCATCGCGTAGACGAGCGAGATGCCGTACAGGAGGATGCCGGTCGAGAAGGAGCCCAGCAGGAAGTACTTGAGCGCCGCCTCGTTGGAGCGTTGATCGGTTCTCAGGAAACCGACCAGGGCGTAGAAGCAGAGCGCCATGGTCTCCAGGGAGACGAACAGCGTCAGGAAGTCTCCCGCCGACGCCATGAACATCATCCCCACGACCGCGAACAGGAGGAGGGCGTAGTACTCCCCCTCCGCGGCCTTCTCCTCGTCCAGATAGCGGCCGGAGATCAGGATCGTCAGGATCGCGGAGAGGAGGAACAGGACCTTGAAGAAGATGCTGAAGGCGTCGAGCACGAACATGCCGCCGAACCCGAAGGTCGGCGTTCCCAGGCGCAGCGCGTCCAACCCGAAGCGCATCGGGTAGGCGAGCAGGGCCGCGAGCGTCACGAGGCAGGCGAGGATCGACAGGGCCGGATAGACACGGCGCCCCCGGCCGTTCAGGGCCGACAGCCCGAGCATCAGGAAGCCGCTCAGGCAGAGGACCAGCTCCGGGGAGAGGATCCGGATCTGGTTCAGGTCGAATCCAGTGCTCATCGGGCCGCGGTCCCCGGGGCGGAGGCGGCGCCGGCGACGGCGGGCCCTGTGGGCGCCTCGAGCCGCTGCACGATCTCGGCGACCGGCTTGTCGAGGATCTCGAAGAACGGCTTCGGGTAGAGGCCGATCCAGAAGCAGCAGGCGACGATCGGCGCCAGCGTCAGGATCTCGCGCAGGTCGAGGTCCTTGAGCTTCTGGTTCTCCGGGCTCTCGAGCCGGCCGAACATCGTGCGCTGGTAGAGCCAGAGCAT
>DASRJX010000009.1:0-15375 GCA_035649235.1 Candidatus Cryosericum sp.
CGGTGATCCAGCCGTGTCCCGAGTCGCGCATGAAGGGCGGCACGCGGTCCTCGACGCTGGCGGTGCAGATGACGTGCGTCTGGCCCACCTTGATCAGGACCGATCCCTCGGCGTGGATGTTGACCCCGGTCGTGATCTCGATCGCTCTCAGATCGCGCTCTCCTCGTCCGTCCAGGCGTGGCATCGTCACTCCGTCAGGTCGACCTGCTCCAGGCGTCCCATCGGCCGTCCCAGGAAGCGCGATCCGACCTCGTGAAAAAGCTCCTCCGGGTCCGTGACGTAGAAATGATCCTCCACTCCGGCCGCGTCGACCACGTCGCTTGCGGTGCTGGCGGCGCCGCCGGCCGGCGCCGCTCCCTCCCCTCCGGCGCCCCGGAGGAGCCCTTGGCCCTGAAGCAGCTCCCGGGTCGCGTCGGCGGTCGCCTCGGCCGAGTCGACGAGCCGCACCTGAGGCCCGATCGTCTCGCCGATGACCCGCTTCAGGAGGGGGTAGTGCGTGCAGCCGAGGACGAGCGTGTCGAGGCCCTCGTCGCGCAGGCCGTGGAGGTAGGCGGCAGCCGCGGCCCGCGCCACGTCGTTCTCCGTCCAGCCCTCCTCCGCCAGCGGGACGAACAGCGGGCAGGCGCGCGCCACGACGCGCGCTCCCGGAAGCCGGTCGAGGATGGCGCGCGGGTAGGCGCCGCTCCGGATCGTCGCCGAGGTGCCGATGACGCCCACGATGCCGCTCCGCGTGACCCGGCAGACGGCCTCGGCGCCCGGCTCGATGACCCCGATGACCGGCCCCGCCATGGCGCGCCGCAGAGGCAAAAGCGCCAGGGCGGACATGGTGTTGCAGGCGACGACGAGCGCCTTGACGCCGCGCGCGGCGAAGAACCGGGCGCCCTCCAGGGCATAGTGCGTCACGGTCGCCTCCGACTTGCTGCCGTACGGGACGCGGGCCGTGTCCCCGAGGTAGACGATGCGCTCATCGGGCGGCAGCACCGCACGCAGCGCCTTGTAGACCGTCAAGCCGCCGATCCCGGAATCGAAGACGCCGATGGCGCCTTGCCGTCCCGGCGTCATCCGCCGTCCTCCAGGCGGACGATCGACATGTCCTTGATGTAGGCGCGGCGCAGGTCGAGATGGCTCTTGAGCGTGTCGCGCTCCTCTCCCGCGACCAGGAACCGCACCCGCTTGATCTCCGGCAGGTTGTAGGTCAGCGAGTCGACGATGGAGAAGATCGTGGCCATCTCCTCGTCGCTGCCGCCCGGGTGCTGGGACACGAACTCCTCGCTCAGGTCGAGGTACGCGGTCCCCTTCCGGTCCAGGTACAGGCCGAGGACGGTGGCGTTCCCGGGGACGGTCGGCAGGAACCCGTCCTCGCGCGGCCCGCCGATCAGCTCGGAGACGATCTGCTTGGCCTGATCGGTGATCGAGGGCGTCAGGAAGATCTTGCGCCGTTCCGGCCCGAGGGCGTCCTCGTCGGCGCGTTGGAAAAAGAGGACGACCTCGCGGCGGTTCGGCTCGCCGGGAGCCGGCGCCTGCTCGGCCGCGTCCCCGCCCGCCACGCCACCGCCCGGGGTGTTTCCGGCCACCCCGACCCCGGCCGCGGCGCTTCCCTGCTCCTGAGCCGCCGTTCCGGCGGTGCCGGCCGGCTCCCCTCCGGACGCGGCCCCTTCCTCCGCGTTTGCGGCACCCGAGCTGTCGGCCGCGGCGCCGCGCTCGCCGCCTTTGCACGCCGCTCCGAGGAACGCCGCGCCCAGCAGGACGAGGAGGGCGGCGCCGGCCGCGCCGCGGTGGCCCGGCTGCCTGTGGCGGATCACCGGGGCTGGCTTCCCCGGAATTGGTGGATGCTGTCGGCGATCGCCTGGGCGATCTGGTCCTTGAACCCGCCGTCGCGCAGCCGCTTCTCCTCCTCCGGGCTGCTGATGAAGGCGATCTCGACCAGGACCGCCGGCATGGTCGCCCCCATGAGGACGCGGAACGGGGCCTGCTTGATGCCGCGGTTGCGCACGCCGAGGGCGTCGTTCAGCCGCTCCTGGATGGTCTCGGCGAGACCGCTCGAAGCCTTCAGGTGGGCCGACTGCGCCATGTCCCAGAGAACCATCTCCAGCCCGCTCTGTCCCTGGACGCCCTGATCGAGGTGCATCGCGTTGTTCTCGATGGCTGCAGCCGCCCGCGCGTCGTCGTCGGTCGCCTGGTAGGACAGAAAATAGGTCTCCGAGCCCCGGGCCTCGTCGCGCCGCGACGAGTTGGCGTGAATGCTGACGAAGAGATCGGCCCGCTTGTGGTTGGCGATGGCGGTGCGCTCGTCGAGGCCGATGGTCCTGTCGTCGTCGCGCGTCAGGATGACCTCGGTCCCGACCTCCCCTTGCAGGCGCATCCGCAGCCGGTGGGCGACGTCGAGCGTCACGTCCTTCTCCAGAAGCCCGCTCGGCCCGCGCGCGCCGTCCTCCTCCCCTCCGTGCCCCGGGTCGATGACGACGGTGAAGGCCGCCTTGCGCCGCTCCGAGCCGCGCGGGGGCGGGGCACCGGGAGCGGGAATGGGCGCCTGTCCCGGGGTCTCCCCGGCCGGCGGCATGGCACCCGGCTCCTGTGCCCCGGTCCGGGAGGGCGCGCCCGTCGTCGTGGAGGGCGTGCGTCCGCCGCTCCCGATCCCGGCCTGGGTCGTGACGCTCCCGGGCGTCCCGGGCTGGCCCGGCGTCTCGACGCGCGTCGCCGCGGAGGGCGCCTGCCGGCGGCGCAGGTCGAGGACCAGCCGGAACGGCTCCCCCATCTCGAAGCTGGAGAAGGTGCCGAACTCCGCGCCGGTGTAGAAGACGATCTCGGACTCCCGCGACCCCCCGGAGAACTTGACCCGCTCCAGGATCTGACCGTCGAAGTCCCTCTTCTTGAACGGCGCCCGCGCCTCGCCTTCGCGCAGCGTCACGTAGACCCGCCGTCCCTCGCCGCGGATCTCGTACATCGGCTTGCGGCTGAACTCGATCACGATGCGCACCCCGGCATCGTTGTCGATCGTCCTCAGGGTGAACGAGATCGGGTCCGCCGCCCGCGAGGTTCCGGGCCACGCGAGGAGAAGGCCTGCGGCGAGGCTGGCTCTGGTGAGGGACGCGAAAAGGACGATGGCGCGGTGGCGGGACATGGGGGGCAATCTAGCACACGCTCCCCGACCTCTCAAACCTGCTCCAGGAGGTCGCCGTTTTCGAAGAAGCGCGAGTGCCAGAGCTGCAGCATGAGCAGGTTCCAGAGCAGCCGCCCGTTGTCGCGCCGGCGCGCCTGGTGCTCCTGCCACAACGAGACGACCGCGCCGGGGCGCAGCAGGCCGCCGCGCGCCAGCCGCTTCTCGTCGAAGGCCCGGCGCAGGAGCGGGTCGAGGCCGGTGACCAGGAGCCGCGCCACCGGGATGTTGAAGCCGCGCTTCCGGCGCGCGAGCGTCTCCTTCCCGAGGCGGTCCCCCAGGGCCCGCCTCAAGAGGCGCTTGGTCGTGAAGCCGCGCAGCTTATACGCCGCCGGCAGGCGGGCGACGTACTCGACCAGCGGGTGGTGCAGGAAGGGCGCTCGCACCTCGAGGGAAGCGGCCATCGAGGCGCGGTCGACCTTGGTGAGGAGGTCGTCCTGGAGATACATCACGAAGTCGGTCAGGAGGAGCGCGTCGAGAGGGTGCCGGAAGCGCGCCCCGGCCCGCCGCGCCCGCGCCTCGAGCAGGGGATCGCCGCCCGCCAGGGAGGCGAGCGCGGCTTCGGTCAGGAGGCCCTTCTGCCGCTCCGGCGAGAAGGCTCCGAACCAGATCGGGTGGCGCTCGTCGTCCGGCAGGTCGGCCATGGCCACGAACTTCTTCAGGAGGAACTCGAGGCCGACGTTGGAGAACGCGGGGGGGACCGACTCGACCGCCCGGCGCACGAGGGCCCGCGCCGGCCGCGGCAGCCGGCGGTAGAGGCGCGCCAGGCGGTCGCCGATGTAGGTCGGGTAGCCGGCGAACAATTCGTCCCCCCCCTCGCCGCCCAGCGCCACCTTGACGTGCCGGCGCGTGAAGCGCGACAGGAGCCAGGTCGGCAGGACCGAGGCATCGGCCAGAGGCTCGTCGAGGAAGCGCGCCACCGCGAACGTCGCCGCGACCAGGTCGCGCTCGCCGATAATCGTCTCGTGGTGATCGGTGCCGAGGTGCGCCGCGGCCCGCCGCGCATAGCCCGCCTCGTCGAAGTCCCGGGCCTCCATCCCCAGGGCGAAGGACGGGATCCCAGGTCCCTGGATCTCGACCGCCAGCGCCGCGATGGAGGAGGAGTCGAGGCCGCCGCTCAGGAGCACGCCGACCGGCACGTCCGCCCGCAGGCGCAGCTCGACCGCCTCGCGCAGCAGCCGGCGCGTCTCGCGCGCCGCCTCCTCGAAGTCCGGGATCGCGCCGCTGGAGCGCGCCGCCGCATCGAAGGCCGGCTCCGCGCCCCCCGGCCCCGCACCGGCCGAACCTATGCCCGCCGTCATGAAGCGCCGGAGATCCCAGTACGGACGGGCGCGAGCGGCGCCATTCTCGGCGATCAGCAGGTGCCCGGCCGGCAGCTTGCGGATGCCCTGGAACGGGGTGTGCGGCGCCGGGAAGTAGCCGTACAGGAGGTAGCGGCTCAGCGCCTCGATGTCGATCCGCCGGGCGACGCGCGGATGGGCGAGCAGCGCCTTGATCTCGGAGGCGAACATCAGCTCGCCCTCCTGCTCCAGGTAGTAGAGCGGCTTCTCGCCGGCGCGGTCGCGGCCGAGGACGAGCCTCTTCGCGGCCGTGTCGAAGATGGCGAAGGCGAACATGCCGTCGAGGTGCTGGACGAAGTCGAGGCCGTGCTCCTCGTACAGGTGCGGGATCACCTCGGTGTCGCAGCGCGTCTCGAAGCGGTGCCCGCGCTTCTTGAGGTCCTGCTCCAGCTCGGGCCAGTTGTAGATCTCGCCGTTGCAGATCGCCCGGAAGCGCCCCGACTCGTCGGCATAGAAGCGGGCCCCGGCGCCCAGGTCGATGATGCTCAGCCGCCGGAACCCGAAGGTGAGGCGCGGCGCCTCCCCAGAGTCGACCTCGACGACACAGGCGCCGTCGGGCCCGCGGTGGGCGAGCGTGTCGGTCATCGCCAGCAGGAGGCCCGGCTCGGGCCGCGACCCGGCGCGGAAGTCGGCCACGCCCACGATGCCGCACATCGATCAGCCCCCCGCCGGCGCCGCGTCGCCGGCGCGCACGAACAGGCCGAACTCTCCCTGCTCCCAGACGGGCCGCAGCGGGACGCCCGCCGCCTCGAAGAGCGGGCCGTACTCCTTCCGGTCCGCCAGGACGTAGGTCGTCGAGCCCGGATCGAGCAAGACCTCCTGAAGCTGCTCCTTCGAGAGCAGGCGGAAGGCGGGATCGTCCCGGAACTCCTCGAGGTGCTTCTCGATGTAGTTGCTGGTGAAGATGCGACCGGCCCGCGTCACCTGGTAAATCGGACGCTGCAAGTAGAAGTTGAGCCCGGGGCGGTACTCCTCGAAGCAGATCACCTTGTCGCCGGGTGCGAGCCTCGGCTCCAGGAAGCGCGAGAGAGGGCGCGACGACCGGGTCGTCTCGATCTGCAGTCCGGCCGCGAGGGCCAGGGGCGCCATGGCGACGAGCGGCAGGGCCGAGGCGGCGACGACGATCCAGGCCCGCCGCGCGCGCGGCGCCAGGACCAGGACGATCGCCGCCGCCAGCAGGCCCCCCGCCGTCAGTTGGAACAGGTCGGGCCGCACCACGAGCGGCGCCTGCTTCGCGCCCGCGAGCAGGGTGGAGCGCAGGGCTGGTCCTGTGACCAGCGCCGCCGCGGACCCCAGAACGCAGATGAGGCCGGCAAACACGCTGCCCCACGCCAGATCGCCGCGCGCCTCGTCGGCAGGAGCGGCGCCCCCGGCCGGGCCGCCGCCCGCGAGCCCGGCGCCCTCGCGGCGGCGGGGACAGGCCCTGTCGATGAGCCTGGCCGCCAGGAGCGCGATCGGGACCGCGCACGGCAGCACGTAGGACGGCCGCTTGCTGGCGATGAAGGAAAAGAAGAGGAGGACAACGACGAACCACAGGGCGACGAACCGGCCCGCGAGATCCAGCGCTGCCTCGCCGCCGGCGGTCACCGCGCGGCCGCGCCGCACGCGCCGCCAAAGCGCGCGCACGCCCTGGGCCAGGCAGAGCACGATCCAGGGGAACGCGCCGGGTGCTATCACCTTGAGGTAGAAGTGGAACGGCCGCTGCGTGTCGTACGGGTTGGCCGCCATGCGCGCCAGGTTCTCCCCCAGGAGGGCGTAGCGCAGGAAGCCGGGGTTGCGCGACTCGACGAGGTAGAGCCACGGTGCTGTGACCGCGAGGTACAGGAGCAGCCCCTGCCCCCAGCGCAGGCGCAGGAGCAGCCCCGGCCGGCGCCGCCACAGGGCCCAGGCGGTCGCCACCAGGAGCGGCCCCAGGAGGGCCACCGGTCCCTTGACGAGGGTGCCGACGCCCGCGAGCAGGAACCCGGCCGCCGAGGCCAGGCGGCCGCGCCCCTCCCCTTCCATCGCCTCGTAGAACGCGATCGTGCTGGCCGTGGTGCAGAGCAGGAGCAGCATGTCGAAGATCACCAGCCGCGCGAACACGAGATACAGCGGGGAGAGCGCCAGGAGGACTCCCGCGAGGAGCCCGGCGCGCTCGCCGAGCCACCGGCGGCCGAACCAGACGGTGAGCCCGAGCGCGGCGATCGCCGCCAGCGCCGACGGCAGCCGGGCGGCCGTCTCGTTGACTCCGAGGAGCCGGTAGCACGACGCCACGGCCCAGAAGAAGACCGGCGGCTTGTCGAGGTAGCGCGCGTCGTTGATGCGCGGCGTGACCCAGTCGCCCGAGACCAGCATCTCGCGCGCCACTTCGGCGTTGCGCCCCTCGTCCGGATCGTTGAGTCCCGATCGCCCCAGGCCCGCGAGGAAGAGCGGGGCGCAGAGAAGGACGACGAGCAGGGAGGCGCCGGCCGCGCGGCGTCCCATGCTCAGGTGAAGAGCGCCATCTGGTCGCCCGGGCGCGCCGGAACCACGAACCGCCCGGCGTCCAGCGGCTCCGGCCGGTGCCGCAGGCCGTGCCGGCGGCACGCCACCTCGAAACGCCGGCGGAGCAGATCGGCGTGAGGGCCCGAGCCGCGCATGCGCTGGCCGAAGGCGCTGTCGTACAGGCGCCCGCCGCGCGTCTGTCGCAAGAGGGCCAGGACGCGGGGCGCTTTCAGCGGCTCGTTCGCCTCGAGCCACTCGGAGAACAGGTCCTTGATCTCGAGCGGCAGGCGCAGGAGGATGTAGCCCGCCGAGGCGGCGCCGGCTCGGGATGCCGCCGCGAGGATCGCCTCCAGCTCGGAGTCGTTGAGCCCCGGGATCATCGGCGACGCGAGCACGCCGGCCGGCACCCCGGCCCGCGCCAGGCCCTCAATCGCCGCCAGCCTCCGAGGCGGCGACGGAGCGCGCGGCTCCATGCGGCGCGCCAGCTCGCGGTCGAGCGTCGTGATCGAGACCAGCACGCAGGCCAGCTTCTCCTGCGCCATCGGCGCCAGGAGGTCCAGGTCGCGCAGCACCAGGTCCGACTTGGTGACGACGCTGACCGGATGATGGTGCTCCGCCAGGACCTCGAGGATCTGGCGGGTGATCCCGAGCTTCCGCTCGATCGGCTGGTACGGGTCGGTGTTCGCCCCGAGGGCGATCGTCTGGCACCGGTACCCGGGCCGGCGCAGCTCCTCCCGCAGCAGCCGCGGCGCCTCCGGCTTGGAGAACAGCCGCGTCTCGAAGTCGAGCCCCGGCGACAGGCCGAGGTAGGCGTGCGTCGGGCGCGCGAAGCAATAGATGCAGCCGTGCTCGCAGCCGCGGTACGGGTTGATCGACTGGTCGAACGGCACGTCCGGCGAGTCGTTGGTGCTGATGATGCTCCGGGTCGCCTCCGGAGTGACCGTCGTGCGCAGAGGCGGCGGCTCCTCCTCGCACCAGGGGTCCGGCGGCTCCTCGAGCGGCTCGACCCTCTGCTTTTCGTAGCGACCGGCGCGGTTGGTGAGGGCGCCGCGCCCGCGCTGGTTCATGCGCATCTCCCCGTCCTTTATTCGCTGATGTTATCACGGTGCCTGGGTTGCTATTTCCCGGGGAGCCTCCTAGCATCGCCCGGATGAGCGGCCGACCGCGCTTCACCGGTGGTCAGTACAGTCTGGGCCGCGCCCTGCTCGGAGCGTGCCTGTTCGCCTGGGCCGCCCTTCGGATCGCTCAGGCGATCGGCGGGCCGGGCGCGTCCGGGCCGGAGGTCGCCGCGGTCGACGTGGCTCTCCTGGGCCTTCTCGGGACCTGCGGTTTGCTCCTCGCCGCCGGGTGGCACGACCGTCCCGCGGCGGCGCTGGCTCTGGCCTGCTGGGCCGTTCTCGCCTTCCGGGCTCCGTCGCCCGCGAGCCCGGCGCTCCTGGCCTTCGGCTGGCTGCTCCTGGCGCACCTGTTCGTGCCTCCGGCTCCCTACGGATCGCTCGCCGCCCGCGGCCGGCCCGATCCCGTGGGTGGCTGGCGCTTTCCCGCTCCGATCTGGATCGGGACGTGGGTCGTCCTGGTCGCGGACGTCATCCTCCTCGCCCGGCAGCGGGAGAACCTCGGCGGATGGGCCTTTGTCGCCGGTCTCGTCCTGCTGGCGCTGTTCGCCTTCGACCCCGGCTGGATCCAGGGCCGCGGCGGCAGCGTCCCGGAAACACTGTTCTACGACGGCACCTGCGGTCTCTGCCACCATTCGGTCCGCTTCGTCCTGGCCGAAGATCCGGAGGGCCGGCGGTTCCGGTTCGCGACGCTGCAAGGGAGGCGCTACAGGAGCGCCATCGACGAGAGCAGGCGGCGCGATCTCCCCGACAGTCTGGTTCTCCTGGAGGATGGCGGCCGCGTCCTGACACGATCCCAGGCCGTGCGGCACGCCCTCTTGCGGTTGGGAGGCTACTGGACGGTCGTGGGGTGGATCGGCGGCCTCGTCCCGACGCCGCTCGGCGACGCGGCCTACGACCTCGTGGCGGGCGTGCGCCACCGCCTGTTCGCGCGCCCTCCCGACGCCTGCCCCGTGACGCCGCGCCATCTCCGGGCGCGCTTCGAACTCGATTAGCGGTCCAGGGCAGCCTGAGGCCGTTGGGGACAGCCGGCTAGGGGCAGCCGTCGAGCAGGAAGCTCGTTCCGACGATGCCGGGCTTCGTCTCCTGGCCGGTCGGTCCGACGGCCGTGACGACGTAGGCGAACAGCTGCCCTGGCGCCGGAATGTCCGGATCGCCGCCCGGCCACGACGTGCCGGGGGTCGTGAAGCGGCAGCGGAACGTGCCGCCCGGCGTGCCGCGGTAGACGCGATAGAAGTTGACGGGGCGCATCGACTCGTAGGCGAGGTCCGCCCAGCTCCACGCCGCGGTGTCGAGGAGGAACGGCGCTCCGCCGGGACCCGAGGTCTGGAGCTCGGTGAACAGCGGCCCGACGCGCAGGACTGTCCCGCCCCTCCTGACGATGTACAGCTCCCCTTCGCCGTCGAGGCCGAAGCTCGTGAGGCTGTTGACCAGGATGTTCCCCGGATCGAGAGCGTCCGAGTGGTCCTGCTCATCCGTCACGGCGCCGCCGGCCATCAGGAAGGACTTGATGATCGCGGTGCAATAGTCCCCGTAGAAGTACCTCCCATGGCGATCGGGCATCTGGCAGCCCCGATAGACCGGGCCGCCGGTGATGGAGCAGCCCAGGGAGTGGGGGTACTCGAGCACCGGCTGCCGCAGCGACGGGTCCATGCAGTTCGGAACGCCGGAGCAGGTGACCGCGGCCGCATTGCAGTTGCTCTGCTGGCTCGGGTTGAAGCAGTGCTTCCCTTCCATCATGCGCCAGCCCAGATTGATGGGAAGGGTCGTCCCGGCCGGGATGAAGCTCACCTCCTCATAGCAGTTCTGCCCCACGTCGGCGATGTAGAGATCGCCCGTGGCGGGATCCATCGCCGACCGCCAGGGGTTGCGCAGACCGTAGGCCCAGATCTCGCCGCAGTCCGAATTGCCGGTGAGCGCGAAGGGGTTCGTCGAGGGGATGGTGTAGTTGGCCGTGACCCCGCCGCAGTCGGGGTTCACGCCGTTCGGATCGATCCCCCGCACGTCCAGCCGCAGCATCTTGCCCAGCAGGTTGGTGCGGTTCTGGCCGTTGCCACAGGTGCCGTGCTGGTCCCCTCCGCCGCCGCCGTCCCCCGACGCCGCGTAGAGGAACCCGTCGTTCCCGAAGAAGAGATGGCCGCCATTGTGGTTCGTCTGCGGCTGCTGGAACCTGAGCAGGAGCTGCTCGCTGTCGGGATCGGCGGCGTTCGGGTCGGCGCCGAAGACGCTGAAGCGCGACACGTTGGAGAACCACGGGCCACCGATGTTGCCCGAGGTGTAGTTGACGTAGAAGAAGCCGTTCGTGCCGTAGTCGGGATCGAACGTCACGCCCAGGAGGCCCATCTCGTCGAGAGCGGTGGCGGCCTGGACACGATCGGTGATGTTGAGAAAGGTCTGCACGACGCCTGGTGCCTGGCCCCGGTGATGGATGAGGATGATGCCTTCCTGCTCGACGATGAACAGCCGGTCGCGATCGCCGGGAGGCGCCGTGACGAGGAGCAGCCGTCCCGGCAGGCCGCTCGCGACGGGGAACGATGAGAGCGTGGCCCCGGTGACCGGCGCGATGCCCGAGCAGACGCCCTGCGCCCGGGCCCACCCGGCAGCACCGGCCAGTATCACTAGAAGGATACCCGCGCGTCCCAAGCGAAGCCTCGACGCGGATTTCACGGACGCACCTTGGGCGGCATGACAGGTAGTGTGACACGAGTCGGACGGCGCGGCACCTCCGGCGCGGCGCTAAGCGCCGTGCCTGCCAGGACGCCGGCTTCCGCCAGGGATGCGGCCGCCTCGCTCCCGCAGCCGAGGGCGTCGGTCGCCGTGACGGCGAAGCGGAGATCGGCTCCCGCCCCCCAGGCCCGCGCCCCGACGAGCCGCCCGTCCTCGAATTCGTAGCGGTAGCGCTGCGGTGCGGCCGATCCGCCCACCGGCAGGACCGCGAGGCGCAGATCGCCATAAGCGTGCGCGTCGAGCCGCGTCAGGTCGATCCCTCCCTGGTCCAGCATGGTCCGCCAGAGGACGTCGATCGCCTCTCGATCCGGACCGCTCAGGCGAGCCGTGAAGGGGCCCCCGGGGCGCGCCTGGCGCAGCTCGATCGCCGGCGCTCCGGACGCGTAGGTGACACCCGGCGTTCCCTCGAGCGGGGGCAGGAGGAGGCGGGCCGTGTGCCGCGGCGTTGGCTGGAAGAAGGCCGGGTCCCCGTCGACGACGAGACGAAAGCGCAAAGCACCCCACGCCGCGCCGGACCCTGGAGCGCTGGCGGGCTCGAGGCGCGCGGCGAGAGGCCGGGCGCCGCAGACGATGAAGCCGTCGTTGAGTGTGGCGGCGGCCATCGCATCCGGTCCGCTGACCAGGACGTCGTAGGGCCCGGCCGCGAACCCCGGGGGCACCTCCTGAGTCAGGACGGCGCCGGAGGACGCTGTCGGAGGCGGCAGGGCCGGGTTCAGCCTCGCCAGTCGCACGCCGCGCAGGCCATCGGCGACCAGCGCCGCCGAGGATGCCGGGACCGCCGCGACCGCCGTCGCGACGCCGGGCGTGTCGTAACGTCCGGCCAGGACGGGAGCCGCGGGGTCCGAGACGTCGTACTCCAGGAGCCCGCTGAAGCCGTCGGCGATCAGGAGCCGCGTCCCCGAAAGAGCCACACCCGAGGCCGCCCCGGGCGTGCCGAACGAGGCGACAGCCGAAGGCGCTTCCGGCCGCGACACGTCGACGATCCGCACGCCCTGGTTGAGGTCGGCGATGTAGGCATAGCGGCCCTCGACCGCGACGCCGACGGCGCGCCCGAGCGTGTCGAATCGGGCGAGCAGCACGGGGGCTCGCGGCTCGGCGACGTCGATGACGAGCAGCCCGCGGGAACCGTCCGCGACGTACGCGTAACGCCCCTCGACCACCACGCCGCTGCTGGTGCCTGTCGTGTCGAGCGTGCCGAGCAGGAGCGGCGCCGTGGGATCCGCGAGGTCGTAGATGGAGAGCCCGCGCGATCCGTCCGCGACGTAGGCCCGTCCCTCCGCGTAGGCCACGCCGAGCGCCTCGCCGGGCGTGTCGCGCGCAGAGACGATCGCAGCCGAGCCCGGATGGGAAAGATCGGCGACCAGCAGTCCGGCGCTCCCGGCCGCGACGAGCGCGTGCGTTCCGGCTGAGGCGACTCCCAAAGCGCCTGCCGGCGTGTCGGTTCGCGCGCGCAGCAGAGGCCCCGCTTCGGGATCGAGGTCGAGCACGGCGAGCCCGCTGTCGCCGGCCGCGACCAGCGCCGTCCTCCCCTCGACCGCGATAGCGTTGGCGCTGCCGGGAAGATCGAGACCGCCCGCGAGTGCGGGCGCCCGGGGGAGCGTCACGTCGATGACCTGCACGCCGTTGAGGAGGTCGACGACGACCGCGTCGCTGCCTCTGAGCGAGACGTCGATGAAGTAGCCCGAGTTCCCGGGCAGTCCCTTGCTTCCGATCACGGCCGGGTGGCGCGGATCGGAGACGTCCACGATCTGCAGCCCGCTGGTGCCGGCCGCGACGTACGCGAGGCCATCGGCGACCGCCAGTCCTCCGGCCTGATCGGCGAGCGGCAGCTCGGCGACCAGAGCCGGGGCTCCGGGATCGGAGACGTCCAGGACCAGGAGACCGCGGGCGGCGTCGGTCGCGTACGCGAAGGAGCCGTCGATCGCCACGCCGCGGATCGCGGAGCCTTGAGGCGCGTAGGCGCCGGCTTCGAAGGGGGCGTCCGGATCGCGCACGTCCACGACGCGCAGGCCACCCTCGTCATCGGCGAGGAAGGCGAGACCTTCGGCGATCGCGAGGTCGCTGGCGGTCCCGGGAGAATCGTAGGCGCCCGCATCGACGGGTGCTACAGGATCCGAGACGTCCACGATCCTCAGCCCTCCGCCGCCGTCCGCGACGTAGGCGTGGCGCTCGTCCACGATGATCGCGCGGGGATCGAAGAAGGTGTAGAACGTGCCGAGACGGTGCGGCTCCTCGGGGTGCGCCAGGTCCACGATGTGCAGCCCGCCGATGAAGGTGTAGGGGTTCAGGAAGGCGACGTACGCCAGCCCCTCCCGGCCCTGCACCGCCATGCCGCTGTCGCCGGTCGCGAAGGTCCCGATCCGGACCGGCGCCCGCGGATCGCCGACATCGAGGATCTGGATCCCGCCCGCCTTGCTCGCGTGGCTGTAGTAGGCGACGCAGGCCCTGTCTCCCTGCACCTCGACGCCGCGCGCCCCTTCGGGGAGGAAGTAGCTCCCCTTGAGGAACGGCCCGCCGCCCAGGAGCGAGACGCGGGCGCCGGGCTCGAAGGGGCCGCCCGTCAGGGTGAGGTGCGTCGCCACGTCGGCGCCGCCGCGTGGTGGCTCGACCGTGAACGAGGGGCTTTCCTGCGGCCGGCCCGCGCTCGCAGCGAGGCAGAGGAGCGCTCCCAGGATCGCGGCGCGCCCGCCGCGGGACGGGGCGCGGCGCTCCGGGGGGAAGTCCCGGTCGCCGCGCCCCTCCCGTGCCATCCGCACCACGGTTACCCGATCAGGCCCAGCTCGGTGAGCCCGAGCGTCGAGTAGCTCGGGAACACGGTGTCCACCTTGGCGGGATCGGCCCCCATGTGATCGCGGAGGATCTCCCAGAAGATGGCCCGGTAGTCGGTGCGCGCGCTCAGATACCGGCCGGCGTTGCCGAACATGACGCCGGCCGGCCAGGTGGACGGGTCGCAGTTGTAGACCGCGCCGTTCACCGATCCGCCGGCGACGAACAGGCAGGACGCCACGGCGTGGTCGGTGCCGAAGCTGCCGTTCTCCTTGGTCGTGCGCCCGAACTCCGACAGCGTCGTCACCACGGTGTCGTTCCAGATCGCCGGGTAGCCGCGCGGGTCGTTGGCCGCGCCCGACAGGACGATCTGCAGCGACTTGATGCCGTAGGCCAGCCACGAGAGGAGCTGGGCCTGGGCCCCGGTCCCCGTGCCCTGCGAGTTGTGCGTGTCGAAACCGCCCAGCTCGCAGCCGGCGACGCGCGTGCCGTTGTTGTTGATCGCGTCCGACTCCAGGAGCGACAGGGCGCAGACCTTGAGCGCTCGGAAGAAGCCGTACGACTGGTTCGAGAACAGGCCCGGCGGGAAGTTGGGATTGGTGGCGTCGCTGACCGGGAAGAGCGAGTGCCCGGTGATCGGGTCCTTCGGGTCCCAGGTCGCCTGGCTCCAGGAGCGGTATTCGTCGAGCGTGTCGACCAGCTTGATGCTGGTCTGCGTCAGCAGCGGCCGGTACGGCTCGAGGCCGGACAGGTTGGTGTACTGAGCGTCGTAGGTCGTGGTGATCTTGGTGCGCTTCGGATCGGCGTAGATGTAGTCGAAGGAGTTGGGGTTCGCGATGTTGACGAACGGCTCCTCGCCGCGCAGCAGCACCGGCTGGTTCGCCTGCACCGACAGCGCCGGCAGGAAGACGCCGGCGGAGACGGCATTCTCCTGGATGTAGCGGTACAGCCACCCCTCGAACAGCTTGGTCTGCGTGGGGTCGCCGTTCTCCCACACCCGCTGATCATCGAAGTGGGACTTGGTGTTGTTGTTGTAGCCGGCCCGGTGCACGACCGCCAGATCGCCGGAGGAGAAGACCGGCAGGAGGTCGGCGAGGGCCGGGTGCAGGCGTGCGAACCCGTTCCCGAGGTCGAGGGACGAAGCGTTCGGGATGTAGAGCGTGGGCCGGTTGACCAGGTTGTAGTCGGGATCGCCCGCGGGGATGACGGTGTTGAGGCCGTCGTTCCCGCCCCTCAGGAAGATGAACAGCAGCCGCTTGTTACTGAACGGTCCGGCGGCCAGGGCCTGGCTCAGGAAAGGGCCGGGGAGCAGCGAGTGCAAGGAGAACCCGGCCAAAGTCAGTCCCGCGCCGCGCAGGAAGGAGCGCCGGGAGCAGTCGCAGTTGTCGTGGTCGCTCATGGTCGCCTCCTACTGCTCGAGGAACTGGGCGAAGCCCATCATGAAGCCCGCCGTCTCGCGGATCCGGGCGTCGGTGTAGGCGGCCGGAGTCCCGCTGTCGTTGGTCTGCAGGTAGGTGATCGCCCGCTGCCTCTCGGCGGACGTGAGCGCGCCGCCGTACAGCACGTCGCTCAGGAAGTCGACGATCGCCGGTGAGTTGTCCGGGCTCGGGGCGGTGCTGACCCCGTTGGCGTTCAGGAGCCCGATGACGTCCGCGCCGAAGGCCGTCGCGGTGCGGGTCGCCATGTCGAGGCCGAAGTTCTGCCGGTCGAGCAGCTGGTTGGTGTTCAGCCAGTCGCCGCCGATCTCGGAGTAGCCGGTCGGCACGGCATTGACGTGGAACAGCTCCACCAGGCGCGACAGGTAGGT
>DASRJX010000010.1:0-3011 GCA_035649235.1 Candidatus Cryosericum sp.
GGATACTGCAACATTCCTGGAGCCCTGTCCACTCCGTTCGATCAGGCGCTCCCGGAGGCGCGCTTCCTAAGAAGCCTCCGGACGTGCCGGCTCAGAGCCCGGCCGGCCAGGCGCCGCCCGGACAGGTACCGGGCCCCCCGCACCCATCGGAGACAGCGTCGCGAGGAACAGCGGCAGCGGAAGGGTCGGGCCATGTCCCATTCGGTCGCGGGATAGAAGATCGTCAGCAGCTCTCCGGGACGGATGTCCCGCAGCGCGCTAACGGTGCGAGGCGCGATATCGATGCGCAGGTTCGGCTCGCAACTGTGATTGAGAAGGTTGAGGAAGGCGGGATCGTGGGCGTGCGCGCGGGCGCCGATCTGCACCGACTGATAGCTGGGACGGGGCAGAATCCGGCAACCGGCCCAGGAATGGATCCGCGCCCCCTTCGGGATTCCTACCCTGGCGACGAGACCCGCTCCGATCGGGAGGTGCCGCTGGATGCGGAACGGTCGCCCTCGAGGGAGCTCGCGGTGCATCGTCACGCAGATGTCCTCGGGAGGTGGAGGACGAGGTGCTTCGATGACCCCGTCTGTCGGGGCCGCGCGATCTTAGTCCGGCTGCCGGAACGTGGTCAACGCGCGCTCCGGGCGCCGCGCTTCACGAGCCTGGTTTCTCTTCCGGGGCCTTGGGGTGGGGCTTCGATTTCTCCCTGCTCCGATCCTTGCGTGGTCTGCCGGCAGCGTTCCCGTGTGGCTGGCCCCGCTCCGTCGAGACCGACGGGCTGTCCGCCGCCTCGGGCCGCCTCGCCGCCGGGGGCGCTGCCTCGGATCGCCCCTGCCGCGGGGCGACCTCACCGCGCGATCGCGGCCGCTCCGGCTGCGATCGGCCCACATCCTGCCGGCCGGTGATCTCGCGCTGGGTCCGAGGACGCGCCTCCCGATGAGCGTCACGGCGCGGCGCGGCTTCCGGGGAGGTGGACGCCAGCGGTGCTCCTCTCCCCTCTCGCCCGGCCCGGATTATCCTCCCGGGCCGCTCGGGGATCGGCTCGACGGCGGGCTCCGCGGCCCGGATTCCCCGCGCCATTCTCCGCGGCTCGACGGCGAGATCCTCACGCCGGACGTGGTGGTTCGGCGAGACTCGCGACACCTGCTCGATCGGCACCGGACGCACCTTCCGGCCATGGGCGCGCTCGACGAACCGCACGTCCGGTCCGCGGTTGACGACCACGTTTCTCTCGATGATCAGGTTGTTGATCACCCGGGTGTTGTTCACGATCACGGGCGTCCGGTAAGTCGGCACGACGTACGTGCGCACGCGCGGCGCCAGAAAGTGGTTGGCGCTGACGAAGACGAACGACCCGGCGGGCGGGCCGTATCCGTACGAGGCGCCGATCGAGAACTGCGGCGACACCGGCGCCCAGCCGATGTAGTCGGGACCGCTGCGGAACACGACCCACGAGGGAGCCCAGACGTAGCCGGGCACCCAGACCCAGCCGAAGGCCGGATCGGGCACCCAGGTCCCGTAATGATAGGGAATGGCGCCCCAGCGATAGTCGGAGACCCAGGCCCAGCCGCAGTCCGAGTAGACCCAGTGGCCATCGTAGTACGGGTTCCAATCCGCCGCGTAGACGTCCGGCTGCCAGACACGCCCGTACTCGGCCGAAACATGCCATGCCCCGTGGGGCGACAGGTTCGAGTAGAAGAAGCTGAACGAAACTTCCGCGTGCGCCGGTGTCGACAGGGCACCGGCGGCGCACAGCAGCATGACGGCTAGAACGGCGCTTCGCACGCTTCGCATGTTCGGACCTCCTGACTCCTGCTTCTATCGGGAACAGCCCGCACCGAGACTTGGAACTCCCCCCAGCCCAGCAAGATCGATACCACCCCGCCAAGGCCCTGATCGCCGCTCTCGACGGCATCATGCCCATAACGATAGCCATCGTCTGTCCGGGTCCAGAGACAGTGGGTCGTTCCATGCCGTACACTGGCGTCGGTTCCGTAACACCGATGACGGATCAGGACGCGGACATCCTCGCTCGCCTGCGCCTCGAGCTCGACGAGGTGGACGATGGCATTGTCCGGCTCATCGCGCGGCGGCTCGACCTCGTCGGACTCATAGGACGGGAGAAGGCCGGCGGTGCCGCGGGGATCCGTGACGCGGACCGCGAGCGACAGGTCCTCGAGCGCGTCGAGTCGGCGGCTCGGGAGCACGGCTTTTCCGTGCCGCTGGCGCGCAAGATCTTTACCGAGATCATCTCCCACTCGCTGGCGCGGCAGGCGGCGTTCCTGTCCGCCGGACCGCAGGGCGGAGCACGGGAGGTCGGGGTCGCGTTCCAGGGCGTGGCGCACGCCTACAGCCACCTGGCGGCGCAGAAGTACCTCGGCGGGCTGGGGCTCGCCGGGCGCTTCCGCGGCTTCCGCACCTTCGCCGAGGCCGTGGAAGCATTGACGTCGGGCGCGGCGGACCTGGCCGTCCTGCCGATCGAGAACACCACCGCCGGCAGCATCAACCAGGTCTACGACCTGCTGCGCACGGAGGAGGTCCACATTGTCGGGGAGGAGACCTGGCGCGTGGATCACTGCCTGGCGGCGCCTCACGACGTGCCGCTCACTTCCATTCGTCGAGTC
Organism: Candidatus Cryosericum sp.; assembly: GCA_035649235.1. GTDB lineage: Bacteria > Acidobacteriota > Polarisedimenticolia > Gp22-AA2 > Gp22-AA2 > DASRJX01. The sequence goes on from DASRJX010000010.1 coordinate 2,610, forward strand.
CTCTCCCATCCGCAGGGGATCGAGCAGTGCTCGCAGTTTCTCAGATCGATGCCGCACGCAGAGGCGCGGAGTTATTTCGACACGGCCGAGGCGCTCAAGGCGGTCGCCGATGCCGGCGACCCGAGCCAGGCGGCGATCGGGTCTCTCGAGGCCGCGGAGGCCTACGGCCTCGTCGTCCTGCGACGCGCGATATCCAACCAGGAGGAGAACTACACCCGTTTCGTCGTGCTGGCGCGAGAGCCGCAGCGCCTGGATGAGCGCATCCCCAGCAAGACCAGCCTCATCCTGACGACGCGCCACGAGCGGGGGGCCCTGTTGCGCTGCCTCGAGGCGCTGGCCGCGCAGGGCCTCAGCTTGACCAAGCTCGAATCTCGGCCCCTCCCAGGGCGTCCCTGGGAGTAC
>DASRJX010000011.1:0-7963 GCA_035649235.1 Candidatus Cryosericum sp.
CGCGAGGCTCGTTACATCCGCGCGTCCGAGGCTTACTTCTCGCGCAACTACGACGAGGCGCTGAAGCAGTACCGGGACCAGGTCGAGCGCTACCCGTACGATCTCGAAGCACGCGATCTTCTGGCGGTCGTTCTGAAGGACGTGGAGAAGTACGGCGAAGCGGCGGAGCAGCTCAGGATCAACGCGGGAATGGAGCCCGATCGCCCCATGACCTGGAGCATGCTGGGAGACGTCTATCTCGCGGCCGGAGACCTCAACCAGGCGGTCCTTGCCCTGCGCCGGTTCATCGAGCTGGAGCCGTCCAGCGCCAACGGGCACCATCTGCTGGCGGATGCCTATCGCACGGAGGCCGAGCTCGACCTGGCCGCGGACGAATACGCCAGGGCGCTGCAGATCGACCCCGCGTTTCACTACTCCACGGTGAGCCTGGCGGAGGTGAACGTCCTTCGCGGGCGGAGCGACGAAGCGCGCCGCAGCCTCCAGGCGCTCGTCTCCGACGAGACGGCCCTGCCGGTGCACCGGATCGATGCCGCCTTCGATCTGGCGGCGATCGACCGCGCCGGCGGGCGATTCAGGGACGCGGCCAGCGTCCTGGAGCGCGTCGGGACCCTACTGCGGGAGGAGAACATCCGCGAGGCCATGGCCCTGGCCGCGCGGGGCGTCTGTGCCGTGGAGGTCGGTGATCTTCGCGCCGCACGGCGCTTGATCGCGCAGGCGATCGAGAGATCGCCGGTGGTGCCCACGCGGTATCTCTTCGCCAGAGGACTCCTGGAGCTGCGGGAGAAGAACCCCGTGGCCGTGCGCGCCACCGCCGCCGAAATCCTGAAGGGGAGCCTGCCCGCCGGGAACCCCGATCGGACCGAAGAGAAGGCGGCCGCCTACCTCACCGGTCTGGCGTGGCTCGCCGAAGGACAACCGTCCAGGGCGGTCGATGATCTCTCTCGCGCCGTGACGGTGTCGGGATACGAGTACGGCATCTACCGGGTCGGACTCGGACGCGCCTACCTCGCGGCGGGACGCCTTCCCGAGGCGCTGGCCGCGGCCCGCCAGTCCCTGGCTCCGCCGGGCACCGCCGACATCCGCCTGGACCTCGAGCTCGATCGGGCGCGGGCCGCGCTGCTCCTCGCCGCCGTGCAGGCAAAAATGGGGCAGGCGGGCGAAGCCGCGGCCGGCGCCCGTGCCTTTCTGGGGCGCTGGGGTCGGGCCGATCCGATGCTTCCCGATCTTGGGGAGGCTCGATCGCTCGCGGATGCGAAGCCTAGCGCGGCACCTTCTTGATCTGTCCCGCGCCGCCCGGCGCCGCGAAATCACCCCTGGCGTCGCCGTTCCCGTCGAAATCGAACAGCATCGGAGTCACCTCGAGATTGTCATCGTACCAGCCGACTATCCGGATCGTTTCTTCGCCTGACAGCAAGGCGTATCCCGCCAGCGCGGCGTCCTTGGAGCTGACGACGCCGTCCTGATTCAGATCCGCGAGGATCGAGGGGGCGGTCCCATTGACCACGAAGACGCGCACGGTGACGACTTGCGTGTTCAGGAGATCGAACAGGTCATTGTCGGTCATGGTCAGCTGCGGCCCGCCGTCGATACGAAGAATGCGGTCGAAGCCCTGCGAACAGGTGGTGGTGTCGCCCAGGCAGCGGTCCTCGAGGACGACCGGGGTGAAGAGTCCGCGAGGCGCCCGAGCCGGGAAATCGCCGCCCGCGCTGAGCGGGAAGATATAGACCTGTCCCTCGGGGACATTCAGGTGCGCGACCACCGTGGTTCGGGCGCTGGCGTCGTTGAGCTCGTAGGCGACCGAGCTCATCAGTCCGGCCAGATTCCGCGCCTGGCGCAGTCTGGGACGATTGAAATCCTGGTTGACGACCACCCCGACGCCGGCGTCCGACAGGAGCACAAGGCCCGGAAGGTCATCATCGGCTCCCAGGCCGTAGCCATCGGCGTTGAGCGGAATCAATCGGCACGTGCTGTTCGGGCCGCAGTCCCCGTCGGAGGTGCACGCGGGCCCGGCATACTTGAACGGGCCGACGCACCGTGACTCCAGAAGATCGGGCTCCGGACCGCCCACGATCGGCCCGTAACTCACGAGGCGATCGTTCAGGTGAGTCTGGAAGTTGAATGTGTAGACCTGCGGACTGCCGCCGCCGCCGAAATCGGTAAGACCGATCAGCCGATCCCAGTTGCCGTGCGGGTTCGCGAGCCCCGGCATGTCGAGATCCGGCGTCAATTCCAGGTACGTTTCGTCCCTGACGGGACAGGTGCTCAGGGCAGCGAACGAAAAGCAGTTGTCCGGATCCGCGAAGATGATGTAGCCACTTTCCCTGATCCGGGGGAAGTAGGGGGGGACGGCCGGTGTGCCGATCCCGAGCTCTCCATTGCTCGAGAGACGCAGGGTGATCGGCCAGCCGCTGGCCACCTGCCGGGTGACCGCATCGCGCTTGGCACCGACGAACTGCAGACTGATGGGGTAGACCGGTTTATTACTGCTGTTTATCAACCCCATCGAACCGACCGCGGCGAGAACGACGAAGAGCAGCCCCAGGACCATCGGGTGACGTCGGGGAACAAGTCGAGGTTTGAGCATGGTGGACTCCTTAATGGCGACCCCCGGCGTGCCGGAGGGTCAATTAGGTGTCATCCGCTCGAATTTGGATCGACTCATACCCCCGGAATTGCGCCAAGTCAACCTGTTCGGTCCTTGAGCATTAGTCCCTTTCGATCCGCAAATGGTTTATTCTCCTTTGATGAGACCCGTGAGCCTGCCTTTCTTCGCGATGAACGCCGCACGCGCCAGCGGCATCGCGCTCCTGCTCGGCATGGTCGGCCCGGCGCCGGTTCTTGCCGCGTCCACGGGATCGGTCGCGCCGGCGCCTGCCGACGCCGAAGCCGCCGCCCCGGCCGCTGGCCCAGCCGCCACCCCGGCCACCGGCACGGACGCCGGGCCCGCCGCGGCGGGCGGGGAAACCTTCACGGTCCCCGAAGTGCCGGTCGCCACCAAGCAGGCCCTGAACCGGCTGCGGCATCTCGAGACGCTCCTGCGGACGGAGCCCGAGGAGACGCGCATCGAGCAGGCAATGCCGCCGGTCGCCCTCTACCTCACCCACCTGCAGTCCCAGTCGCCGGCGACCCGGCCCGAGTATCTCGCGCCCCGCGAACTTGTGGACGCGGAGATGCGCTGGCGGCGGCATGAGGCCGAAGTCGACGCCTGGCAGCACGCACTCGAACGGCGCACCCGGGAGCTCGACGCCGCGGCCGCCGAGCTACGCGCCATGCGGGCGGCGTGGGAGAGGACCCGGACGGCCCTGGCCACAGCCGCGGCGCCGCCGGCCCTGCTCGACCAGATCGACGCTCTGCTGGGCGCCGTTGGCGCCACACAGGAGGCGCTCGCCGGGCGGTTCGACCGCACCGTCATGCTTCAGGGGAAGGTGGGGGATCTGGTCGATCTCATCGACGGGGTCGTGGCGCGCATCGAGGACGTCCGCCATGAGCAGGACCGGCGGCTGTACCGGGCCGAGGCGCCGTCGCTCATCACGGCCTTCGGGGACGCCCGCGCCAGCGAGGCGCTGGGCGATCAGGTGCGTCGGACCTGGACCGCGCTGCGCGCCGCCGGCGGCCAATTCCTCCAGTCGTATGCCAGGCGGCTGCCGTGGCACGCCGTCGTCTTCGTCCTGCTGGGCGTGGTCCTCTCCGCGCTCGGCCGGGCGGCGCGCGCTCTCGAGAGGGACGAGCGCGAGATGTCCTCCGCCCTGGCCGCCGCTCGCCACATCCTCGACCGGCCGATCTCCGCCGCCTTCATCCTGGCGTTGTTGCTCACCCGGCTGTTCTACCCACTGGCTCCGCCGCCCGTGCTCCACGCCCTGTGGGCCGTGGCCCTGTGGCCCATCCTGCGGGTGCTGCCGCGGATCGTCAGCCCGGAGATGCGCGCGCCGCTCTATGGGTTCGCGGTGCTCGTGGCGCTGCGGGAGCTGTCGCTGGCGGCCGCCGAGGGGACCCTCCTGCAGCGTCTGCTGCTGCTCGTTGTGAGCCTCTTCGGGGTCGCCGTCGCCGCCCTCGTCGCCACCGGCGGCGGCCGCGGGGCGGCGCGCCGTGGGGGGGCGATCTGGCACACGATCCTCCTCGGCACGCGCCTCGCCGTCGTCGTGCTCCTGGGCGCGGTCGTCGCCAACCTGAGCGGCCGCGTCTGGCTGGCCGACCGGATGGCCGGGGCGACGATCGTGAGCGCCTACGCGGGGATCCTGCTCTTCGCCGCCCTCATGGTGCTGGACGGCATGGCGGTCATCGGCCTCCGGCAGGCCGCGGCGCGGACCCTGGCGTCGGTGCGCAACAACGACGCGTTCCTGCGTCGGCGTGTCCGGCGCGTCCTGGACGTCGCCGCGGTCACCTGGTGGGTGTCGGTGACGCTGGAGGCGTTCAGCGTCCGCGAGCCTGTGATGAACGCCCTCGCCTCGGTCGCCGCGGCGTCGCTCGAGGTCGGCTCGCTCAAGGTATCGCTCGGCGATCTGCTGACCTTCGCAGCGGCGATCCTCATCGCCTTCCTGCTGTCGCGCTTTGCCCGCTTCGTCCTCGACGAGGACATCCTTCCAGCGCTGTCGATCGAGCCGGGGGTCCGGCCGATGGTGCTGACGCTCGTGCATTACATCCTCGTCGGCCTCGGGGTGATCTTCGGCATCGCCGCGGCCGGCTTCCCGGTCGACCGGCTGACACTGCTCATCAGCGCGTTGGGCGTCGGCATCGGCTTCGGCCTGCAGAACCTGGTCAACAACTTCGTCTCCGGTCTCAGTCTCATCTTCGAGCGGCCGATCCGCATCGGGGACCAGGTGCAGGTGGGAACGCTCCTCGGCCGGGTCGAGAGGATCGGCCTGCGTGCGACGGTGCTGCGCACGGTGCAGGGTTCGGAGGTCATCGTGCCGAACGCCGATCTGATCGCGAAGGAGGTCACCAACTGGACGTTCTCCGACCGCCTGCGCCGCGTCGAGATCACCGTCGGCGTCGCCTACGGCACCGACCCGGAGCGGGTGCTCGACCTGCTGGTAGCCGCGGCGCGCGGCCACGCCGACGTGCTCCCGGAGCCGGCGCCGATCGCCCTGTTCCAGCGCTTCGGCGAATCGTCGCTCGATTTCGCGCTGCGCTTCTGGGCCGTCGGCGACGACCGCTTTTTCGTCGTCGAGAGCGAGGTTCGGATGGCGGTCTGGCGGGCACTCGGCGCGGCCGGCATCGCCATCCCGTTCCCGCAGCGCGACCTGCACGTCTCGGTCGACCCGGCAGCGCTCGATGTTCTCTCCGGCCCGGCGACGCGGGATGTCCTCTCCGGCCCGGCGGCGCGCGATGTCATCCCCGGCAAGGTCGCCAGCGACGACTGACCCGGTCTCTGGTCCCGCGGGACCTTCCTCGCTCCGCATAGTAGGATGTCAACATCGTGAAAAGAGTCAGATGGGCGCTGTGGGGTCGCGGCGCGGCAGCGGCCGCTCTGGCTGGATCCCTGCTTGCCGCGTCCCTGCTCGCCGGCGCGTCGCGGCTCGCGCACCCCGTCATGGCCGGTACGCCGGCCGCGCCTCCACGCCCCGGCGCCCCCAAGCCGGTTCCGGCGATCGCCTGGGGCACCCAGCGCGACAAGGCGATAGCCGCAGCCAAGCGAGACGGCAAGCCGCTCCTGATGTACTTCTCGGCCGTCTGGTGCGGGCCTTGCCACGATATGCAGGAATCCCTCTGGTCCCGGCCGGACGTGATCGAGATGTCCGGCAAGTTCGTCTGCCTGCAGATCGACGTCGACCGGGATCCGTCCTCGGCGCAACGCTACGATGCCGACCACCTGCCGATGGTCAGCGTCGCCGACCCCTGGGGCACCGAGCTGGTACGGCGCGAGGGATACAGCGCGCCCGAACCGTACGTCTCGCTGTTGCAGGCGGTGCCCACCGACTTCAAGGAGGTCGTCCCCTGGCAGCAACGGCTCGCTGCCAACCCCAAGGACGTCGAGGCCCTGCGCCAGATCGGGCGCGTGTATCAGCACCTGAACCTGTTCGATGCCAGCACCCAGTTCCTGACGAAGGCGCTCCAATCGCAGGAGGCGAAGACGCAGCCCAATCTCCGGGCGGAGTTCCTCACCATGATCGGTTGGAACCACCTCAGGACTCACGACCTCGAGCGCGCCCGCAAGTCGTTCGAGCGGTGCCTCGCGGAAGTACCCTCGCACCCGGCGCTCGACGTGACCCTTTACGGGCTCCTTGCCCTCCATCTCGTCTCCGACGAGCCCGACAAGGCCGCGCCGCTCCTGGCCCGCCTCGAGTCGTGCTGCCCCGAATCGCAGTTCACGGCGCGCGCCCGCAAGGACATTGCGAACCCGCCGAAGCCGGAGCCCTAGCGGAGCGGCAGGTCGGCGTCCGCAGCGCGCGCTGGAATTCCCCAGCAGCACGAGCCAGGAGGACGAGTCATGAAGACGAGGACGCTGGGCAAGACGGGTGTTCCCATCGCGGCGATTGGTCTGGGCTGCATGGGGATGTCGGAGTTCTACGGGCCGCGCGACGACCGGGAGTCGACGCGCGTCATCCACCGAGCGCTCGATCTCGGCATCAATCTCCTCGACACCGCCGACGTCTACGGCATGGGGCACAACGAGGCGCTGGTCGGGCGCGCCATCGCCGATCGGCGCGACAAGGCATTCGTGGCGACGAAATTCGGCAACGTGCGCAACGCGAAGGGGGAGTGGCTCGGCGTGGACGGCCACGCCGATTACGTGCGCCGCTCCTGCGAGACGAGCCTGAAGCGGCTGGGCGTGCAGGTCATCGATCTCTACTACCAGCACCGCGTGGATGCCGAGGTGCCGATCGAGGACACGGTCGGCGCGATGACGCGCCTGGTCGAGGAAGGGAAGGTGCGCTTCCTGGGGCTTTCGGAAGCAGCCGCGAAGACCGTACGGCGGGCGCACAAGGTGCATCCGATCGCGGCTCTGCAGACCGAGTACTCGCTCTGGAGCCGCGATCCCGAGGAGGAGCTGCTGGCCACCTGCCGCGACCTGGAGATCACCTTCGTGGCCTACAGCCCGCTGGGCCGCGGCTTCCTCTCCGGCCGGTTCACATCTCCAGCCGACTTTCCCAAGGACGATTACCGGCCGAACCACCCGCGCTTCCAGGGCGAGAACCTGGAGCGCAACGTGGCGCTGCTGCGCCGCGTCGAGAGCATCGCGAAGCGCCACGGCTGCACTACCTCGCAGCTCGCCCTCGCCTGGCTGCTCGCCCGCGGCGAGGAGATCGTCCCCATCCCCGGCACCAAGCGCCTCAAGTACCTGGAGGAGAACGCCGCCGCGGCCGACGTCTCCCTCACGGCCGACGATCGGGAGGCGCTGGAGGAGGCGGTGCCCCGCGGTGCCGTAGCCGGTCCGCGCTACGTCGAAGCCGCGATGCGCCGGGTGAACCTGTGAAGCGGCCTGCAGCGTAGCCCTCGGCCCCACGCCCGGCCCGCCCTCAAGAAGCAGCAACCCGGCAAGGATATCTATCTCGTCGGGGTGCTCGGACGACGGTGAGCCTTATCGAAGCCGGGCTGGTGGATGAACTCAGGATGATTGTCTATCCGCTCCTCGCCGGTGAAGGGAAGGCGCTCTTTGCGACGACGGGACGTCGCCGTGAATTCGAGCTACGGGAGGCTCGGCAGCTTCCAGGCGCTCCCCGGCTCCGAGGTTGCGGGGTAGTTGAGCGACCGGGCACAATACTGCGTTGACAGCATCTTAGGTCCGGTGTGGAGAAAGGTCCCCGCACTCGGCCCGGCAAGTTCGCGGCCCGAAAGGGTGATTGATGCAGAGCTTCACCTGTCAGGTCTGCGGCAAGCAGTTCGACGTGCAGGACGCCACGCTCGCGAAGTATCCCGGCTGGCAGCCCCAACGCTGCCTGTCGTGCAAGAGGAAGCCCGCGGCTCGTTCCGCCCCGGCGCGTGAAGAGAACCTGACCACCCTCGAGGTGCTGGCCAGGTACAC
>DASRJX010000012.1:0-14692 GCA_035649235.1 Candidatus Cryosericum sp.
AGCCATGGTCCGCTGGGCCGGGCCAGCGAGGCGACGGCGGGTCTGACCGGCCCCCCTGAAGCAGATGCCGGATCGGATCCGGCCTCGACCGCGGATCCGGAGGAGCCGCAGCAGACCGTCGAGCCGCCGCTCCCGTCGCCCACGAACGATCCACCGCCAGAGGCCGCGGTCGCCGCCCCGCCCCCGCCTGCCGTCGCCGCACCGCCGCCGGCCCAGGAGGCGCGCCACGGGACCGCCGCCGATCGCCCCAAGGCGTCGGTGCCGACGCCGTCGCCGCCGATCGCCGAGAGCGCGGAGGCGAAGCGGCCCGAGACGTCGGCCGTGCGGGGCACAGCACTGTCGTCGATGGACCTCCGGCTGGAGGCGACCTCTCCCGTTCTCGTGCAGGTCTCGTGCGACGGCGAGGATCGGCTCAACCGGCCGCTCCTCCCAGGAGAGGTGGCCACCATGAGGTGCTTCAGCCTGATCCGGGTCAGCGCCACGGACGCCGGCGCCCTGCGCCTCGTGGTCAACGGCCGCCGTTGCGCCGCGCTCGGGGAGGCCGGCAGCCGTGTCCAGGGATTCGCCATCCGCAACGACGACGTTGACGCCATCTGTCCCGCGTGGGGAGGAGCCTCCGATGCCGGCCGCTGAAGCCGCCCTCCCGCTGCCTCGGGCCCGACATCCCCTGGTGGATCGCGTGCTCGCTCCCGGCGCCCCCGACGCGCTCCGCCTGGGCGCGGCCCGGGGAGGGCTTCCGATCCCGCCCATCGACCTGGCCTACGTCCAGGTCCGCCTGCTGCGCGATCCGTCACCGGCCGTCGCGGGCGCGGCGCGCGACACCCTGCAGAAGCTGCAGGCCGACGCCCTTCTCTCGTTCTTCCGGGATCCCGACTGCGATCCGTCTCTCCTCGATCATTTCGCGCGCTGGGGCCGGCTGAGCGGCGACCCGCTGGCGGCGGTCATCGCCCACCCGTCCATACCCGACGACACGCTCGACGACCTGGCGGCATCCGGTGATGCGACCACGCTCGCCCTCATCGTCACCAACGAGGTGCGGATCATCGCGCGCCCGATGCTCCTCACGACGCTGCGATCCAACCCGCGCCTCACCACCGACCTGCGGCGCCGCCTGGCGGAGCTGGAGCTCGACTTCGTCGGCCGCGATCCGATCCGCCTGCGCGCCGTGGAGCCGGCGGCGGAGACACCGGCCGCCGCTGCCGACCTCCCCGTCCCGGAGGGCCCCGAGGCCGCGCAGGCCGAGCCCCCCTCGGAGGCGGGCGAGGAGACGCCGGTTCTCGACCCCCTGCAGGAGCAACAGTACGAAGAAGCGCTGCGGCAGACGGACGCCTACCAGAGGATCCTTCGGCTCGATGTCGCCCAGAGGAACCTGCTGGCGATGAAGGGCAATGCCGAGGAGCGCGCCATCCTGATCCGCGACACGGCCCGCACCGTGGCGCAGGCGGTGCTCAAGAACCCGCGTCTCTCCGAGAGCGAGATCACGACCTTCGCCCGCATGCGCAACATCCACGAAGACATCCTGAGGACGCTCGCCAGCAACCGCGAGTGGACCAAGACCTACGGCGTGGTGCACGCCCTGGTCCGCAACCCCAAGACGCCCCCGGGCCTGTCGGTGCAGTTCCTGGCGCGGCTCGGGACGCGCGACCTGAAGATCGCCATGGGCGACAAGAACATCCCGGAGCTCGTGCGGCGCAATGCGCGCAACCTGTTCCTGGTCCGGACGCAGCCCGCCAAGAAGGCGTTCAAGAAGGCCCACTGATGCGATTCCTGAAGTCGATCCGGAACCTGCTCGGCAACTACCAGCTCAAGTCGGGGATCTACCATTACGACCGGGGGGAGACGGTCCAGGCGCTCGACTACCTGACCCGCGCCCTCCAGGCCCCCGATTCAACGGAGTCGGATCGGCGCATGGCGCTGTATTATCTGACCCAGGCCTACATCGGCCAGGCCGAGCGATTCGAGGAGTCGAACGAGATGGAGAAGGCGGTGGAGGCTTACCGGCAGGCGCTGTCGATCACGCCGGACTACCCCGACCTGCACTTCCGCCTCGGCACGCTGTGCGTGCGCTTCGGGCTGACCCTCGAGGCGAGCGAGTCGTTCCGCCGCGCCATCGCCATCCACCCGGATTATCTCGAGGCACGGGTGCAGCTGGCGTTCCTGCTCCTCCAGGCCCGCGAGACGGATCAGGCGGCCCGGGAGTTCGCCGCGGTGCGCGAGCTGGCGCTGCGGACCATCGAGGCCCCCTACCAGCAGGGCCGCGACTGCCTGGAGCGCGGCGAGACCGAATCGGGCGAGGCCTGGATGCGGACCGCCTTCCTGCGCCGTCCCGAGAGCTTCGAGTTCCACTTCCGGCGGGGGCTTCGGAGCCTCCGGGAAGGCAAGATGGAGCCGGCGGCCGAGGAGTTGCGCCAGGCGATCCGCTTCCGCACCGACTTCGCCGACGTCTACAACTACCTCGGGGTGGCGCTGGCGGAGCACGAGGATTGGGACGAGGCGATCGGCGCGTTCCGCAAGGCGATCGAGGTGAACCCGGACTATCGCGTGTCGCGCCTCAACCTCGCCTTCGCCCTGGCCGAGCGCGGGCGCGACCCCGAGGCGATCGACGAGCTGAAGGCGGTGCTCGCCCACGAGCCGGACAACCAGCCGGCGATCGCCAAGCTGGAAGAGCTGTCGGCGCCGCGCCGCGAAAAGGTCCGGGCCCAGGGGGAGTCGCGTGCCTGAGGCCGACATGTCGACTCTCGAGATCCGCGCCGCCGGCCTCTCCGACGTCGGGCGGAAGCGCCGGGGGAACGAGGACTCCTTCGCGGCCCTCGACGCCCTGAAGCTCTACATCGTCGCCGACGGCATGGGAGGCCACGCGGCGGGCGAGGTCGCCTCGCGGCTGGCGGTGGAATCGATCGAGCGGCACATCTCGGGGGCGCAGCCGCACACCGTGCCCACGGTCCCGGCCGGTGTGCGCCCGGCGGATCCCGACGAGGCGAAGCTCCCCGCTCCGGCCCGCCGGGTGCTCGACGCCATCCGGCTCGCGAACCAGGAGATCGTGCGCTCGGTGCGGCGCAACCAGACCATGCGCGGCATGGGAACCACGGTCGTCCTGGCCCACATCCACGGCCGGCGCGCGTACATCGGCTCCGTCGGCGACAGCCGGGCCTATCTCCTGCGCGCCGATGGCATCAGCCAGCTCACCGACGACCACACCTTCGTCAACGAGCAGGTGCGGGCCGGCACGCTGACTGCCGCCGAGGCGCGCCGCCACCCGTCGCGCAACATCCTGACGCGGGCCGTCGGCAGCCAGGAGGACGTCGAGCCGGACCTCATCGAGCAGGACCTCGAGGCAGGGGACCTCCTGCTCCTCTGCTCCGACGGACTGACGGCGATGGTCGACGACGACGAGATCCTCGAGACCCTGAAGCTTCGGGACGGCGACCTCGAGCGGCGCTGCCGCGCCCTGATCGACCTGGCCAACGAGCACGGCGGCGACGACAACATCACCACCATCCTGATCCAGGCCGCGAGTCCGCGCCGCAACCACTGAGTGCCGTCCGGCCGCGCGCGCCGGGCGTCTTGCCGCCGGTTCGAGACGTCTCTAGACTACAATCGATCCATGATCCGAAGGCTGAACGTGCGGCGCCCCCAACCCGCCTCGTACCATCTTGTAGATCCGCCGGGGCGGCGCGCCGCGTCGTGTCTCCTGGCCCTTCTCCTGCCGGCAGGCGCGCTCGCCTGCGGCGAGGGCGCGCCGGCCACGACCGGAAGCGCCACGGCGCCGCCCGCCGCCGGCGCGGCACGCTCCATCAGGGTCACCGTGGCGCCGGTGTCGGTGCGTGACGTGACCTACACGCTGGAGGCGATCGGCTCCATCGAAGCGGAGGAGGAGGTGAGGGTCACCGCCGGTGTCGAGGGGGTCGTGACCCGGGTCTCGTTCCGCGAAGGGGACACGGTGACGACCAGCTCCGTGCTCGCCGAGATCGACCCCGAGATCTTCCGCCTCAGGGCGGATAAGGCTCGCGCGACGCTGGACCAGACGGCCGCCCAGGAGAAGCAGGCGCTGGCCGAGCTCAGGCGGCGCGAGGAGTTGCTGCAACAGGACCCGCCCCTGGTCTCGGCCGAAGAGGTCGAGCGCGCCCGCCAGGAGGCGGAGCGCCTGCGCGCCGCCGGCGCCGAGGCGCGCGCCGCCTGGGAGCTGGCGGAGCAGGATCGCCGCCGGTCGATCGTCCATCCGCTGGTCGCGGGCGTCATCAACCGCAAGTCTGTCGTCACCGGCCAGCACGTCGAGTCGAAGGACGTCCTAGCCACGCTCGCCGACACGCGCCGCCTCCGCCTCCGCTTCAAGGTTTCGGAGCAGGAGTCGGTTCGGCTCAAGGACGGGATGCTCGTGGGGTTCACCACCGCCGCCTACCCGAAGCGGACCTTCGAGGCGCAGGTCTTCCACGTCTCCTCCAGCGCCGATCCCCAGAGCCGCATGGTCGAGTGCCTGGCGCGCGTCGAGGCCGAGGCCGCGGAGCTCAAGCCGGGCTTCTTCGCGGAGGTCAGCGCCGCCATCGAGAGCCACAAGGACGCGATCGTGGTGCCCGAACGGGCCGTGCTCGCGACCGACAAGGGCTTCGTGGTCTATGAGGTCGACAGCGGCCTCGCCCGGCAGCGCCAGGTGTCGGTCGGCCTGCGCACCAAGACCGGTGAGGTGGAAATCCTGAGCGGCCTCGCACCGAACGCGATCGTGGTCACGGACGGCGGCGCCGTGCTGCGGGACGGTGCTCCCGTCGAAACGGGGCCGTCGTCGTGACCCTCTCCGACCTGTCGATCCGCAACCACGTCTTCGCCTGGATGCTCATGGCGGCGCTGATCCTGTTCGGCGGCATCGGCTATTCGCGCCTCGGCGTCAGCCAGAACCCGGACGTCGACTTTCCGGTCATCAACATCCAGGTCAACCTGGAGGGGGCCTCGCCGGAGGTCGTCGAGACGGACGTCGTCGAGGTGCTCGAGGACGCCGTCGTGGCGGTCGAGGGCGTGAAGTCGATCGGCTCCACGTCGCGCCAGGGCCGGGCCAACGTGGTCGTCGAGTTCGACCTCCGGCGCGACATCGACCTGGCGCTTCAGGACGTGCAGACCCGGGTCGCCCAGGCGGCGCGCCTGCTGCCGCGCGACATCGACCCGCCGGTGATCACCAAGACGAATCCCGAGGACCAGCCGATCCTGTGGCTCAACCTGTCGGGGGACCGCCCCCCGCAGCAACTCGCCGACTACATTCGCAACGTCCTGAAGCAGCGCTTCCAGACGTTGCCGGGCGTCGGCGAAGTCACCCTGGGCGGCTTCCTCGAGCGCAACATCCGCGTCTGGCTCGACGCCCGCAAGATGGAGTCCTTCTCCCTGACCGCCGACGACGTGGTGCAGGCGATCCAGAGGCAGCACATCGAGGTGCCGGCCGGGCGGATTGAATCGGGCGACCGGGAGATGAACGTCCGCGCCGAGGGGGAGGCCCTGGACGTGCGGGAGTTCTCCGACATCGTCGTGGCGACGCGCGAAGGCGGCCGCATCCGCCTGTCGGACATCGCGGTCGTCGAGGACGGGCTCGAGGACCGCCGCCGCATCGCTCGGGCCCTGGGGCGGCCGGCGCTCGGGATGGGGATCCGGAAGCAGCGCGGAGCCAACGCCGTCGAGGTGGCCCGCTTGGTGAAGCAGCGCCTCGAGGAGGTGCGGCCGACGCTCCCGGAGGGCCTGACGCTCGCCGTGAACTTCGACGGCACCTCCGTCGTCGAGGAGGCGATCCACGAGATCCAGTTCTCGCTCCTCCTGGCCGCCCTCCTGACCGGCATCGTGTGCTGGTTCTTCTTAGGATCCTGGTCCTCGACCGTCAACGTCCTGCTCGCCATTCCGACCTCGATCATCGGCACCTTCCTGTGCATGCATTTCTTCGGCTTCACCCTCAACACCTTCACCCTGCTGGGCCTGTCGCTGTCGGTCGGCATCGTGGTCGACGACGCCATCATGGTGCTGGAGAACATCTACCGGCACCGCGAGCTCGGCCAGAACCGGCTCGAGGCCGCCCTCGTCGGGGCTCGCGAGGTCACGTTCGCCGCAATGGCGGCGACGGCGGCGATCGTCGCGGTCTTCCTGCCGGTCGCGTTCATGCAGGGGATCATCGGGCGATTCTTCTTCGAGTTCGGCGTCACCATCTCGGTGGCGGTGCTGCTGTCGCTCCTCGAGGCGCTGACGCTGACCCCGATGCGCTGCTCCCAGTTCCTCGAGACCGGCGAGCGCAGCGGCCGCTACGGGCAGGCCGTCGAACGCTTCTTCGAGAACTTGTCACGGGGCTACATGCGCTGGCTCCAGCCCGCGCTCCGCCACCGGGCGCTGGTCCTCCTGGGGGCCACCGCGGTGTTCGCGGGCTCTCTCCTGATCCTCGGCCGCCTCAACCGCGAGCTGGTGCCGTCGCAGGACCTGAGCCGGTTCATGATCCGGATGCAGACGCCGGTCGGGTCCTCGGTCGACTACACGGACCGGATGATGCGGCATGCCGAGGAGTTCCTGATGTCGAGACCGGAGCTCGATCGCTATTTCGCGGTGGTGGGAGGGTTTGGGGGCGGCGACGTGAACACCGCCATGACCTTCGTGACCCTGAAGCCGAAGCCGCGGCGGCCCCCCGATCCGAAGACCGGACGGCACCTGTCCACCCAGGACTTCATGGCCCTGACGCGCGAGGAGCTGAATGCCATCCCCGGCCTCAAGGCGGTCATGCAGGATCTCTCCCAGCAGGGCTTCAGCGCCCAGCGCGGCTTCCCGATCGAGCTGTCGATCCGCGGCCCGTCCTGGGACCGGCTCGCCGTGCACGCCGAGACCCTCATGGACCGCATGCGCGCCACGGGGCTCGTCACCGACGTCGACACCGACTATCAGGTCGGGATGCCGGAGGTCAAGGTCCTGCCGCATCGCCAGCGGGCGGCCGACCTGGGGGTGAGCATGGCCTCCATCGGCTCGACGGTCAACACGCTCATCGGCGGCGCCCGCGTCGCCCGCTTCAAGGACGCCGGCCGCCGGTACGACGTGCGCGTGCGGCTGGTGGCGGACCAGCGGCGGAACCCCGCCGACATCGAGCGCCTCCTGCTGCGCACCTCCCGGGGGGAGCTGGTCCGCCTGGGAGACGTGGTCGAGATCGCGGAGCGGCCCACCCTTCAAGTTGTGACGCACCGCGACCGGCAGAGGGCGATCGGCGTGTTCGCCAACCTGGCGCCGGGCGCCTCGCAGGCCCGCGTCCTGCAGGAGGTGCAGCGGATCGGCCGCGAGGTCCTGCCGGAGGGCTACACGCTCGTCCTGTCGGGGTCGGCCCAGGCCTTCCAGGAGTCCTTCACGTCGCTGGTCTTCGCCCTGGTGCTCGGGTTCGCGATCGCCTACATGATTCTGGCGTCGCAGTTCAACTCCTTCACCCACCCGATCATCGTGCTGCTGGCCCTGCCGTTCTCGATCTCGGGAGCCCTGATCGCGCTGTTCGCCGGTGGCCAGTCGCTCAACATCTACTCGATGATCGGGCTCGTCCTGCTGATGGGCATCGCCAAGAAGAACTCCATCATCCTGGTCGATTTCACGAACCAGCTCCGCCGCGAGGGCGTCCCCCGCGAGGCGGCGCTCCTGCGCGCCTGCCCCACCCGGCTGCGCCCCATCCTGATGACCTCGATCTCGACCATCGCCGGGGCCGTCCCGGCGGCGCTGGCCGTCGGGCCGGGAGCCGAGACGCGCATCCCCATGTCCCTGGCGGTCATCGGCGGCATGGTCGTGTCGACCTTCATGACCCTGTTCGTCGTTCCGGCCGGCTATTCCGTCATGGACGACCTGGTCACGAAGCTCGTCCGCCGCCGCGCCACGGCACCCGACGCCGCCCCGGCCGCCCCCCCCACCCCTGCCGTGCCCGTGTTCCATCGCGCCGACGAGACGTGAGGGTCCTCCACACCAATTTCCATCGCGGGTGGGGCGGACAGCCGGCCCGCATCCTGATGCTGTCGCGCGGGCTCCGGGATCGGGGGCACGAGGTGACGATCGCGGCGCCGCAAGACTCCCTGCTGGCGGCGCGGGCGCGCGAGGCCGGCCTCCCCACGTTCGAAGAGGCCGACTTCCGCAAGCCGAAGCATCTCCTGGCGGCGCTGCGCGACGTGCGCGCGCTAAAGCACCACCTGCGCCGGGGCGCCTACGATCTCGTCGACGCGCACGGGTCCCAGGACCTCTGGTCGGTGGTGCTGGCGCGGCGCCGCGGCGGGTCGAACGCCCCCCTCGTCTTCACCCGCCACAACACCAAGCCGGTCGGCTCGCACCCCGCCAACCGCTGGCTGTACCGCCAGGTCGACCACCTCATCGTCGTGAGCGCCAGCATCCTCCCGCGCTACGAGCCCCTGTTCGCCGCCGGCGTCCTGCGTCGGGATCGCGTTTCGGTGATCCATTCCGCCTATCGTCCCGATCGCTTCCACGAAGGCGTCGACGGATCGCGCGTGCGGGCGGAGCTGGGCGCGGGGCCGGACACGCCGCTCGTCGGCGTCGTCGGCCGCCTGGTCGAGGACAAAGGGCAGGACGATTTCCTGCGCGCCGCCGCGGCGATCCGGAAGCGGCTCCCACGCTCGGTGTTTCTCCTCGCCGGCACCGGCACGACCGAGCCGGCCCTGCGCGACCTGGCGGGGCGCCTGCATCTGGGGGATTCCGTCCGGTTCCTCGGATTCCGCGACGACGTCCCGGAGGTCACGGCGGCGCTCGACGTGTCGGTCCTGCCGTCGGTCGATTGCGACGCCTCCTCGGCGGCGCTCAAGGAGGCGCTCGCCTGCGGCGTGCCGGTGGTGGCAACGGACGTGGGCGGCGCCGCCGAGATCGTGGACGCCGGACGGACCGGGCTCATCGTCCCGAAGCGCAGCCCGAGCCGACTCGCGGCCGCGATTCTGTCCTTGCTGGACGACCCGGCGGCGGCCCGCGCCATGGGAGCGCGCGGCCGCGGCGCGATGCCGGAGCGTTTCAGCCCCGACCGGCTCGCCGAGGAGACTCTCGCGGCCTATCGGTCCGTCGTGGCCCGCGAGCAGGCCGGGAGTCGCATCAGGTAAATACCCGATAGAATTCTTGTGGCCATCCATCCGCTTTCGATGTTAAGGTGCGCCCGGACGAGTTGAGAGGCGCTTGAGCGAGGGGATTTCGCCGACCCTCCTTGGCTCGGAAGGTGAACCGAGTCGCCTCGCGGTGCAGGTGCAAGGCTCGCGCGACGCATCGAAGCACGGATCATCGTGCGACGGTTGCGGCTCGGTGTTTCCGCAGCCATGGCCCGCCACAACCGTTCGCTGTCGCTCTTCTCCGGACTTCTTGGGGCGCCCGGTCCTGCTGTTCGACCACGCCACCCGAGGGGATTCCGCGTGGACGAAGCTCGGCCCCCGCGCGGGCCGTGGGCTTTGTCGGACCGACAGCGACTCGAGCGCCTGTGCGGGGCAGGCCGCACGCCTGCATCGAGGTCCGGATCGATCACTACGTCGCCACTGGGGGTTGAGAGATGTGGAAGTTCGGGTGCTTCCTGACAACGATGTCCGCCGTCCTCCTGCTATGGGAGTCCGTGACCATGGATTGCAAGAGCCGCCCCGAGGCCGTGGCGCACTACATGGTGCGGGCCCAGCACATCCGGCTCCTGGGCTGGTCGTCGGGCACACCGCCCTCGCCCTACTATTCGGCGCGAGCGCCTCAGGAAGGGACGACGACCGTCAACCAGTGGATGATGAGCGCGGAGCCGCTTCTGCCCGGTGACGTCGTCTGGTGGGAGCTGGGGGCGGTGGACGTCGCGGGGAACATGAACGACGGCTCATGCCCCCTGTGAGCCGGCCGTCCCCGGGCGCAGGTCGTTCGTCGTCAGCGGAAGCGCGCGCACGCGCCGGCCCGTCGCCGCGAAAATAGCGTTGCACACCGCGGGGATCGCCGGAGGGAGCGCCGGCTCCCCCAGCCCGGTGGGCGGGTGGTCCGACTCGATGAAGTGGACCTCGATCTCGGGCGTGTCCTTGAGCCGGGCCAGACGGTAATCGTCGAAGTTCGCCTGCACCGCCCGGCCGCCGTCGATGGTGATCTGCTGGGCAAGCGCCTCGCCGATGGCGTCGACGACCGCCCCCTGCACCTGGTTCACGGCGGTGCTGGGATTGATGATCGGACGGCCGACGTCGCCCGCCACCCAGACTTTCCTGATGGTGACCCGCCCGTCCTGGTCGACGCCGACCTCGGCCACCTCGGCGAAGTAGCCGGCATGGCTGAAGTGGAACGCCGCGCCCAGGCCGCTTCCCTTGGGGATCGCGCGCCGGCCCCAGCCCGACACCGTGGCCACCTTCTCCAGGACGGCGCGCATGCGCCGGGTGTCGTAGCCGGCCTTGCCGTCGGGGTTCGTCACCAGGCGCGGCTCCCCCAGGAGCGCCAGCCGGAACCGCACGGGGTCCGCCGAGGCCGCCTGCGCCAGCTCGTCGAGGAAGGACTGGAAGACGAACGCCAGCGCGTTGCTGCCCGGCGCCCGCAGCGGCCCGGTCGGGATCCCGAAGGGGATGCGGCTCGCCTCCAGATGGAAATGGGGCACGAAGCGGGCCGGGAACTCGCTATCGGAGATGCCGGCGGAGGGGGCGAAGCGCTCTCCGCCGAAGCTCACGAAGTGGTCGCGCCAGGCGATCAGGCGACCCGAGGCGTCGACGCCGCCCTTGAGGTGATGGAAGCCCGCGGGACGGTAGAAGTCGTGCCGCATGTCGTCCTCGCGCGACCATAAGAGTTTGACGGGCGCGCCGGCGACCTTGGAGATCCAGGCCGCCTCGACCATGTAGTCGTTCCTCAATCGCCGGCCGAAGCCGCCGCCGGCCCGGACGAGGTGGATCGTGATGTCTCCCTCGGCGACGCCCAGCGTCCTGGCGACCAGCTGCCGGCCCGGCTGGGGAAGCTGCGTCGGCGCCCAGATCTCGAGTTTCCCCTCCTTGAAGTGGGCCGTGCAGTTCTGCGGCTCCAGCGTTGCGTGCGCCAGGAACGGATACGAGTAGCTCGCCGTGACGACCTTGGCGGCGCCGGCGAGCGCCTTGTCGACGTCGCCGTCGTCGCGCAGCGTCTCGGCCCCCGGCTTCGCCGACAGCTCGGCCGCCCGGCTCGCGAACCCCGCGCTGCTCTGGGCCGCGGTCGCGCCTTCGTCCCAGGTCACCCGCAGGCGCTGGCGCGCACTCTGCGCCGCCCACCAGGTGTCGGCCACGATGGCGACACCCCCGAGAAGTCCCTCCAGCTCGCTGCCGCCTTCAATCGTGAAGGCGTGGCGGACCCCCGGCAGTGACTTCAGATCCGACACGTTGCTGCTCTTCACCTTGCCTCCGAACACCGGGCACTTCTCGTAGACGGCATACAGCATGCCCGGCACCTTCACGTCGATCCCGAAGAGCGGCTTGCCCCTCACGATGGCCGGGTTGTCCACGCCGGGCGCGGGCTTGCCGAGGATCCGGTACTCCTTCGGATCCTTCAGCGGGATCGAGGCCAGATCCGGGGGCGTCAGGCCGGCCGCCCGCGCGGTCAGCTCACCGTATCCCAGCCTGCGCCCGCTCCGCTTGTGGTGCACGGCGCCCGCCTCGGTGCGGCACTCGGACACGGGGACCTGCCAGGTCTGCGCGGCCGCGGCGAGCAAAAGGGCGCGGCCGGCGGCCCCGGCCTTCCTTAGATCATCCCAGTTCGTCGGCACCGAGGTACTGCCGCCCGCCCCCTGGCGGCCGTAGGTCGCCTCGTCGCCGTCGGCGAGCTCGACGCGCACCTTCGTCCAGTCGGCGTCCAGCTCCTCTGCGATCAGCATCGGCAGGGCGGTCTTGACGCCCTGCCCGATCTCGGGGTTCTTCGCCATGAGGGTCACGGAGCCGTCGCGGCCGATGCGGATGAACGCGTTCGGCGCGAAGGCGGCCTCGCCGGCCGCCGCCGCACTGGCGGAGCGCGCCACGCACGGGGCCAGGAGCAGTCCGCCGCCCGCCAGGGCCGAGACCCGCAGGAACGTGCGCCGGTCGACCACGAGCCCTTCCATGGGGGGCCTCCTTATTTATTCCCGCCGGCCGCGCCGGATCGCGCACCCGCCATGGCGACCGCCTTGCGGATCGCCTCGCGTACCCTGAGATAGGTTCCGCACCGGCACAGGTTGTCGCCCATGGCGGCGTCGATCTCCGCGCTCCCGGGTTTCGGGTTCCTGGCCAGGAGCGCCGCCGCCGTCATGATCTGCCCCGCCTGGCAATAGCCGCACTGCGGCACATCCACCGCCTCCCAGGCCCGCTGCAACGGGTGCGAGCCGTCCTCCGACAGGCCCTCGATGGTGGTGACGGACTGGCCGGCGACGCTGGAGATCGGCAGCACGCAGGAACGTGTCGCCTCCCCGTCCAGATGGACCGTGCAGGCGCCGCACTGCGCGATGCCGCAGCCGAACTTCGGTCCCTTGAGATCGAGCACGTCGCGCAGCACCCAGAGGAGCGGCATGTCGTCGGGAACGTCCACGGTGGCGGGCTTGCCGTTGACGGTCAGCTTGAAGGGCATCGTCCACCTCCGTGGTCCGGCGCCGCCGCCGGCCCCGGGCACGAGGGGATCGACGGCGGTGCTGTGGGATGTCGTCTCATGGCCATATACCACAGATTCGACCCCGGCCCGTCGCCCGACGAAAGGAAGGCCGCCCAGGTCGGCTGGACGGCGTATACTCCCGCGGCGCTCCCCGGAGCGGAGGACGCGACCACGCGATGACCGGGCCGGAAGACAGCACACCCGGACTGTCTCCCTGGTGGCGGCACGCCACCATCCTCGTGATGATCGCGGGGTTCTCCGTCCTCTCCGTCATCACCGTCCTGACCTACACGAACGCACCGCCCATCCCGGGCCGGGTGACCGACACCTCGGGGACGATGCTGTTCGATCGACAGGCCATCCTCCGCGGCCAGGAGGTGTTCCTCAAGCGCGGCCTCATGGAGCATGGGACGCTCTGGGGCCACGGCGCCTATCTGGGTCCGGACTACAGCGCCGAGTACCTCCATCGCCTGGCGGAGATCTGCATCGACGCGGGAGGCCCTGACTCCGCGGGCGGCGCCGGGCGCGCGCTCAAGGAGAACCGGTACGATCCGGCCACCGACACGCTCGTCTTCACACCCTGCGAGGCGGCGTCCCTCGAGACGCAGCACCGCGAGTGGGCGGCCTACTTCGGAGGCGCTGTCGCGGCGCCCGGCCTCCCCGCGGCCTACATCGATCGACCGGCCGATCTCCGGGATCTGACGATCTACTTCGCGTGGGCCGCCTGGGCCACGGTGGCGAACCGGCCCGGCCAGGACTACTCCTACACGAACAACTGGCCCTACGAGCCGCTGGTCGAGAATCGCCCGACCAGCTCCACCTACCTGTGGAGCGCGCTCAGCCTGATCACGCTCCTGGGCGGCATCGGAGCGATCCTCTTCCTGTTCGGCAAGTTCAACTTCCTCGGCTGGGGCGGCGAGAAGTCGCCGGCCCACTACCACGACAACGCCCTCGCCGGCTGGACGATGACCGCGAGCCAGTGGGCGACGGGCAAGTTCTTCGCCGTGGTCGCGCTGCTCTTTCTCCTGCAGAGCCTCGCGGGCGGCGCCCTGGCGCACTATCGCGTCGAGCCCGGCGCCTTTTACGGCCTCGACCTCGCGTCCGTCCTGCCCTACAACCTCCTCCGCACCTGGCACCTGCAGCTGGCGATCTTCTGGATCGCGACCGCCTGGGTCGGAGGCGGGCTCTTCCTGGCTCCGCTGGTGGGGCGCGCCGAGCCGAAGGGACAGAAGTTCGGAGTCGACCTTCTGTTCCTGGCCCTCGTCGTCGTGGTGCTCGGGAGCCTGATTGGCGAGTGGCTGGGGATCGACGACCGGCTGGGGGATCTCTGGTTCTGGCTCGGCCACCAGGGCTCGGAGTATCTCGACCTGGGTCGACTGTGGCAGGTCCTCCTGGCGGCGGGCCTGGTCCTCTGGCTGGCCCTGATGTTCCGCGCCCTGCGCCCGGCGATGACGACCCCGGGCCGCTCCGAGCTCGCGTCCCTCTTCCTCTACGCGGCGGTCGCGATTCCGGTCTTCTATCTCCCCGCCCTCTTCTACGGCCCCCACACCAATTTCGCCGTCATCGACAACTGGCGCTTCTGGATCATCCATCTCTGGGTGGAGGGGTTCTTCGAGCTGTTCGCCACGGTCCTCGTCGCCACCATGTTCCATCAGATGGGATTGGTCAGCGTGCTGACGGCGACCCGGGTGATCTACCTCGACGCCATCCTCTACCTGGGGGCCGGCATCGTCGGCACGGGACATCACTGGTACTTCACGGGCCAGGGAACACTGAACATGGGGCTCGCCGCGTCCTTCTCCGCCATGGAGGTCGTGCCGCTGACGCTGCTCACGCTCGACGCCTGGGACTTCGTGCGGATCAAGGACCGGCCCTGCGCCGATTGCGGGGGGCGCTTCGCGGCAGGCCAAATCTGGGCCATCTACTTCCTGATGGCGGTCGGATTCTGGAATTTCGTCGGGGCCGGCGTGTTCGGCTTCCTCATCAACCTCCCGATCGTCTCCTACTTCGAGGTGGGGACGCTGCTCACGAGCAATCACGGCCACACCGCGATGTTCGGCGTCTTCGGCATGCTGGCTCTCGCCGTCCTGGTCTTCTGCCTGCGCGCCACGCAGTCGGACGCCGTGTGGAAGGACACCGTCCGATACGT
>DASRJX010000013.1:0-31471 GCA_035649235.1 Candidatus Cryosericum sp.
CGTCTGCACCGGTCGCGCCGTCTCCTTCGACCCGGACGGCTCCACCGGGCCGCAGGTCCCAGGTGGCTCCGCCAGCCAGGTCCGCTCCTCCCTCGGCGCGCTCTGCACCGCCTCCGTCGATGCGCTCCGCTCCCTCCCGCCCGTCCTCTCCGTTCGGGATGGGAAGCCGGTCCTCCGGCGGAGGTCGGTCGTTCGGCGGCGGACGCTCCTTCGGCGGCGGCCGATCGATGGGACAAGGTTCTCGCGGATTCGGCGGCGGAGGCGCACCGCGTGGTGGCGGCGCGCCGCGCGGCGGCGGCCACCGGGGCCGCTGAAGCGTCGGCCCTTGCTGCTCCTTCACTTGATGCTCGCGACCCCGGCACCGCACGGGTCCCGATGAAACCGGTTCCGCGACCCCCGGCGTCTTGACCCCGCCTTCGGCGGCGTGTTAGGTTTTCGCCCGCTTCACATCTCCACTTCGAAGGGGGGCAGCATGAGCCGTCGATTCGCGTTCCTCGCAGCATTGCTTCTCCTGCCAATGGCCACGGCCGCGATGGCCGGACCCGACGAGCCGGTGAGCTGGCAGCTCGACTTTGGCTACAGCATGGTCCAGGGCATGCCGGGAGACGTGTTCGAGGGCGGCTACACGCTGGGAGTCGGCTGGGTGCTCCGACCCAATCCCAAGACTCCCATCAACTACAGGATCGATTTCACGTACGACTGGTGGGATGTGAACACCGGGAACCTTGACATCAGCGACAGCACGCCGGGTGCGGAGGTCGACATCGACGACGGCGACGGCGACCAGTGGACGCTACGCACCGGAGTGCAGTACGAAACCCAGGGCGACCGCGCCAAGTTCATCGGCGGCGTCGGGATCGGCGCCTATCGCCTCCATGCCGACCTGACGAACACGGTCCTGGTCCCCGGCTGGATCTGCGATCCCTACTGGTGGTGGTACTGCTATCCGGGCCTCGTCGAAGGGGACATCATCCTGACCAACAAGACCCTCACCAAGTTCGGCTACTACGCCAACGCCGGCGTGGTCTTCCCGCTGACGAACTCCGAGATCTTCGTCGAGGCGCAGTACCACTGGGTCAACGTCGAGGACTACTTCGAGACGCTGCCGATCATCATCGGCTGGCGCTTCTAGTCCGGTCCGAGGAACGACCCGCGTACTGAGGCGGGGCTGCGTCCCGCTCAGTTGGCTCTGAAGGCCGCGGTGAGGGCGGCCAGGGCCAGGACGTAGAAGCCGAACATCAGTCCCAGAGACCACCAGGCGCGTGAGCCCGCGCCGCGGAATTCATTCCACGCAACGACTCCCCAGAACGCCGCCACCATCGGCGCGGCCTGTCCGATCGCGTAGGCGATTGCCACGCCGACGAAGCCGGCGGCCACGAAATTGAACACGGTGCCGAAGCCCCAGATGACCCCGCCGGCCACGCCGAGCAGGTGGTCGCGCGCCGGCGCCTCGATCCAGGCCCGGAAGCCGATGGGCGTGCCTACGAGCGGGTGGCGCATGAAGTGGATGTTCACCACGAAGCAGCACAGGAGCGCCCCGAGCGTGTAGAACACGGCGATGCTGTAGGGCGTCAAGGGGTGGCCCGTGGTCAGGGCGCGGGTGACGAACGGAGCGAAGAGCCCCATCAGGGCGCCTGAAGCGAGACAGACGGTGTAGCCCTTCCGGCCGACGGCGCGGCCTCCGACAGGCAGGCTGGCATAGGCCCGCCCATCGCAGATGATCGCGAGAGTCGCCAGGACGAGACCGAGGGCCAGGAGCACCGGGTTCCCCTTCGGCTGCAGGAGGTAGCTCAGCACGACGCCCTCGACCAGGGCGACGCCGATCGCCAGCGGGAATGCGACCGCCATGCCCGCCATCTCGATCCCGGCCACGAGCAACAGGTTGGCCGCATTCCAGATCGCACCGGCGGCCAGGGCGCAGGCGATGTTGCCGCGGTCGGCAGCGGCGACGTTGGCGGCAAAACCGTCGGGGCCCCCGGTCGACCCGAGCGTCAGTGCCAGCCCCAGGCTGGTCAGGACGATGCCGATGACATAGTCCCAGTAGAACAGCTCGAAGCGGTAGCCGCGCGTCAGCTTGTAGGCATTGGGCCACGACCCCCAGCAGAGGGTGCTGGCGATCATCAACAGCAAGGCGACGAAATAGTCGGCGGGGAGGAACACGGCTGTCGGCATTCTCTCAGAAAATGCCCTGCGCTCATCCGGGCACCTTCCTTGCCAAGACATCAGCCCGGGCGGCCAGATCCGCCAACCGTCTCGCGCCGGCCGGAGCCATACTCTCTCGCCCCCGCTCCGAAGCCGCGGTAGGATCGAGCCATGAGGCATGGCTCGCGCATTGCGGCGACGGCGGGGCTCCTGCTCGCGACGCTGGCAGAGGCCCCGCTGGCCGTCGCCGACACGGTGTCGATTCCAGCCAGCCGGGACAACACGCTGTACCAGACGTCATCCGGAAACGCCAGCAACGGCGCAGGCGAGGTCTTCTTCGCGGGGCACACGGGCGTCTTCAATAACACGCACCGCCGGGGGCTCATCCTCTTCGACATCGCCGGAAGCATCCCGGCGGGGTCGACGATCGACAGCGTCACGCTCAGGCTGCACCTGACGCGCGCTCCACCGCTGCCAGAGCCCTTCCCGATGAACCTGCACCGCGTCCTGGCGAGCTGGGGCGAGGGCACTTCGAACCCTGTGGGCGAGGAAGGGGGCGGGGCTCCGGCGACGACGGGAGACGCCACCTGGCTGCATCGCTTCTTCGACACGGTCTTCTGGGCGGCCCAAGGGGGCGATTTCGCGGCGACCGCGAGCGCGAGCGCCCTCGTCAGCAACGTGGCGTTCTACTCCTGGGGGCCCACCGCCGCCATGCGGTCCGACGTGCAGGGCTGGTTGGACAATCCCGCCACCAACTTCGGGTGGATGCTGCGGGGGGACGAGGCGACCCTGGAGTCCGCCCGCGGCTTCGACACGCACGAGAGCCTCACTGCCGCGAACCGACCGGTCCTCGACGTCGCATTCACCCCCCCCGCGTCGGGGGCCGGCCGCGTTCCGGACGGGAGCAAGGCGCTGGACGTGCCGCTCACCATCGAGCACGCGCCGGGCGGGGAGATCCGCCTGACCTGGGGAGCCTCGTGCCTCGCTGGCGACACTGACTACGAGATCTACGAGGGGAGCCTCGGGATCTTCTACAGCCACACCATGAAGCTCTGCACGACCGGAGGGGCGACGACCGCTACCTTCATGCCGGCGCCGGGGAACAGTTACTACCTGGTGGTCCCGCGGGGTGGGGGCCGCGAAGGCTCGTACGGCGTGGATGGCAACGGCGCCGAGATCCCCCCAGGTGTGCCGGCGTGCCTGCCGCAGGCCATCGCAGCCTGTCCTTGAGGCGAGGGCCGCCCGCCTCGGCGCTCCCTGCCGTCATCTCCAGGCGATCCCCTCCGGAAGGGAGATCCGCCAATCCCCGACAGCCGCCGTACTGTGCGGGACCGGCACGCCGCGCCCCCAGGGCGCACCCGCTTGTCCCGCGGCTCCCGTTGATGCTAGAGAGAAGGCACCACAAGGAGGATGACGCATGAAGAAGGGGGCGTTGCTGGCGGTGGCCGTCGTGTGGCTCGCGCAGGCGTCGGCGGGAATCGCCGCCGTCAAGACGAAGGAGGTCGCCTACCGGCAGGGAGACACGCCCCTGCAGGGGTTCTTCGCCTGGGACGACGCGATCCAGGGAGCGCGCCCGGGCATCCTGGTCGTTCACGAGTGGTGGGGCCACAACGAGCACGCGAGGACCCAGGCGAAGCGGCTGGCGGAAGCGGGCTACGTCGGCTTCGCCCTCGACTTGTACGGGAAGGGCAAGGTAGCCGCCCACCCGAAGGACGCCGAAGCCTTCATGACCGAGGCCACCAAGGATCCTGCCGTGCTGACGGCCAGGTTCAACGCGGCCCTCGAGGAGCTCAAGCGCGATCCGCACGTCGACCCGAGTCGGATCGGAGCCATCGGCTACTGCTTCGGAGGGGCCGTGGTGCTCGGCATGGCGCGCTCCGGCGCCGACCTGGACGCCGTCGCGAGCTTCCACGGGATGTTGGCCACGAAGACCCCGGCCGCGAAGAGCGCGATCAAGGCCAGGGTGCTGGTGATGACGGGCGCCGACGACCCGATGATCCCGAAGGAGCAGGTGGATGCCTTCCGGAGCGAGATGACGGCCGCGGGCGCGAAGTTCGAGGTGGTGAGCTACAGCGGCGCGAAGCACAGCTTCACCAATCCCGCGGCCGACAAGGCCGGGATGGACGGCCTGGCCTACAACGCGGAGGCCGACAAGAGGTCCTGGGCCGCCCTGCTGAAGATGCTCAAGGAAGTCTTCCCGGCCGGGGCCTAGGAGGCGGCCAGGCTACATCGGCGGGCAGACCGTCGCCGTGGCCGGGCTTGATTTCTCCTGGGTTCCGGTCTTAGGATCGGCGCACGCAAAGGACTTCTGGTTCACGGGGCTGAGCGCGAGACGACTCCGCTCCCTTATTGGAGGCATGGAGCATGGCAATCCGGCTGGGTGACGTGGCACCGAACTTCAAGGCCACGACGACCGAAGGGGAGATCGACTTCTATCAGTGGATGGGGGACAAGTGGGCCGTGCTGTTCTCCCATCCCAAGGACTTCACACCGGTCTGCACGACGGAGCTCGGCGCGGTCGCGAAACTGAAACCCGAGTTCGAGAAGCGCGGGGTCAAGGTCATCGGGCTGAGCGTCGACGCGGTCAAGGATCACGCCGGCTGGTCCAAGGACATCGAGGAGACGCAGGGCGCCCGGCTCAACTTTCCGCTCATCGCCGACGCGGATCGGAAGGTGTCGGACCTCTACGACATGATCCACCCGAACGCCAACGACACGTTCACCGTGCGGTCGGTGTTCGTCATCGACAACAACAAGAAGGTGCGTCTGACGATCACCTACCCGGCCAGCACCGGGCGCAACTTCGACGAGATCCTGCGCACCATCGACTCGCTGAAGCTGACCTCGAACCATCAGGTCGCGACCCCGGTCAACTGGAAGCAGGGTGACGACGTGATCATCGTTCCGGCGCTCAGCAACGAGGACGCGAAGAAGAAGTTCCCCAAGGGCTGGAAGGAGCTGAAGCCCTACCTGCGCATTGTCCCCGATCCGTCCAAGCAGACGACGACCTAGCGGGACACGCGCGGCGCACGCAGCCGGGCATCTCCCCTTACGGGGGTGCCCGGCTTTTTTTATTCTCCGAGGGCCAGCGTCGGGCTGATGCGCGTGGCGCGCCGGGCCGGCAGGGCGCAGGCCAGGACGGCGACGAGGGCGAGGGCCGAGGCCACCGCCATCAGGACCAGCGGATCGGTCGCGCTGACCCCGAAGAGCTGGCTTTCCAGGCTCCGGCGCAGCGCGACCGCGCCCAGGCCGCCCAGCAGGAACCCGCCTCCGACGAGCCAGAGCCCCTCGTGGAGCACGAGCTGGACGATGGCGCCCGCGCTGCTGCCGAGCGCCAGCCGGATGGCGATCTCCCTGGTCCGCTGTGTCACGAGATAGGCCAGGACGCCGTAGATGCCGATAGCGGAGAGGAACAGCGCCACGGCCGCGAACGTCAGCGACAGGAGCACCGGCACGCGCCGTCCCAGGAGCGATTGCTGCGTCAGGAGCTCCATCGTCTGCATGTCGAACACCGGCAGCTCCCGATCGACTCCCGCCAGGGCGCCCCGCAGGCCGCCCGACAGGACTGCCGGGTCGGCGTCCGTCCTGACCGCGAAGGTGAGCGCGCGCTGGACGCTCTGGGCCAGCGGGAAGAAATACGACCCGACGGTCTCCTGGCCCTCGGTGAGGCTGGACTGTTTCATGTCCCCGATGACGCCCACGACCGTCAGGAAGACCGTCTTGTCCGAGACCGCGAGCAGGTTGTCGATGTCCGTCGGCATGTACATCCGGCGGCCGACGGCGTCCTGGTCGGGCCAGAAGCGGCGGGCGAGCTTCTCGTCCACGATGACGACCGGCGTCCCCTTGGCGTCGTCCCGCGCCTCGAAGAACCGTCCGGCCAGGAGCCGCGTGCCCATCGTCTCGAAATAGCCGGGGGTGACCGTGATCTGGGTCGGCGAGATGACCGATTCCCCGGGGCTCATCTGATAGCCCTCGGCCAGGATGACGCTGTCGTTGTGGTTCCCCCCGAAGGGGATCGAGTCGGTCGCGCCGGCCGAGGTCACACCAGGGAGCGCGCGCAGGCGCGTCAGCGCCTCGTCCGCGAAGGCGCGCAGGGCGGCCTCATCCGCGTAGCGGACCCGGGGCAGCGTGACCGAGGCGGTCAGCACCCCCTCCGCCCGGAACCCCGGCTCCACGGCCAGAACGCGCCGGAAGCTGGCGAACAATAGCCCCGCCCCGACGAGCAGCAGGTAGGCGAACGCCACCTGCGAGACCACCAGGGCACGGCGGAGGACCTTCGCCCGCCTGCCGCTGGTGCCGGTGCGGCCCTCCTCGCGCAGCATCACGGCGAGGTCGGCGGGCAGCACGCTCGCGACCGGCAGCAGGCCGAGGAGGAGCCCCGCCGCGGCGGCGATCCCGGCCGAGAAGAGCATCACCCCTCCGTCGATGTGGATCTCGTGGCCGCGCGGCAGCGCCTGGATGCCGAGCGCTCCCATCGCGCGGATCGCCGCATAGCCGACCAGGAGCCCGGCGGCCGCGGACGCCATGGTGAGCATCACGCTCTCGGTGACCAGCTGGCGCGCCACGTGCCAGCGTCCCGCGCCGAGCGCCATGCGCGTGGCGAGCTCCCTCAGGCGCGCGCGCGAGCGGATCAGGACGAGGTTCGCGACGTTGACGCAGCCGATGAGCAGCACGAACAACGCCCCGCCCCACATCAGGTAGAGCGCGCCGCGCACGTCGCGGACGAGGTAGTCGCGCAGCGGCGTGACGACCGTGTGGAAGCCCGCGTTCAGGAGCAGCTGCTTGTACTGCGGGAAGCGGTCCAGGTTGGCGGCGTTGAGGGCGTCGATCTGTGCCTGCGCCTGCTCGACCGTCGCGCCCGGTTTCAGGCGCCCGATGTGGCGCCAGTTGTTGCTGTGGCGGGACGCATCCGATTTCTGCTCGGGAGTGAAGGCGAGCGGGGTCCAGAGCGAGATGTCGGGATCGACGAAGACGAAGTCGCGCGGCATGACGCCCACGATGACGTGCGGCTGGCCGTCGATGCGCACGTCCTTGCCGACGACCTGCGGGTCGCCGCCGAACTGCGACTGCCACAGCGCGTAGCCCAGCACCGCCTTCTTCTCTCCCCCGACCTCTCCCTCCGCGTCGGTGAAGCCGCGCCCGAGGCTCGCCGGCACGCCCACCAGGCGGAAGAAGGAGGGCGTCACCTGCATGAGCTGGACGCGCGCCGGCACTCCTCCCTGGTCGAGGTTCCGGCTGCGCGTGTTGAACATCGCCTGCTCCACGAACACGTCCGTCTCGCGCAGCCGGTCGTAGTAGTCGGGGACCCCCGAGTAGCCGAGATTCCCGGCACCCGCCTTGGGGTAGGAGTTGCCCATGAGCAGGATGCGCTCAGAATCCGGCACCGGGAGCGGCCGAAGCAGCACGTTGCGCACGACGGAGAAGAGCGCCGCGTTGGCGCCGATGCAGATGGCGAGCGTCAGGAACGCCGTCAGCGTGAACGCCCGGTCCTTCCAGAGCAGCCGCAGTCCGAGGCGGAGGTCGTTTCTCATGCAGTCTGATACCTATACGGGACCGCTCGGTACCGGGTTCCTACTACCTGAGGGCCGCGGGTCCTCGTCGGTGTGGCCGGATCGGCGCCGATCCGGTATCCTCGCGGCCGGGGCATGAAGCGCAGATCGAGAGTCTCCGGTCCGGGACGCTTCCTGGCCCGCATGGCCGGCGTGGCGCTGCTGGCCTCTGTGCCGCCGGCCTTCGCCCAGCCAGTCGCCTCCTCGACGCCCGCCGTACGGCCCGCCGTGCCCGCTCCTCCACCCTCTCCGTCGCGGGAGGCGCTCCAGGCGGCCACGGCCAGGGCAGCGGCCCTGCTCGCCTCGGATCGCTGGAACGACCCGTTCGCTTTCATCCTCTCGGATGCCCTGTACCGCCGGTTTGCTGTCGGAACCCTGTCCGCCTCGTCGCGGCGCTTCGCGGAGTTCCGCACGGCCCACCCCGAGGTCGCCTGGATCGATGTGTTCCGGCGCTTGATCGATCCGGAACAAAAGGCCCGGCCGGAATGGCTCGACTCTGCGGCGGGAGGCGTTCGCGGCCTCGACCGCCTCACCGTCCTGGCGCTCTACTGCGACCAGGCTCCTCCGCCTGCCGACTACACGGCCCTGCTCGAGAAGGGGCGCGCCGAAGGCGGCTACGCGCTGACCCATGCGGCTCTGGCCCTGATCTGGCTCCGGGAAAACGGCTGCCGCGTCGTGGAGGCGGACTTCGAGAAGCGGGTGATCCGGGAGACGGCGGCCCTCGTGCGGGCGGACGCGGCCGTGTCGGACCTCGAGCTCGAGGCGGCCGCGATGGTGGCGCGCCTGGGCGAAGCCAGGCTCCTCCCCCACCGGTTCCTCGATGAGGTCATCGCGGCGCAGCACGAGGACGGCGGTTGGGCCGAGGACAGCGGGAAGGCGGGCCCCGCCGACTGGCACCCGACCCTCCTCGCGCTGTGGCTCCTGCTGGAGATCGAGCAACCGGGTGGGACCATCCCGATGGTTCCCCGCCCGGCAGGGAGCGCTCCCACGCGCTAGCGCCTCGGACAGGCGCCTAGGGACAGGACACACCCGTGCGCGGCGCGCCCTGGGAATCGAGCCCCAGGCCCCCCTCCCCACAGGCGTTTCCTGCTCGGACCAGGTAGTAGAGGATGGGCGCGGGCGGGCTCGCGTCCAGCGCCTCCCGGTCGGACGCGTCATTCGTCTCCACGCAGGCGACGGAGCCCCAGCCGAAATAGTACGGCGAGTTCGAGCTCAGCACGTCGTAGGTGACGCCGGTGCCCCCCTTCGAGACCGGTTCCGACCAGGAGAGCCTGGTCGCGCCCGCGGCCCCGCCCGGCTGCTCGAGGAACAGATCCTCGATCTCGCCAGGGATTGCCCAGGCGTCACCGTCCGTGGGGCCGCAGTCGTCCGCGTCGACGACTCCGTCGCCGTCGGTATCCACGTCGGAACGGGGCAGGACGAACCGGGCCCAGAGGCCGACGTCGAACTGAGTGCCGGTGGAGAGGCCGACCCACCATTCGCCCCTGGGCTCGAGGTAGTCGGCGACATCCATCCGCCCGTCCCCATTGAAATCTCCGGCCACGTGCCGCGTCCATCCCGGGATCGTCTGCAGCATCGACCAGGCCGTGGTCGAGAACGTGGCCCCCGTCGAGAGGCTCACGGACCACTCCGCGGCCAGAGCACCAAAGCTCGCCAGATCGTAGAATCCGTCCCCGTCGAAGTCGCCGCTCAAGAGCGGATCCCGGTCTCCCGCCCCCGGAATGACGCCCCACGACCGCGTCTCGAAGGCGCTCCCCGTCGACGCCGCGACCCACACTCCGCCATCGGAGGGCTGGTAGCGGACCAGGTCGTCCCGCCCGTCGCCGCTGAAGTCGCCGGCGACGGCGCCGGTCCAGCCCGAGGCGGCTCCCTGCCGGTCCCAGAAGGACAAAGAGAAGCCTGCCCCGCTCGAGACGCCGACCCACCATTCGCCGTCCGCGGCGCGATAGTTGGCTAGATCGTCCCGCCCGTCGCCGTCGAAATCTCCGACGACCGCGTCGGTCCAGTCCTGAGGCGATACCAGGCTCCCCCACAGGGTGGTCGAGAACCCGGTTCCGCTCGAGAGGCCGACCCACCACTCGCCCGAGGGATCGCGGAAGTTCGCGATGTCGTCCCGGCCGTCACCGTCGAAATCCCCGACTCTCTGGCGACTCCACCCTGCCGCCGGGCTCAGCCGGCTCCAGAGGAGCGTCTCGAAGCGGTCGCCGCGCGACAGGCTGACCCACCACTCGGCGTTCGGGGCGTAGAAGCTCGCGAGGTCCATCCAGCCGTCGCCGTCGAAGTCCCCCTCGAGGCGAGGCCCCCAGCTCCCGGGAGGCAAGAGGGCGCCCCACGCGATGGTGTCGAATACGCCGTCCCGCGCCAGGCCGATCCACCAGGTCCCGTCGAGCGCGTCGTAGGTCGCCAGGTCGTCGGCGCCGTTGCCGTCGAAGTCCCGCACCGACCCGGGGTGATGGCGCCGCGGCCGGAAGTTGGCGACGATCTCGGCGGTCGCGTTGATCGCCGCCGCGTTGTTCTCCTTGTTCGCCCGGCCCGTCGGCTGCCCCTTGTAGGAGATGTCCGGATTGGAGAAGTGCGGGATCCTCTGGCCGGGAGGGTAGCCCATCACGGTCCGGTACGGCCGATTGTCGTTGCCCGTGAACCGGAAGCCGTAGGCGTCATGGAAGGCCGGGTTGGCCGTCGCGTTCGCGCGATCGTGCTCGCATCCCTGGCTGTGGCCGATCTCATGCGGGAGGGAGAGATTGTTCGAGGCCGCGAAGAAATACACGACGCTGAACGCCAGGGGGGCGAAGCCGATCGTCGGCTGTTGCATCAGGTAGCCGATGCCGGCCGATTCCGGATCGTCGACGAACAGGCTCACGACATCGGCGCCGGTGGCGTTGCGGATCGCGTGGATCTCGTCCATATAGCCGTCGTTCGAGCTCGCGAGGCGCTGCAGGTGAATCAGATGGGAATCCTGTGTCTCGTCGTACAGCGTCCGCCCGCGCCACACCAGCCTGAGCCGCGTGTCGATGCCGCTGTTGGCGTAGACCAGGTTCGCTTCGTCGACCGCCCTCTGGGCCAGGGCGCGGGCCGCCGCCGGCCCACCGGCCGCGATCTCGGCGCGCTCGGTGTAGGCGACGAGGACGTCGATGAGGTCGCGTGGGTCGGGGTCTCCGGCGAGCGGGATCGGGCCGGAGGATTCTCCCGGCGGGTGGGGCGGCGCCGCCGCCGGGACGTCCGGCGCCGCGGCCCCGGAGCATTCCGGGAAACGATCGAGGTCGATCTCCTGGACTACCGGGCGGCCCGAGGCGTCCGAGCCGATGTCGTACACGCGCCCCGCCGCCGTGCGGATGCTCCCGGAGACCTGCGCCGCCTCGACCACGAGAAGGAAGTCGCCCGCGTCCCCCTCGATCCGGCCGAAGATCGAGAGCCCCCCATCGTCGCGCCTCTCGACGCGCTCGATCGCTCCCGTCAGCCTGAGATCCTCGAACAGGTCGAACCGCAGCCGGGCGCCGGGATGCCGCGCTGCCCGCCGCAAGGCCCCCCGATCCAACTCCACCGCGCGGCGCCGGCGAGCCAGCCTGTCGGTCGTCGGGGCCGGACGGGCGGGCCCGGGTGCCGGACGCAACCATTCGGTGGACGAATCCCGCGGCTCCCTCCCGCTGCCGCCCGAGGCCAGAAGCGGTCCTAGGAAGCCGAGTAACGCGACGAGCGCGGCCGAATTCGCCCCGCCCCTCCACCGTGGAGCGCTGCCATGCTTCATGAGGTGCCGAGTCCCGGGTCCTGTCCCCGACTCTAAGCCCTCATGGCGTCAAGGGGCAAGCGTTTTGGCTCCCCGGCGGCGCCGTGAAAGGGGCGGCTCCTCAGGCGCTCTTCAGCCCCGCGCCTTCTTCCAGGGTTTCGTCCGCCGGCGGTTGCTGCGCCGAGCCGATCCTTTCAGACTGCAACAGGATCGAGGCCGCGAGCTGGCGCGCTTCATGCCGTGCCAGACGGATGACGCGGTACTGATCCGGCGTCCTCCCCCGGATGTGGATCTCGACGCACGAGCGGATCGGGTCCTGCCTCACCATGACCTCCCCTGCGACCTCGTCCATGATCGTCATCGTTCCTCCTTGGCTCACCTCGGCAGTGCGAAGGCCCGATCCGTTCAGGCTCTCACGATAGAAGTACTGATCGAGCCGGGCGAAGGTTGCATGACCCTTTTGTGTCAGGCCGGTTTTCTCCGTTCCCCGGCGCCGGCGTCCCATCCGCAATTGGTGTGCCACACGGAACGAGAGGGAAAAGCCTTGCTGGTGCGACGCTTCGACACGAATTCCGGACTGCGACGGCCGTGCGCCCCTCGGATTTGGAATCCCGGCGTCCCACAAGCGAACAGAGTTCGACCGACCCGAACCGTATTCGACATGCGGTGATGGGTCGCGAGGCGCGAGGCTAGGCGAGAAGGTACCCGAGCCGGTTCGTTCCCTCGACTGGCTGGCGCCCCGGGATCATCTCCCTGTCGATGCCGGTCATGGTGAACCGCATGTCGCGGAGGATCCCCGGAACCCGCCGGTAGCACGAGTGGACCGAGGTGTCGTAGTGGGTGGCCTGCGCGTCGGTGGCCAGGTTGCGGCAGTCGAGGGCCACGACGTTGCCACGCAGCCGGCCGTAGTCGTCGGGGCCGTTCCGCCCCAGCCGCCGCTTCCCCTTGTGCTTCAGGCGCTGGGATTTCCTCAGGGTGTCGTCGTGGCGGCTGAAGTAGACCGTCACGCGATACGAGAAATTGGCGATCGCCTCGCCCAGGCCACCCGGCTCCAGGATGTCGTTGTCGACGTCGGCGGCCAGCATGAGGGTCTGATCGATGAGCCCGCCGCCGGGCGGGTCGCCGATCTCGTCCGCGAGGTAGGAGAGCGTCTCCTCCAGCACGTAGTTCCCCATGCTGTGCGCGATCACGGCGGTCTCCGCGATGCAGTCCCGCTGCTCGGTGATCCGCTTGAACTCCCTCAGGAGGGTGTAGAGCCCGAGGATGCTGTCGACCGCCTCCCGGCGGTCGTGCGGGTATCCCGTCACCCGACCCGCGCTCGGCCAGGTGAAGCCGACCTGGACGCCGCGATAGGTCTCGTCCTCCGCCGTCCGGCGGAGCTCCTGGTCCAGATCCACGTATTCCTCCACCGCCTCGTCGAAGTCGTTGTTGTAGCCGTGGATGTAGAGGCACAGGATCGGGCGCACCTTCGGGGTCCCCGGGAGATCGCGCTCCAGGCCATACCGGCGCGTCAGGACCTGCTTCTCCGCCAGCAAGGCCTTGGTCACCACGTCCGCGAAGCCGTCGGGGCTCGTCTCCTTGAAGTCGCGACCGGAAGGCTTGTCTTTCTGGGAAAGAAGATAGTGAAGCTTGCCGTCCGGCTCGTTGTCGTTCCCGAACTCGCCCTTGCTCCGCTTGCGGTTCGTGATCATGTAGCGCATCGGCCTTTCCTTACTGCACGGCGGCCCGTCCCGTCAAGGGAGGCGCGCTCCCGCTGGCGGTGGTTATCGCGGGACGATCATTCCCCGCCGACATCCCCGCGCCCGGGCGATACGCACGCGCTGCCATCGACTGCGCATCGAACACCCTAGAGTGTCCTCCTGGAAGCGAATCCCAACGGCCATTCCAGGGAGTTGCCCCCTGTGTCGCCGCGCGCGGCCGCTCTATAAACCTTGCCTCGTGACCATCGATGCCGCATGGCTCCAAGCGCCGCTTCAGGGCAGGAGCAGCAGGAGGGAGGTAGATCGTCCGGTGACGATCGGGGTCACGACCAGCGGATCCAATAGAAGCTCGAACACGACACTCAACGTTCTCTATTCGATCTAAGGAGGTGACCGTATGCACAGGAACGTGACACTGGTAGCCGTGGTTGCGGCAGGTCTGTTGCTCACGGTCGGCACCGCTCAAGGTGGTGACCAGGTCCGCAAGGCCTTCACGATCCCGGCCGATTTCTCGGGCGTGGTCGAGGCCACGGGCTGCAGCAACACTCCCGGTCCCCAGGTGCAAGTCCAGGGGAACCTGGCTCTCTCCGGCTTCAAAGTCGAGGTCGGTTTCACGACCCCGTCGGGCGGACCGAGTCACACGGAGAAGGCCACGGTCGAGCAGCAGGTCGTTCCTGAGAACCAGCCCGTCGGCATTCCGCAGCAGTCCGTCGTCGGGCCCCTGGGGGCGAATCCCTACATCTGGCTCCAGCTCACCGATCAGCGTGGTCGGCCCTTGACGAGCGAGATCTTCCTCGGTCAGTGCTCTCAGGGGACTTTCAACGTGTCGGCCAGCCTGGAAGCCCCGTCCGAGGCGATCGCGACGGTCTCGACCAGCGCCTGCGAGAGCAGCAGCGGAGCCATCGTGGCTCTGGACGGCCAGATGGATCTTCAGCCCATCAACGGGCGGTTGATCTTCAGGGACACCAACACCGCGGGCGGACCGAAGGGGCCGATCAACCAGGCCAGCATCGAGCTGGCGATGGTCCCCACCGTCCAGACGTATCCGTTCCCGCAGCAGGAGGTCACGGGTGGCGTGGGTAACAACCCGCTGATCTCGCTTCAGATGCGCCAGGGCAACGGCGAGGCGATCGGCAACGAGATCGTCCTCGGCCGTTGCAAGGCGATCGCCAACTAGTACCAGAGGTATCGTCGTTTAGGTGGCCGGCGGCCGGATTCTGCCGCGTGTCGCGGTGAGGGTCCGGCCGCCGGCTACGGCTTTTCGCGGACCCGGCACCGGGATCCCGGCTCAGCGGATGGCGGCCAGCTCGTAGAGGTAGTCGACGAACGAGCCGACGGCGCCGTCCCAGCCGGCCACCTTGGGGTTCGACGACTCGATGACGAAGTACTCGTCGGGGGCGTGGGCACCGCTCCCGTGGCCGAGTCCGAAATGGCCCGAGGGCAGCTTGAGCGGCTCTCCGGTGAAGACGTAGCCGGGGTAGGAGCCGGCGTTCCGGGCCCAGAGGAAGGGATCGAGCCCGGCCTGCTTGTACACCGACATCTGCGCCCGGATGAGGGCCGCGTCCGCCGCAGTGCCGGTCGGGTCGTAGCCCCCGCTCGGATTGACCTCGATGTCGCCGAATCCACGCTTCGCGAGATGCGCCTTCAGAGCCGCGACCGCGCCGTCGAAGGTCATGTCCGGAACGAGGCGGAGGTCGAGCTTGGCGACGGCCCGGTGCGGGAGGACCGTCTTCCCTCCCACGCCCGTATAGCCCGCGACCAGCCCCTCGATGTTGACGGTGGGCGTGAACAGGAACCGCTCGAGCGTCGCCCGCCAGGGCAGGTCGTGGGCCCAGCGCTCGGCCGAGAGGAGCTTCTTGGCGGTCGCCTCCGACAGCCGCGACGCCGCGGTGTCGAGCATCTCGCGCTCAGACGCCGAGGGCGGACGGGCCGCGACGGCGAAGCCGTCGATCGCGGGGTCGCCGTCTTTGGTCACCAGAGTGGCCAGCGCCTGGACGAGATGGAACGCCGGACTGTCGAGCCGCGCGCGGTTGCTCGAGTGGACGTCCTTTCCGGGGCCCCGGCCCCACTTCTCGCCGCTGGCGATGAGCTCGAGCTCGACCACCCCCTTGGCGCCCAGCGACACGGTGACCGTGCCATCTGGATCCTGGGACGCGGACGGCATGAACACACCGCTGCAGCGCTTCAGGACCGTCGCCACGTCCGGCCGCCGCACGGCCTGCTGGAAGTGCGGGGAACCGATCTCCTCCTCCCCTTCGGCGATCACGACGAGGTTGACGGGGGGCTTCTCGCCCGCCCCGCGGATGGCGTGCAGGGCCGCGAGGAAGGCGGCCTCCGGTCCCTTCTGGTTCACGGCGCCGCGGCCCATCACCACCTTCCCGAAGCCGGGTTTGTCCACGAGCGCGG
Organism: Candidatus Cryosericum sp.; assembly: GCA_035649235.1. GTDB lineage: Bacteria > Acidobacteriota > Polarisedimenticolia > Gp22-AA2 > Gp22-AA2 > DASRJX01. The sequence goes on from DASRJX010000013.1 coordinate 15,522, forward strand.
CGTCCCAGGGAGGCGACGACCACTCGGACGGGTCCACCTGCTTGACGTCGTACATGAAGTACAGCCCGACGGTGCGCGGGGCGCCGGCCTCCAGGATCGCCAGGACGGCGGGATGGCCGTCGGTGGGGATGCGGGTGACGTTCTGGAATCCCGCGTCTCGCAGGAGACGCATCATCAGCTCGCAGCCTTCGTTCATGCCGCGGTTCTCGGCGGCGATCGAGGGCTGCCGGACCCAGTCCTGCAGGCGCCGCACCCCATCGTCGTGCTGCTTCTTGATCTCGGCGCGGATGGCGTCGCGGGCCGGGGCGGCGACGGAGAGGTGCGGCAGGGCGAGCACGACCGCCAGCACGGCGGCCGCTCCGATGTGACTGCGCGGGGAGTCGTTCATCATGGGGCGGAGTTTACCCCAGGTCGGGCACGCCGAGAGGCGGTTCCGTGACGACGCGCCCTCGGTCAGCGCTGCGGCGGCTTGGGGGGAGGCGGCGTGTCGGCCGGCTTGACGCGGTGCTGCGGCCCGTGCTGCGCCGGCCGCCCGGCGGCGATCCGGCTGTCGAGATTCTGCAGCACGGCCGCGCGCACGTTGCGGAGGCGGCCAAGGCACGCCTCGATGCTGGATTCAGCCTCCGGCGGAACCTGACCCACAAGTCCATTGAGCGTGGCGGCGCTCTTCTCGAATCCGTCGGCCACGACGGCCCGGGCGGCTTCGAGTCCCGCGAGGGCCGGCTTGTCAGGCCCCCCGGCCTTCACCGATCCCTGCGACTTCGCCGAGTCGGCTGCGGAGCCCGGGCCGGCGGCAGCCTGCCCCGACAGCGCAGCGATCGCCTTGTCCCCTCCCTCGCTGGCAGCCGCGATCGCCTTCTCCACGGGCGCCCGCGTCGGCTCCGGGACCTTCGAGAGAAGCCCCGTGAGGATCTCCACGTGCCGCGTGGTCGCTGTCTTGATGGCCTGCGCCGGGTCATCCTTCCCGGTGACGGCGGGTTTGCCGGGCGCGGCCTCACCCGCGAGCAGGGGGAGGATGGCCGAAGCGAGCGCGGCCGCAGTCAGCACGAGGAGTCCGTTCGTTCGCATCTCGATCTCCTTCCTGTAACCGGAGTCCGGAGGACATCCTTGTTATACATCGACTCCACACTCCCGGCAATCCAGGAGAGGCGCGATCAAACCCTTGCGCGGGAATCCCCTTCAGTCCATACTCAGGTCACCTTCGAAGTAGCAAGGGGGCTGGCCATTCGAGCGCTACCGTCGTACGGGCTGACCGTGGTGTATGTGTGTCTGTCGCTGGCCGGTGCACGGCGTTCCCTGGCCTCCGACGCACCGGGCGCCGCTCCGGCTCCCCCGCATGGGGTTGGCCAGGGAGCCCTGACGGATGTCCGGGGACCGCGGGGGAAACCGTGCCCTGCGTTCCTTCCGGACGGACCGCCGTCAGCGACGCCCTGGTGCACCCCTCACACCGAGGCCGCCGGAAGGATCGTCCTCTCCCCGCGTCGCGCGGAAGGGGCGCCTGACCCTCCACCCCGGCCGAGGCGGGGGTCGGAGTCCGCCGACACGCTCGTCGGCATCACCTGGGAGGACAGCGCCCTCGTCTCATTCGACGCGAAGGCCGGAGATGTCATCCGACGGCACGCCCTGCTGGATCCCGAGGTGGCCTACACCGCCGTGGTTTACGATCGGAACCACCACGTTCTCTACGCGCTGCCACAGGACCGGCGCGAACTCTACCTCATCGACGCCACGACGCTGCAGCCGGTGGAGAGAGTGAGCCTGCGGGTCGATTCCCGGGGCACGGCGCTCATCGACACGGTGACCCTGGCCTACGACGCGATCACGGACAGGCTCTACACGGTCGTCGGGCACTGGACCAACTACCCGAACGGACCGATCTGGAGCCAGCTGGCCATCATCGACCGGGAGACCGGCGATCTGGGCATCATCGGCCTCATCGACGGCCCGTGGTTGACCAGCCTCTCGTTCAGCGAGACCGACCGCCGGCTGTACGCCACCGGCGTCTTCGGCGCGGGAGCGTGGGACAGCCCGTATCCGACTCACGTGCTGAGCATCGATCCCGACACGTCACACACGAGCATCGAGTTCGAGACTCCCTACCACACGATGCTCGGGTTCGCCGTTCGCGAGCCCCTCAGCTTCTACTCCTGGATCAACTGGGACTACCATTTCTACGGGCAGACCGATCTTCAGACGCAGACCGTCACCCCGATGGGGCTCGCCGACGCGGTCGGCGTCGTCTACGCCATGACCTACAAGAACTTCATCCTCCCGCCGCGCTCGATCCCGATTCCGCCCGACCCGGTCTCGTTCCGATTCGACGGACATGTCACGTCCGTCTGGGATCCTGACGGACGCCTCGGAGGAAGGATCCAGGAGGGAGACCGCTTCGCCGGGAAGTTCAACTACGACGCCGCCGCGCCCTTCAGGTGGATCGATCTGGATCACGGCCAGTCTCAAGGCATCTCCCTCACCATCAACGGAGCCCGATTCGAGGCCACGCACCTGACCGCTACCGTCTCCAACAACCTCTACGACGCCGAGGACCAGAGCGTGACGGACGCCTTCAACCTCCAGGCCGAGACGGTGCCGCCCGCGAGCCTCTCCTGGACGCTGAGCGATCCCACGGGCGAGGCCGTCCGGACGAATAGCAGCCTGCCCCGCGGGTTCGACCTCTCCCACTGGGAGGAGAACCATCTCGCGATCGGGGGCCACGCCCCCGGGTACCGCTATCTCGTCTTCGGAACCGTCGATCAGGTGACCCTGGGGAAGTCGCGACAGGCTCCAGGCCTGTCCCGTCCGCGGTCTCAGCGCCGGTGAGGGGGGAGCGAGACGCTCCGTTCCTGCGCGCCGGACCTCGCTGGACGAGAACGGTCATGAGCCGCCTGCTCCGATCACGCAAGTAGAGCCAGGTTCCTCACTCGCCGTGCGGCGATCGGGCCGGCGCGGCGCCACATCGGGCCGTGATGACCTCGCGGGCGGTCACATCCAGCAGAAGACGGAGGCGCTCCTCGACCATCTCGACGCCGGCGGGGTCGAGTGGCCGCTGCGCCGTGGGCAGTATCCGGAGAAGCCTGACAGGCCGCTCGTCCTTGTCCTGGAGCGTCCCGGGGACGCCAGCACCTACCGCGGATCCGATCCCACGTCCGCGCTCCTGCGCTTTCGTCTCGTCGAGTCGCGCCGCGGGTCGCGGCGCCGGGCCCGCCCGTGCCAGGTGGAAGATGAGGCGAACCTCCTCGCCCATGGCGCGGGTTTCGGCGAGGTCGACGCTGCATGCCCCGCTCTCGCGAACCAGGGTGACGAGGCCGGCGTCCGTAAGCGTTCCCTCAGCGCCCTCGAACTCGAACACGAGCGAGCGGGCAGCCAGCGCCGGCCTGGGCGCTTCGAAGAGCGCGAGTTTCCGTGGTTCCGTGGTGGCCTGCGATCGGCTCGCCTCCGCCGTCTTCGACGCGGCGTCGAACCCTGACTGGGTAGTCGAGGGGGCCGCTTCGGGCGATGCCGGTTCTTTCTGCTTCCTCGCGGCGCCAGTCTGTCGATCGCTCGCGATGTACCCGAGGGACCGGAGCGAGTCGGAGGCGTCTCTGCCGGGAGGCGCACCCGGCGGGGGCGGCGGCTGGGGCGCGGGGACACGATAGGCCTCCTCCAACCTGGGTTTCTCGACCGGCGCCGACCGCGCCATGACCACCGGCTCCTGTCCGGGCTGGCGCCGGAGAAGGACCCAGCTTCCAGCCGCGACCACGATAAGGCCGGCGGCGACAGCGAGCGGGACGGGGAACCAGGGAGCGAACCGCCGCCGCGGCTTCGGCGACCGGGTCCGCAGGGCCGCCATGATGCGCGCCTGCAGTTCAGCCGGGATGGGCGGCGCCGGCTCCTGTGACGCCGCGGTGGCCATCGTCCTGAAGTCGTCGAGCACGCCGCGGCACTCGACGCAGACCTCGAGATGACGCGCGACCTCGATCCGTTCCGAGGTCGTCACCTCGCCATCGAGGTACGCCGAGAGCAGCTCCGTCGGGTGCCTGTCGTTCATCCTCCTGCCTCCATGCAGTCCCGCAGGGCCATGCGCGCCCGGGCGAGGCGCGAGCGCACGGTGCCCAGGGCGATCCCCGAGACCTGCGCGATCTCCTCGTAGGAGATCCGATCGACGTCGCGGAGGGCCAGGACGGCGCGCCATGCGGCCGGCAGCTTCCCCAGGCACTCGGCCAGCCGGCGCCTGATCTCGCCGGCCTCGAGCGACTTCAAGGGGGACGGATCCCGCGACTGCCACGCAGTGGCCGCGACGACCGGTGGCATCGCACGCCCCGCGCGCCCCGCCGGTTCTTCCTCCAGAGCCTGCGAAGCCCGCCGGATCTTCTCCTCCGACCGATCCAGATGATTCAACGCCCGGGTCACGGCGATGCGGTGCAGCCAGGTCGACAGGCGGGCCTCGCCACGGAACGAGGGGAGGGCCTGATAGGCTGCCAGGAACACCTCCTGCACGACGTCCTCCGTGTCCTCCTGGTGCCGCAGGATCCGCCAGACGACGCTCCAGACCTGCGGGAGGTGCGCCTCGAGGAGCGGCGCGAACGCCTCGCGATCGCCCCCGCGCGCCCTGCGTATCAGGTCGGCATCGGGGACGCGCGCGGCCGGATGCTCGGCCTCGTCGCGATGATCTCCGGGGTCCATGCGGCCAAGTAGACCTCGCAGCGGTCCCATCGTTCCGATCGGCTTCATTCGGGACATTGGACAGCCCGGGCGGCGAGAGGTTCCATGACATTTTCGTCGTCGCCGGCCGGGCCGGGAACTTCCGGCGACCGCCGCTGTCTCACGGGGCATCGGCCAGCGCCCCGAGGCACCAGAGCCGGCGCGGCCACTGGAGGAGTCAGGATCATGAACACCTCGGACCGACGACCCGCACGGATCACGCCCTGGACCACGGCCCTCATCCTCGCAGCGCTCGCCGTGCTCGGCTCGCTGCTCTTCGCTCAGCCCGCGCCGCCGCGCGACGACATCATACGCGCGCCCCTGCCCCCGCAGGACGAGGCCGCCGGCTCCCCCTTCCTCCTCCGCCACACCGACGTGCAGGTGACGATTTCCGGGCCCATCGCCCACGCCGAGGTCACGCAGACCTGGGAGAATCCCAACCAGGTCCCGGTGGATGGCCTGTACGTCTTCCCGCTGCCGGAGAACGCGGCGGTGACCGACATGAGCCTGCGCATCGGCCCGCGCGTCGTCCGCGGCGAGATGCGCCGCCGCGAGGAGGCGCGCGCCCTGTTCGAGCAGGCGCGCCGCGAGGGGCGGGTGGCGGGACTCCTGGATCAGGAGCGGCCCAACGTCTTCGCCCAGCAGGTGGCCAACATCATGCCGGGCGCTCGCATCGAGGTCATTCTGTCGTTCGACCACGAGGTCGCCTGCGAGGGCGGCGACTGCGAGTACGTCTTCCCGACCGTCGTCGGCCCGCGCTTCATTCCCTGCCGCCAGGCCGATCCGGGCCGGATCAACCCGCCGGTCGCGGGCCCGGGGACGACTGCCGGCCAGAGGCTGACCCTGCGGATCGATCTCGACGGCGCGGTCCCCGTGCGCGAGGTCGGTTCGCCGTCGCACCGCGTCACGATCGCCCGGGAGGGGGAGAGCCGCGCCCGGGTCACCCTAGCCGAGACGGAGGGAGTGGCGCTGGACAAGGACGTGCGCCTCCGCTGGCGCATCGGCGGGGCGGCGCCGGAGATGGGCCTCCTGACCTGGCAGGATGTCGGCGCGGGCGACACGCGAGGGCCCGGCGGCTACTTCACGCTGATCCTCCAGCCGCCGCGCCAGGTGGCGGAGGCGTCGGCCGCACCACGGGAGCTAGTATTCGTCCTGGACTGCTCCGGTTCCATGAGCGGCGTTCCGATCGAGGCGGCCAAGGACGTCGTGCGCCGGGCCCTGAAGGCAGTGCGGCCCGGCGACACCTTCCAGATCATCCGTTTCTCCGACCGCGCTTCCGGCTATTCGCGACAGCCGGTCCCGGCGACGCCGGGGAACGTCCACCGCGCCCTCGCCTACCTGGAAGGGCTGCACGGCGAAGGCGGCACCGAGATGATCTCCGGCATCCGCGCCGCCCTCGGCTACGCGCCCGATCCGGAGCGCCTCCGGATCGTCGCCTTCCTGACCGACGGGTACATCGGCAACGAGTCGGAGATCCTGGCGGAGGTGCGCCGGCTGGTCGGCGGCGCGCGCCTGTTCTCCTTCGGCATCGGCTCGTCGGTCAACCGCTACCTGCTGGAGTCGCTGGCGGAGGAAGGGCGCGGCGCCGCCGCGTTCCTGGCGCCGCGTGAATCGCCCGACGATCTGGTCCGGCGCTTCGTGGATCGGATCGCCACGCCGGTCCTCACCGACATCCGCGTCACCTGGGACAGCCTCGAGGTCGACGATCAGGAGCCGGCCGCGCCGCCCGACCTGTTCGCCGGACAGCCGCTCGTCCTCCACGGGCGGTACCTCCGCCCCGGGACAGGCCTCCTGACGCTCGAAGGGAAGCGACAGGGGCTCCCATTCACCCTGCGCCGTGTCGTCGCCCTGCCCGATCGCGGCGTCGACCACGAAGCCGTCGGGAGACTCTGGGCGCGGACCCGCATCCACCGCCTCATGCGCGAGATGCACGACGGCGATCAGGAGTCGCTGCGCGAAGCGGTCATAGCCCTCGGACTCCACCATCGCCTCATGACCGCCTGGACCTCACTCGTGGCGGTCGACAGCGCCGTCACGAACCACACCGGATCCTCGGCGACCGTCGATGTTCCGGTGGAGCTCCCGCAGGACGTCTCCTACGAGGGGATCTTCGCAGATCCCCGGGCGCAGTCGGGGGCCCGCTCGATCGCCTACAGGATGTCGGCTGCTCCTCCCCCTGCTCCTCCCCCGGCCAAGGAACTCATCCGGTCGCTCGGCTACATCGGTCGGGCGGACACCGCCCAAGCCCCGTCGAGCGGTGCTGAAGTGAAGGACAAGGTGTCACCGCCGCTCGCCGCGGTGCCGGCGACGGGCATCCGGTTCGATCGTCTGACCCTGATCCGCGAGAACGGCACGCGCCTCGTCGTCGAGGCCGATGGTGAGGTGTGGACGATCGCGGGCGCCAGCCGCCGCCTGGCCAAAGCGCTCACGGCCCGGGACCTCGAGGCCGTCCGCGCCGCCCTCGCGGCCTGCCGGGCCGAGTCGTGGCCGGCCGACGCAGGCGGGTCCGCACCGGGAACGGGCCGTCGCCTCGTGCTCGAAGCCATCGGGGGCCGGCGCACGATCGCGATCTCCGCCGGCAGCGCCGCGGTGGTGAGCCTGGTCCGCCTGATCGAATCGTTCGCGCCCTGAACGAAGCAAGGCCCCGGGAGCGGTGTGGTACGATGCCGCTCCCGGGACCCGCTGTCAGAGTCGGGCGCCCGCGCCGGCCGACCGCGTGAGCCATCTCCTTCTTCCCCGACCTCGATGAAGCCGTACGGCTCCTATTCCTTCTGGCTGGAGACCTGCGGCGACGACCTGACGCCGCGCCCGGCGCTCGAGGGACCGATCGAGGCGGACGTGGCGATCCTCGGCGCCGGCTACACCGGGCTCTGGACCGCGTACTACCTGCTGCAACGCCGCCCGGGCTTGCGGGTCGTCGTTCTCGAGCAGGAGATCGCCGGATTCGGCGCGTCCGGCCGCAACGGCGGCTGGTGCTCCGGCAAGCTGCACCTCGGCATCGACAACCTGATCGCCCGGTTCGGCGTCGACGCCGCGCGCCGCGTCCAGGAGACGTTGTTCGACACCGTGGACGAGATCGGCCGCGTCTGCGCCGCGGAAGGAATCGACGCGCACTACGTCAAGAGCGGGGCCCTGTTCGTGGCGCGCTTCCCCTACCAGGTCCCGGAGATGCGAGAGTATGCCTCCCTGTTCGGGCGCATCGGCTTCGCCGAGCGGGTCAAGGTCCTGGACGCGGATGAGCTGGAGCGGAGGGTGCGCGTGCGCGGGGCGCTCGGCGCTTACTGGAGCCCCGACTATGCGTCGCTGCACCCCGGACGCCTGGTGCGCGGGCTGGCGCGGGCCGTCGAGCGGTTGGGAGGCCGCCTGTTCGAGCGCACGCCCGCGATCGACATCGTGCCCGGGCCTCCGGCCGTCTCGCACACGCCGGCGGGGGACGTGCGCGCCGGGGCTGTGGTCCTGGCGGGAGAAGCCTACCTCTGCCAGCTGCCGCGGCGGCGGCGGACGCTCCTGCCGATCTACTCGCTCATCGTCCTGACCGAGCCGTTGAGCGAGCGCCAGTGGGACGGGATCGGCTGGCGCCTGCGCGAGTGCCTCTGCTCCTTCCGCCTCACGGTCGACTACCTGACGCGCACCACCGATGGCCGCATCCTGTTCGGCGGCCGGGGGGCGCCGTACCATTTCGCCTCCGGCATCGCCGACGCCTACGACCACGACGCGCCGACGCACGCCCTCCTGCGCGCCATGACCCGCGAGTGGTTCCCCGGTCTCGAGGACGTCCGCTTCAGCCACGCCTGGGGCGGCCCGATCGCGGTGCCGCGCGACTGGACGCCGGCCTTCACCTGGGACCCACGGTCCGGCGTCGCCTCGGCCAGCGGCTACACCGGCTCAGGAGTCGCCGGGAGCAATCTGGCCGGCCGGACACTCGCCGACCTCATCACCGGCGCCGACAGCCCTCTCACCCACCTGCCGTTCGTCAACCACCGGTCGCCTCTGTGGGAGCCCGAGCCGCTGCGCTGGCTGGCGGTGCGCTACATCCAGAAGGCGTACGCCCGGCTCGACGAGCGCGGGGAGAGGACCGGCCGGGCGCCCGACGGCACGAGCCTCGCCGAGCGATTCGCGGGGCACTGACGCGCCCCGCCGTCAGTGCTTGGCCTGGCTCGGGAGCCGGAAGCGCTCGTCGCTCAGGGGCGGGTTGATTTCGATCGTGTCGACCACCACGTGCAGCCGCTGCGGCCGTCCGACGGCCTCCACGTCGATGAGATGGGGGAAGCGGACACCGCCCGATTTCCTGTAGTCGCCGTAGGTGGTCTCGATCTGGACCGCCCGGCCCCGCACCTGCCGCGTCGAGTCGGTCCGGACCCGTTCGAGCGTCTTCACGTCGAGGTACTCGTAGCGCACGCCGCCGCTCTTGAGGGTCATCTTCAGCTTGTACGTCTCGCGGCCTCCCACCGACTCGCGCCCATCGAGCTCCACCTTGTGCCCCTTGGCCTGCCAGTCGACGAGCGGGCCTTCGATGTCGGCCTGCTCGGCAGCCTCCGCCACGACCTCGTCGGCGAGGGGGCCGGGAGCCGTGTCCCCATCGAAGGGGGACATCTTCCAGCCGCGCTGGCCGTCGGAGACGAAGACACTGGTCACGCCCTGGACCGTGAACTCGAACCGCGATTGGTTCGGGCGCTTCCGCTCGCGGGTCACCACGCCCTGGCGGTCCGCTCCCGCGCTGACGCGCCCCTGCTCCCGCAGCGTCTGGATCGCACGGATCTTCTTCAGGCCGCCTCTCCAGGCCACGTGGCGCGCGACGATCTCGTCGACCGTCGGCGACGGGGCGGCTGCCGCGGACGGCGTCGCAGGCGTCGTCGGCGCGGCCGGCGCCGGTGCCGTGGTGGGCGCGGGAGGCGCGGCCGGCGCGGACGAGAGAGCGGACGTCGCCGGTCCGATGGCGAGGAGCACCGCCACGACAAGCGATCGCGCGCGGCTCACGGCCGGTTCACCGGATTGACGCTCAAGCTGTTGGCCGAGGGCCAGACCGTCATACCGTACCCCCATCCTCCCCAGTAGACGGGCTGGCCCCAGGTATCCCTTTCCTCCGCCTCGCGGGCCCGCTCCTCCGCCTTCTCTGCCCGCGCCTCCGCCTGAATGCGTTCCGCCTCCGCCAGGTTGGCGCGCCGCTCGGCATCCTGGCGCGCCTGATCCGCCGCGGCGCCCACCCGCGCCTGCTGCGCCTCGGACGGCGTCATCCACTCCCCGTCGTATTGGACGTAACCCTTGGCCCGGTAGCTCTCCTCCTCCGTGAGCCACCGGCCTTCGTGCAGTACGTATCCGAGGGCCTGCCGGGCCTCCGCGTCGTCGGGTGCAACCGTCATGACGTTCTTGTAGGCCTGGCGCGACTGCGCCGACAGCCCCTGCTGCGACGCCCAGCGCCCCAGGCTTCGCCAGCCGTCGGCGTCGTCCGGCCCCAGCCGCCTGGCGCGCTCTTCGTACTCGTCGAGGGGCGAGCGCCCCTTGACAATGCGCTCTACGCGCGACATCGGAACTCCCACGACGCCATCGCCGATGTTGACCGTGACCATCGTCTCGGTCTGCGCTTCGATCCTGCCGGTGAACTTCGCTCCTCCCTGGAGATAGACCTCGTCCGCGAACAGGAGCGTCGGCAGGAGGACCAGGAGACCCGGGATCGTTCTCATGCAACCCTCGCCGTCAGGACTTCGAGGTCTTCCGCTCGGCCTCGGCGGCAGCGGCATCGGTCTTGGCTTGCATCAGCCGGGCCACGTCGATGCCGAACTGGTCCTTGAGCATCGAGAGCATCGCGGTCATGCCGCCCCCGACCGTGCCCATGATCTTGCCGACGCCGCCCGAGCCGGCCCCGTTGCCCATCTCGATGATGTTGATTTTGTCGATCGCCGAGAGCTGGCTCGCGAACGCCTGCGCCAGCTCCGGCATCTTCTCGACGATCATGTTGAGGACGGCCGCCTCGTTGAACTGCTTCCACGCCTCGGCCTTCCGCTGCATCCCGTCCGCCTCGGCAAGCAGCTTCTTCTTGATGACCTCCGCCTCCGCCTCGCCGACCGCCAGGACCCTCGCCGCGTCCGCCTTGGCGACCTGGGTGATCTTCGACGCCTCCCCGGCGCCCTGGAACTCGAGCTGCTTCTGCGTGGCCTCGGCGCGGATGATGGCGGCCTGCTTCTCCCCCTCCGCCTTCAGGATGATCGCCTGCCTCTCGGCCTCGGCCGGCTTGACGATGGTCGCCAGGAGCTCCTTTTCCTTGCGCAGGGCCTCCTGTTGCTGCACCTCGACCTCCTGCTGCTTGCGGACCTGCTCGATCTTGATCTCCTGCTCGGTGACGCGCTGCTTGGCGATGGCCGTGGAGAGGGGCCCGGACTGGTCGGCTTCCGCCTGCTTGCCGCGAACGGCCGCGTCGAACTCCGCCTGGCGCGACTCCTTGTCGCGCATCGACTGGGCGATCGCCACGTCCGCCTCGTAGCGCTTCGTCTTCCCTTCCTGGTCGGCGAGCGCGGATTTGATCATCGCGTCGCGCTGGGCCTGCGCCTCGCCGATGACCGCGTCGCGCTTCACCTCCGCGGTGCGCTTCTTGCCGAGAGCGTCGAGGTAGCCCTGCTCGTCGCTGACCTGCTGGATCGTCAGGATGTCGATGTTGACGCCCATCCGCTTGAGGTCCTGGGCCGCTTCGTCGGTCATCTTCTGCGCGAACGCCTGGCGATCGGCGTTGATCTCTTCGACCGTCAGGGTCCCCAGGATGGCGCGCAGGTGTCCCTCGAGGGTCTGGAAGATGACGCCCTTGATCTGCTCCTGGCTCATGCCGAGGAAGCGCTCGGCGGCGGCGCGCAGGGACATGTCGTCGCCGGCGATCTTCACGTTGGCGACGGCCTCGACGGTCACCGGAACGCCCTCCTTCGTATAGGCGCGCTGGATCTTGAGTGGGATCGAGACGACGTTCAGGGACAGGTACGCCACCTGCTCGAGGACCGGAATGCGTAGCGCGGCGCCGCCGCGGACCACGCGGAAGCCGACCGTGCCGCGGCCTCCCTTCTCGTCGACGATCGTGTGCTTGCGGCCGTAGAAGATCGCCACCTGGGAGGGAGGCACCTTGAGGTAGTTGCGCGCGAAGAGCGCCATGGCCGCGAACACCCCCAGCAGGCCCAGCAGGATCGACAGCGCGACGGTGACAGCGGACAGCTCCAGACCGAACATCACGACCCTCCCTGCGCCGGCCCACCCGCCGGCGCCACCACGATGGATTCGCCTCGCAGCCCCGTGATCACCACCTCGCGGCCGGTCGCGATCGCGCGGCCATCGGAGGAGCGCGCGATGTGCATCGTCCGCTCTCCCCCGACCATCACCGTGACCTGCCCGACGCTGCCTGCGGGGATGGGGACCGTAACTTCGGCGGACTTCCCCACGAGACCAGCCATCCGGACCTCGCTCGAGGCCTGCTGCGAATACAGGACGCGCGCGAACTGGTACACCAGGCCGGACATGACGACACCGGCCACGATGCCGACGCCGGAGGCCGCGGGGTGGGAGAGATCGTAGTACCGGGCCACGACCCCGCCCACGCCGAAGGCGGTCAGGAAGGCGGCCATGATGCGCGCGCTGAAGATGCTGGGGCCCGTGTCATGGCCCACATCCCCGTGTCCTCCGACGTCGCCGGCATGGACCTCGTGATCGCCGCCGAAAAACTCGCCGACGAAAAGCATGACCAGGAGGAAGATCAGGCCGAAGGCGCCGATCGCCGCGTAGATGAGCAAGGCCGTGACTCCTCCTGTCCCGTCCTGGCTGCGTTGTCTGGTGGGACGAGGTTCACGCTAGACCAGACCGTCCGGCCTGTCAACAGCGCCTGGCCCTGGGTAGCGACCTGGCCGCGCCCGGCTGGCGGGGTACGGCCTGCCGGTGATCGGTGGATGGCCGCCGCGCGAGATTCGAGCCGGCCGGCGGGACAATTGTGTTAGGATGACCCTTAGATTCATTTCGAGGCAGGCTCATGATGGGCTCGGTGCTCCGCCGGCTGTCTCTAGCGCTGCTGGCCGTTGCTGCCTCCCTCGCGCCTGGGCCGCTCGCCTCCACGTTGACGGTGACGAGCACCGCGGACAGCGGTGCTGGATCGCTGCGTGACGCCATCACCGTCTCCTCCCCTGGGGACGAAATCGACTTCGATCCCTCCCTGGCCGGACAGCCCATCGTTCTGACCACGGGCGAGCTCGTCCTCGACAAGGACCTGACCATCACGGGACTCGGCGCCGACCAGACGACGCTGAGCGGGCCGATCCTCGGGACGCCTTATGAGCATGTCGAGCACCGGCTCTTCGTGGTTCCCGAAGGCATCGTGGCCACCCTTTCCGGGCTGAGCCTGGTCCGCGGCTCGACCTTCCAGTTCCCCGGCGGAGGGGCGATCCTGAACGAAGGCAGCCTGACACTCCGTGAGTGCGTCCTCAGCGACAACTGGTCCGCCACGAGCGACGGCGGCGCCCTCTTCAACAGCGGCAGCCTGGTGCTCCTCCGGACGGTTTTTCTCAGGAACAGCATCGAGGATTTTGGCGTCGGAGCCGGGCTGTTCAACGCCGCCACGGGGCACGTGCAGATGCGGCAGTCGTCCCTCTTCGATAACCAGTCGCTTCTCGGGGGCGGCTCGGCCATCGCCAACGCCGGAGAGATCACGGCCGAGGAGTGCGTCCTGGGGCGGAATCGCACGTTTCGCCGGGCCGGTGCGATCCTCAATTGGCCCGGGGCGACCTTTCATCTGACGCGCTCCATCGTCAGGGACAACTTCGCGACCTTTCTCGGCGGTGGCGCGGTCAACCATGGGACGCTCGTCCTGACCGGGAGCACCGTCGCCGGAAACACGATTGCGCTGCGCCTCGGGTTCGGGGGCGGCATCAGCAATTCGGGCCGCCTCATCCTGACGAACAGCACGATTCTCGGCAACGGGGTCGAGGACGCCGGCGGGCATGGAGGAGGGGTCTTCAACTCCGCCTCGGGCAGCGTGGCGCTGGTGAATGCGACGGTGACGGGCAACTATCTGGGCAGCAGCGAATACGGCGGGGCGGCCGGACTGGAGAACGCAGGAACGGCGATGGCCCGCGGGAGCCTTCTGGCGGGGAACTACGCCCTCTCCTATTGCTACGTCGATCAGCCTCAGGTGCCATTGAGTAGCGACATCAAGGGCGTGGTCGACTCGCTCGGGCAGAATGCCATCGGGGGCTGCACCGATCTAGAGCCGGCCACGTGCTCGGAGTCGATCGCTTGCAGCGGATTCCAGGCGACGGATCTCTTCGGAGTCGACGTCGGACAGCTTCTGGAGTCGGAACCGTTCGATCTCTGGCCGTGGGCGGGCGGTTCGCCGCGACGCGGGCTGCTCGCCTCGAACGGGGGCCCGACCCCGACCGTCGCCCCTCTGCCGGGCAGCGCACTCGTGGATCGCATTCCCGCCGTCGAGTGCACCAATGACGAGGGGAGCCCTCTGCTCAACGACCAGCGTGGCACCGCGCGGCCCCAAGGACGGGGCTGCGACGTCGGGTCGGTCGAGCTCTCCCCGCCCCGAGGGAGCGGGTTCTGGGAACACCAGTGCAGCGGACTCGGCTTTGTCCAGCTGAGCCCCACGGAGATGCACGAGCTGTTCGACGAAGTGGCAGCCGCCTCGCCGGCCTTCCCGGAGTGCGCCGCCAGCGCCTGCGAAACTCTCCTGACGAGGCGTCCGCGCAACGAGATGCGGACGAAGGCGAGGCGGAGCCTGCTCGCGCTCTGGCTCAATCTCATGACCGGAAGGGTGACCGACGGCAGGCCGATCGACCTGCCCGCGCTGACGCAGGCCGCGAACGTCGCGGAAGCCCTGGCCGAGATCCAGGCGACGATCTGCGACTCCAGGGCGAGCCGCGGCGCGCTGGGAGTCGCCAAGGAGATCGCCGAGGCCATCAACAACCAGGAGGACATGGACCTGCTCGCGCTGGAATCGTCGGCCGTCGTCCAACCGGGGACCACCCGTTCCTTCACCCTGGCCGTCGTCAACTTTGGCCCCGACGTCCGGAGTTACGACCTGACTGCCTCGTCGGCCTGGCCCGTCGCCCTTTCGCTCGCCCGCGTCAACGGCCTCGGCCCCGGCCAGACGGCCCTGGTCACCGCCACGGTGGCCGTTCCGACCACGTCCTGGAAGGAGCCCGGGGAGGTTCGCGTCACTGCGTCCGACGGCAGCAGCCCCGCGCTGCTGTCGCGCACGGCCACGATCCGCATCGTCGTGGCCGACGTTGCCGACCCGGGCGGAACCCCGAAGCCCCGCCGGCCGGTGCTCGAGTCGAAAGCGTCAGCGGCTCTCTCGCACTAGCAGGCACGCGGTCCGCTCCGAGTTCTCATCGCGCCCGCACGCCAGGTGGCGGGACTGCTCTAGGGCTTCCCTGGCGACTGAGGCTCCGATTGACGCGCGTCGGCAGGTGCCAGGGCCGGCTGGGCAGGCTTGTAGCCGAACCAGGTCTGGAAATCCGCTTCGATCTGGTCGAGGCTCATGCCGGTCCTTTTCCGTCACCAGGAAGCTCATGGTGAACGGGAGCAGACGGCGCTGCCAGGTGAGAAGTCGGGGGTGCGAGGAAAGCCGTGTGCCGGAGCCAGGAGTCCTACGACACGCGCTTCAACGCTTCCGAGGCTTCCTTCAAGGCCGGATTGAGCTTCAGCGCCGCCTGGTAGCACCGCTGCGCCTCAGCCTTCTTCCCTTGCTTCTCGTAGAGGGCGCCCAGGAAGTAGTGCGCGTTCGCGTGCGCCGGCTCGTTCGGCTTCGGAGTGTAGGCGAGGTACTTCCGCAGAGCCTCCTCGCCGCGGGCGAGATCCGTGCCGGCCTGCGCTGCCGTGCGCCCGATGTGGTAGAAGGCCGCCATGTACCCCGGGTCGAGCTTCAGCGCCGTCTCGAACTCCGAGAACGCGGCCGTGTAGTTCTTCTCGACGTTCACCAGATACTGTCCGAAGAAACTGTGCGCCTTCGGCGAGTCGGGCTGCTCGCGGATCGCCGCGAGGTACTCCTGCTTCGCGAGGTCCGGCTTCTTCTGCTGCGTGTAGATGGACGCGTAGGCGCGGTGCCCGACGACCGGATCCAGAGACTTGATCTCCTTCGCCTGCTCGAAGGCCTTGTCGTCGGAGCCACCCATCATTCGGGGCGCAAAGGCGTAGACCTGCACCAGCATGTAGCGAGCCTGGACGTGAGCGGGATCGAGCGCCACGGCCGTCTCCAGCTCGGCTTTCATCTTCGGCCCGTACCGCGTCTTGCCGAACAGGCT
>DASRJX010000014.1:0-4479 GCA_035649235.1 Candidatus Cryosericum sp.
TGGCGGCGGTGGCGCACAACACCTTCCGTGAGTCGGTGCGCGAGCGGGTGCTCTACAACCTGCTCTTCTTCGCGGTGATCATGACCGTCTCCGGGCTGCTGCTCGGGGAGCTGTCGATCCGGCAGGACGCGAAGATCATCAAGGACCTGGGCCTCGCGGCCATGGATCTGTTCGGCACCCTCATCGCGCTGTTCGTCGGGGTCGGCCTGGTCAGCAAGGAGATCGAGCGCCGCTCCCTGCACCCGCTGCTGGCGAAGCCGGTGTCGCGGGACGAGTTCCTGGTGGGCAAGTTCGCGGGGCTCGGATTCACGCTGCTCGTGAACGTCGGCCTCATGACCGCGGGACTCTACGCGACGCTGCTGGCCCTGCGCCGCGGCGCCGACCCCGCCTTGCTCAAGGCGGTCTTCGCGATCTACCTCGCGCTCCTCGTCACCGTCGCCCTCGCCCTGCTCCTTTCCATCGTCACGTCCACCGCCGTCGCATCGGTCTCCACCTTGTGTCTGGTGATCGCCGGACGCTATTCGGACGTGATCCTCAACTTGGGCGACGTGGTGCCCGGCATGCCTGCCTGGGCGCTGCGGGCGGTCATGATCCTGATTCCGAACTTCAGGAACTTCGACCTCAAGGATCGTGTGGTCTATGGTGACCCTGTCAGCTTTGGCGACCTCGGCTGGATCGCGGGCTACGCGGCCGCCTATACGGGCACAGTGATCACCCTCGCCGTGATCGCATTCCGACGCCGCGAGCTCACGTGAGGGCGCCCGCCCTCCTGGCCATGCTCCTGGCGGCGGCGGTGCCCTGGACGCAGGCCCGCATCGACGCCCGGCTGGGCCGGCACCGCGCCCAGGAGGAAGTCCTCTATCTCTGGTCCGGCGAGCAGGTGCGGCGCCTGGTCCCCGGCTTCGAGGACCTCCTGGCCGACGTCTACTGGCTGCGCACCGTGCAGTACTTCGGCGGCCAGCGGGTGTACGCGGCGAACAAGCGCTTCGACCTGCTCCTGCCCCTGGTGGACATCACGGTAACCCTCGACCCGCGCTTGCAGATCGCCTATCGCTATGGCGCGACCTTTCTGGCCGAGACCTATCCGATCGGTGCGGGGCAGCCCCAGGCGGCCGTGAAGCTGCTCGAGCGCGGCGTGCGGAACCTTCCGCACGATTGGCGCCTGCGGCAGGACCTGGGCCTGTTCCACTACTACTTCCTGGACGATCCGCAGCGGGCGTCGCAGGTCCTCCTGGAAGCGGCGGAGATCCCGGGATCACCGCCGTTCCTGGGCACCCTCGCCGCCCAGGTGCTCATGAAGGGGGGCGACCGGGCGACCTCGCGGCAGGTGTGGCGCCGGATCTACGAGCAGGGCGAGGGGCCGATGAGGAACAACGCGGCGATCCATCTCGCCCAGCTCGACGCCCTCGACGCCCTCGACGCCGTGAACGGGGCGATCCTCGCCCATGAGCGCGGCACGGGGGTCCGCCCCGCCTCTCTCGACGACCTTCGAGCGGCCGGATACCGCGGACCGCTCGTGGATCCGGTCGGCGTGCCCTTCGCTTATGATCGGAGCGAGGGTCGCGCGACCCTCGCGCCGAGCTCATCGCTGTGGCGCCCGAATCTCAAATAGGAGTGTCGATGTTCACACCACGGGTCGTCTTGGCCGCATGCTTCGCCGCCACCCTCGTCCATCCCCAGGCTGCGGTCGCCCAGGCGGCGACCCCACCCCCGGCCGAGCCGATCCTGCGCATCGGGGACACGGTACCTGCATTCCACGCCACCGGGCTCGACGGCACCGTCAAGAGCATCGACTATCCGAAGGGCACGACCACCGTCGTCGTCTTCTTCCTGAGCAGCTGTCCCACCTGCCACAAGATGCTTCCCCTGTGGAACGAGGCCTTCGCGCGGCGCCCCAAGAACATGGCGATGGTCGGCGTGATGCTGGACCAGGCCCCGCCCGGCTTCGTCGAGGCCGCACAGATCGCATTCCCCGTCTTGAGGTCGCCCGGCAAGGAGGTGACGGACGCCTTCAAGATGAAGCGGGTTCCCTACACCGTGCGCGTCGCCCCGGGCGGGCGGGTGGAGGGCGCGGCCCTGGGATTCCTCGACGGAATCGCGATGGGCGAGCTGTTCCGGCCCTAGGCCATCGATTGCGGGAGGATGGAGCCCGCGGTGAAGCGTCACGGCCACATGGACGGTCGCGGGTCCTGCCCGCCCTCCTGGACTGGCTCCCCGCGATCGTCATCTCGGAGACGTTCCTGCTCCTGTCCGTCTGGACCTGGGGCCGCTGTGCCGATCCACAGATCGATTTCGGGCGAGAGGTCTATGTCGCCTGGCGCCTCTCCGAGGGAGACGTCCTCTACCGTGACGTTCACAGCATCTTCGGCCCCTTGTCGCCCTACTGGAACGCCGCCTGGTTAGCGATGCTGGGCACGAGCATCCGCTCGCTGACCCTGCTGAACCTCGCCACCATCGCCGTGATCGCTGGCCTGATGTGGGCACTGTTACGACGATTCACTTCGAGGTTCGCGAGCACCACCGGGATCGTGGTCTTCCTTTGCGCGTTCGCCTTTGCGCACACGGTACGACCCGGAAGCTTCAACTTCGTGGCCCCCTACCGACACGAGTTGACCCACGCTGCGGTGCTCTCCCTGGGCGCCCTCCTCCTGGCCTCGATGTACCTCGAATCCCTCCGCACGTCCCTATTGATCACGTGCGGAATGGCGCTTGGTGCGCTCGCGCTTACCAAGGTCGAGCCATTCGCCGCCACCTGCGCCGGCGTCGCGGCGATCCTCATCGTTGGGGATCCCCGGCTACACGCGTGCTCAAGGAGGTTGACAGTCGTCGCCGGCTCCGCCGTGCTCTTGTTCGCGACCGCGGTCCTGGCCCTGGCACTTGCGCTTCCGCTCCGGGATGCACTGCGCGGCGCCGGCGCGACGTTCATCACGTTGATGAGCCCCGCTTTCAACTCCTCGCCTTTCGTCCGCCTGGCCATGGGGGTTGCGGAGCTTGGAACGAACCTGCGGGCGCTCTGGTGGTGGTGCCTCGTATACGGCGTCTGGGGGATGGCGGGAACGCTCGCCGCGATACGGCTGAGGCGCTGGTCATCGCCGTGGGCCGGGGCCATCGCCGCCGGCATGGTCGGAGGCGCGCTCTGGCCGCTCTGGCGAACGATCGCGTGGTCGGATGCCGCGAGGCCCCTTCCGCTCGTGGCCCTGGTCATCGCCGCAGGGAGTGCCGTCGCCCTGCGCCGGTCCGAAGGCGGACAGCGGATTCGCCACGCGACCATCCTGGGATTCGCGGTCTATGCGGTGGTGTTGATTGCAAAGATCGGCCTTACCGCCCGAACCTACCATTACGGCTTCGCCCTCGCGCCGCCGGCCCTGCTCCTCCTCGTGGCGTTTGCCCTCGACTGGTGGCCGTCGGCCCTCGAACGGCGCGGGTACAACGGGTGGGTCTTCCGCGGCATCGCTCTTGCGCTCCTTGCCCTCGCAGTTCATGCCCATCTGCGGGCGACGTCTTTCCAGCTCTCGCGGAAGAGGTATGCCCTGGGTGAAGGTGCCGATCGGATCTACGGGGATGAGAAGGCCGAGATACTCGCCCGGGCTGCCGCCGTACTCTCCGCGTCGGCCGCCCCGCCCGATACCCTGGCCGTGTTCCCGGAGGCGCTCCTTCTCAACTATGTGCTGAGGATGCGGAATCCCTCGCCCTACGCCTACTACATGCCGAGCGAGGTCCAGCATTACGGGGAGCGCACGCTGCTCGATGCCCTCAGCAGGTCCCCTCCCGAGTGGATCGCGTTCGTGGATACGGAGACCTCCGACTTCGGAGTCCGGTACTTCGGCCAGGACTACGGCGTCGCGATCTTCCGTTGGACCCTCGAGCACTACGAGCCGATCTCGCTCGTGGGGCCGCGACCATTTTCGGGCAACGGGTTCGGGGTCGCGATCCTGCGCCGTCGTGGGGGAGTCAGGCCGAGCACGGCCCATGTCTCGAACCCGCCGCGCGACGGCCGCCGGAAAGCAGAGCGGTCAGTAGTCTCATATTAGAATCCGGACTCGGCCAGGCATCTCGGCCGCCTTGGAGCGCGATGTTCCCAGACCCCTCGTCCGGCCGGCGCCTCGGCCTCGAGATCCTAGGCGCTTCGGCGCTCGTGCTCTTCCAGGAGCTCGTCCTCATCCGCTGGCTGGGCACGCAGGTCCGGGTACTCGCCTACTTCCCGAACCTCATCCTCCTCAGCGCGTTCCTCGGCCTTGGCCTCGGATGCCTGCGCGCGCGGAATCGTTCCTTGCTCGCGGCCTGGCCCGTGCTGCTCGCTTCCCTGGCCGCCGCTGCCTTCTGGCTCGGTCGCGTGATCTTCACCCAGAACGACGCCTCCGAGCATCTCTATCTGCTCTACTACGACCTGCCGGCCGATTCGTACGTCATCAACGACGTCCGGTTGCCGATCCTCATATTCTTCCTGCTGAGCACGGTGTCGTTCATTCCGTTGGGCCA
>DASRJX010000015.1:0-14680 GCA_035649235.1 Candidatus Cryosericum sp.
ATCCTGCTGCTCCTGGCGACCACCGCTATCGGCATGACGATCCAGGCAGGGAGGGTGGCGCGCGAGCGCGACCGCGCCAACACTCAGGCTCAGACGGCCGGTGCGGCGCTCGAGTTCCTCACCAACATCTTCCGGCTGCCGGACCCCGAGCGGGCCCGGGGGGAGACGATCACCGCGCGCGAGATCCTCGACAAGGGCGCCGCCGACATCGAGCGGGACCTGCGAGGCGCTCCCGAAGTCCAGGCCGAGATGAGCTTGGCGATCGGCCGCAGCTACAAGAACCTGGGCCTGTATGAGCGCGCGGAGCCGCTGGTGCGGCGAGCCCTCCGGCTGCGCCAGGAAAGGCTGGGCGCGGACAGCTCCCGGGCCCGCGAGGCCTCCGTCGAGCTGGCTGACATCCTGCGCATTCGGGAGGAGTACGACGAGGCCGAGGCGCTGGCCCGTGAGTCACTCGCCTCGCTCGAAAGGGGCCTGGGGGCCGAGGAACCCGAGACGGCCGCCGCCCGGCTGGTCCTGGGCGACATCCTGTTCGACCGCGGCCGCTACGAGGAGGCGGAGCCCCACCTGCGCGCCGCGCTCGAGATCTGGACGAAGGCCCTCGGACCGGAGGACCGCCGGACGCTCCACGCGGCGTCGCTCTTCGGCTACTTCCTTTCGGACCGCGGCCGCTACGACGAGGCCGATGCTCTCCTTCGCAGGGCCCTGGAGGACCAGCGGCGGGCCATCGGCGCGGACCACCCGGACACGATCGTCATGCAGGGGTACCTGGCGCAGAATTCCCTGCGCGCTGGCAGGCTCCCCGAAGGTGAAGCGCTCTATCGGGAGGCGCTCGAACTCTCGCGGCGGGTCCTCGGCGAGGATCACCTCGAAACCCACCGACTGGCCTCGAGCCTGGGCCAGCACCTCCTCACCATGGGGCGCCTCGACGAGGCCGAAGCCTTGCTGCGCGCCGCGCTGGAGGGCCGCAGGCGGATCCTGGGCGCGAGGAATATGGCGGTCTTCGCGACCCTGGCGGACTGGGGCGAAGTGCAGCGGGCCCGGGGACGGTTCGACGAGGCCGAGAGCGCCGTGCGCGAGGCGCTCGAAGGCAGTCGGGAGGTCGCGGGGGCCGACCATCCCCAGACTCTGCGCTTCCTCAACCTGCTCGGGATCGTGCTCTGGTCGAGCGGCCACCGGGAGGAGGCCGTGCGCTGTTACCGTGAGACGATAGAGGGCTACCTGCGCGTGTTCGGGCCCGCTCATACCTACACGCTTACGGCGCAAGGGAATCTCGGCTATGTGCTCGCCAAGCTCGGCCGGTACATCGAGGCGCTGCCGCTTCTCCAAACGGCGCTCGAAGGACAGCGCAAGGCGCTGCCCGCGGGGCACCTCAACATCGGCATCACGCTGAGCAAATTCGGCTACTGCCTGATCGGCCTGCGCCGCCACGAGGAGGCGGAAGCCGCCTTGCTCGAGGCCCACGCGATCGTCAGTGCTGCGGCCGGCGACCGCCACCAGCAGACGCAGGGCATCGTCAGGCACCTGACGACCCTCTACGAGGCCTGGGGGAAGCCCGACCGCGCCGCGGTCCGGAAGGCGGCGCTCGCCGGCGGCTGAACGGGGCTCGTCGAAGCGCGGGGGCCGCCGTCTCGTCTCAGGCGCGCCGCGCCACCAGAAGGGGCAAAGCACCTGCCGCGAGGCCCCCCGGCAGGGCGGCGAGCGCCGAAATCACCACGAGTCCTGTCAGGATCCCACGCATCCTTCTCACCTCCTCCCGGCCCATCTCTTTCACCGAGGTCTAGGCGCGAACCGGGCGGAGCGTGACAGGGGGGTCGTCACCCGACTCAAGGGACGACCGATGCCCACGCACTGGACCGTGGACTATAATCCCTCCCCCATGATGGCCGCCCGACCTCCGGCCCCCATCCGCAAGGCGGTTTTCCCCGCCGCCGGTCTGGGCACCCGCTTCCTGCCGGCCACCAAGGCGCAGCCCAAAGAGATGCTGCCCCTGGTCGACAAGCCGCTCATCCAGTACGTCGTGGAGGAGGCGGTCGCCTCCGGGATCGAGAGCATCATCATCGTGACCGGTCGCGGTAAGAGCGCCATCGAGGACCACTTCGACGTCGCGTTCGAGCTGGAGCACCTCCTCGAGGAGCGCGGCAAGGTCGCTCTCCTGAAGCAGGTCCGCTCGATCACCGATCTCATCAAGGTCTCGTACGTGAGGCAGAAGGAGCCGCTCGGCCTTGGCCACGCCATCCTGATGGCGCGCGACTTCGTCGGGCACGAGCCGTTCGCCGTCTTCCTCGGCGACGACATCATCGAGGCACAGGTCCCCGTGATGCGCCAGATGATGTCGGTCTACGATCGCTGCGGCTGCTCGGTGATCGCCGTCGAGAGGGTCAGCCGCGAGCGGACCGCCGACTACGGCATCGTGGCCGGCCAGCCGGCAGACGGCCACCTCGGCGCCGGCGGGAAGCGCCGTGGTCCTGGGGGCGACCGCCTCCTCAGGATCGACGACCTGGTCGAAAAACCGCCGCCGGAGAAGGCGCCCTCGAACCTGGCGATCATCGGGCGCTACATCCTGATGCCGGAGATCTTCGGCCATCTGGAGCGGACCGCGGCCGGCAGCGGCGGCGAGATCCAGCTCACCGACGGACTGAAATCGCTGCTGCGCGAGCAGGACATCTTCGCCTACTCGTTCGAGGGAACGCGCTACGACACCGGCGACAAGCTCGGCTTCCTCCGGGCCACGGTCGAGTTCGCCCTGCGTCGCCCTGACCTGGGCGCGAGCTTCCGCGCGTATCTGAAGGATCTCGACCTGGACGGCGCGCGCCCGCGCGGGAAGCGGTCCGCCGCGGGCCATCCTGAGCCGCCGGCCCGCCGCACGGCGCGTTCCCGTCCGACGCGACGCCGCCCTCGGTGAGCCGCGCCTCGTGAGACGGGACCGCCGCCGGCTCTCCGGCCGGCTCGGGGCGCATCCGGAGCGGCGCGTCCTCGTTCCGGCCCGGCGCGCCGCCCTGCGCGCCGCCGTGGCTGGCATCCGGGCCACCTCGCGCGCCGCGGGCCAGGCCGTCGTCCTGCCGCCCGTCGTCAACATGTACGCCCGCCCCTCCGACACGTCGGCGGTCGTCAGCCAGGCGACCCTCGGCACGCGCGTCCAGGCGCTGCGGCGCCGCGCCGGGTGGACCCTGGCAGAAACCCCCGACCGCTACCGGGGCTGGATCCGGTCGGCGGCCCTGCATCCCGATCGCCGCGATCAGCCGCTGGCCGAGGTCGGAAACCTGTTCGCTAACATCTACCCGGTCCGGGACGTCACGGCGCGCGCGCCGATCGCCGTGTTGCCGCTCCTGTCCAGGGTGGAGGTGCTCGGCGGGCCAGACGGCCGGGCGCGCGGGCGCGACGCCGTGCCCGAGTGGCTGTGCGTGCGCCTGCCGGATGGGCGGATCGGTTGGGCGCAGCGCGGCGATGTCCGGCCCTCCGGGGACATCGCGGGCGGCCCCGGCGGGCCTCTGGCCACGGCGCTACGCTTTCTGGGGCTTCCCTACCTGTGGGGCGGGACGACACCGTTCGGCGTCGACTGCTCGGGGCTCGTGCAACTGGCGCACCGCGTGCACGGCGTCCACCTGCCGCGCGATGCCGACCTCCAGTTCGCCGACCGGCGCCTGGCCCAGGTGCCGCGCGGCCGCATCCGCGCCGGGGATCTGGTGTTCTTCGGCCCGCGGCGACAGGCGATCACCCACGTCGGCATCGCCCTCGGACCCGGAGCCTTCCTCAGCGCCACGACGCGGAGCGGCCCCGTGGTGCGCATCGACCGCCTGGCCGACCCCTACTGGAGGAAGCTCTTCCTGGGCGCCCGCCGTCCGCCCGGCCGCGCCGGCTGAGTTCGGAACGAACCCGCCGGAGCGCCGGGACGTCGATCAGTCTTTTTTCCCGGACTTCCTGCCCGACGCGGATTTGCCGGACTCCTTGCCCGCCTTCTTCTCCGGCTTCTCCGCGCTCGAGCCGCTGTCCTGGCCGGAGGGCTCGCCGCCCGATCCTCCGGATGTCCCCTCGCCCGACGGCGCGGCCCCCTTGCGGGCATAATCGTTGATGTAGAAGCCGCTCCCCTTGAAGCGCAGGGCCGGCGACGACAGCAGCTTCTGCACCGTTCCCTTCCGGCACTTCGGACACTTCCGGATCGGCTTGTCGGAGAAGGTCTGGATCACCTCGAAGCGGTGATGGCACTTGCGGCACTCGTATTCGTAGAGCGGCACCGTTCGGCTCCCGGGGACAGCGGCCGCGATTATAGCGTCCCGGACCCGATCTGGTAGCATGCGCGAGGGGTTCGCGACCCCCGCTCCACGCGGCGACGATGACCTCCCGATCGAACCTCCGGCGAGTCGCGGGGCCAGCTCTCCTGGCCTCGCTCCTGTGCGCGGCCTCCGATCCGCGCGCCATGACCCTGCCGGACGAGAGCGAGGCGTGGATCCGGGTCGACACGGCGCACCTGAGCCTGTTCAGCAACGCCTCCGAGGAGGCGACCCTCCGGATCGGCCGCAACATCGAGGTCTTCCGGGCCGTCCTGTCCCGCATCGGCCCGGCCCTGAGCGCCGACTCGCCTCTCCCGACGTCGGTGTTCGTCTTCCGCGACGACCGCTCCTTCCGCCCGTACAAGCCCCGGCAGAAGGGCCGCCGCGAGGGCGCTCCCGCGAACATCTCCGGCTATTTCGTCAAGCACCAGGACGGCAACTACGTCGGCGTCGACGCCACCCCGGCGAGCGACCCCTGGTCGATCATCTACCACGAGTATTTCCATTTCTTCCTGTACAACAACTTCACCGACATCCCGCTCTGGTTCAGCGAGGGGATCGCCGATTGCTACGGGACCTTTCGCGCCGAGGGTTCGGCGGCGGAGATCGGTGGCCCGATCCGCGCCCACGTGAGCTGGCTGAAGACCCACCCGATGATCCCGCCGCGACGGCTGTTCGCCGTCGACTTCGATTCTCCCGAGTACCACGAGGAGAGCCGCCAGGGCACCTTCTACGCGCAATCGTGGGCCCTGGTCGAGTACCTGCTGTGGGGGCCGGCGAGCCAGGGCGGCAGCGGCGTGCGCTTCCTGCGCGACCTGCCGCGCGGCTCCAGCTTGTCCTCTGCCATCGCGCCGATCGTCGGAAAGGACGAGACCGCGCTCCTCGACCGCCTGTCCGCCTACGTCAAGAAGGGCGGCTTCGCCTTCAGCCGGATCGCGATCGACGACCTGCGGCTGGACGACCGGGCGAGGGTGGCGCCGCTCTCCCGGCAGGAGGCGCTCTATCGTCTGGGGGACTTCCTGCTGCACTCGGACCCGGAGCGCCTCGACGACGCGGAGCAGCACTTCCAGGCCTCGATCCGGATCGACGCGTCGTATGGCCCGGCCCACGCGGGACTGGGACAGGTCCTGGACGAGCGCCGGCGCTACGCCGAGGCCAGGAGCGCTTTCGAGAAGGCGATCGACCTCGACCCCTCGAACCAGCTCATCGCCCTGAAGTACGCCTATGCGCTGATTTCCGAGGCGTTTCCGCCGGGCGTGTCGCGCCTTCCGGTGGGCGCGGACTCTCCTCCTGCGCTCCTCAGGGCCCGGGATCTCTTCCAACGCACCACGCGCAAGAGCCCCGACATCGCCGAAGCGTGGGCCGGACTCGGGGCGACCTACGCCTACGAGGACGGGGACCTGGGACCTGGGATCGAGGCGCTCGAGACGGCGCGCCGGCTCCTTCCCGCGCGGGCCGACATCGCGCTCAATCTTGCGAGCCTCTATGCCAGGAGCGGCCAGAGGTCCCGGGCGCAAGACCTGGTGGACCGGGTCGTCAGCCGTTCGGACGAGCCGACGACGCGCGCCGCCGGCAGGGAGGTGCTGTTCCGCGCCGACCTCGCGGCCGCCGAGTCCCTGCTGGCGAAGGGGAAACTGGAGGCCGGCCTGGCAGGTCTGCGGACCCTGGTGGAGTCGGCTCCGACGCCGCAGCTGAAGTCCGAGGCGCGGGATCGCCTGCAGGCGATGGAATCGCACGCCTCCCGGCAGCGCGAGGTGAACCTCTACAACGAGGCGGCGTCGAAGGCTCGCGCGCAGGAGGTCGACGAGGCCGTGCGGCGGCTCGAGAGCCTCCTCGAAGTCGCCAGGGACCCGGAGGTGCGGGAGCAGTCGGCGCGTCTCCTGTCGGACCTCCGGCAGGTGCGGGCCTACAACGAGGCCGTCGAGCGCTACCGCCGGCGGGACTTCAAGGGCGCCGCCGCGCTGCTGCACCGGATCCTGGACGAGTCCAAGGACGACCGGCTGGTGCAGGCGGCCAAGGACTTGCTCGTGAAGGTGCGCGCCGCCTCGCCCGGCGTTCGGTAGGCGGCGGGCTATAATCCCGGCCCATGGACAAGATCCGGATCCAGGGACCGTGCCGGCTCGAGGGCCGCGTCCGGATCAGCGGCGCGAAGAACGCCGCCCTGCCCGAGATGGCCGCCCTGCTGATGCTGGACGGCCCCGCCCTGTTGCGCAACGTCCCCGCGGTGCGCGACGTCGACACCATGATCAAGGTGCTGCGGCATCTCGGCATGCGCGATCTGAGCCTGACCGGGGACCGGCTCAGCCGCACCGGCGGCGGGACGCTGGAGCCGGAGGCGCCTTACGCCCTGGTGAAGACGATGCGCGCCTCGATCCTGGTCCTGGGGCCTCTCCTCGCCCGGCTGGGCCGGGCGCGCGTGTCGCTTCCGGGCGGCTGCGCCATCGGGGCCCGCCCGATCGACCTGCACATCGAGGCGCTCCGGAAGATGGGGGCCGACATTGCCATCGATCACGGCTACGTGACGGCGTCCTGCGGGCGGCTGCGCGGCGCCGAGATCTCCTTCGACCGCAAGACGGTCACGGGGACGGAGAACGTGATGATGGCGGCCACCCTCGCCGAGGGCCGGACGGTGCTGCGGAACTGCGCCCTGGAGCCGGAGATCACCGACCTGGCGCGCTTCCTGATCGGCTGCGGCGCGCGCATCGAGGGCGCCGGCACCGAGACGATCGTCGTCGACGGCGTCACGAGCCTGGGGGGCGCCGAGCACGCCGTCATCCCGGACCGCATCGAGGCCGGGACCTTCCTGATAGCCGCGGCCGCCACCGGCGGGCACGTCCTCCTCGAGGGGGTGGAGCCGGCCCACCTGACCGCGGTGATCGACAAGCTGCGCGAGTGCGGGGTCGTGATCGAGGAGAGGACCGGCGTCCTCGAGGTGCGGCCCGACGGCCCGCTCAAGCCCGCGAACCTGGTGACCCTCCCCTACCCCGCTTTCCCGACCGACCTGCAGGCCCAGTACATGGCGCTCATGTCGGTGGCGCACGGCGTGTCGATCATCACCGAAACGGTGTTCGAGAACCGGTTCCTGCACGTCGGGGAGCTGCGGCGCATGGGGGCCCGGATCGTCGTGGACGGGCAGACGGCCATCGTCTCGGGGCCGGCGCCGCTGTCGGGCGCGCCGGTGATGGCAAGCGACCTGCGCGCGTCCGCCTGCCTCATCGTGGCGGGGCTGCGGGCCGAGGGGGAGACGGTGATCGATCGCGCCTACCACATCGACCGCGGCTACGAGAAGGTCGAGACGAAATTCCAGGGGCTGGGGGCGCAGATCGAGCGCATCCGGTAGGAGGACGCGCCGCAGGGGGCGTCGCGCGAGGGGAAGGAGGAGGCATGGCGGACTGTCTGTTCTGCAAGATCGGGCGCAAGGAGGTCTCGGCGCGCATCGCCTACGAAGACCGTCTGGTCGTGGCGTTCGAGGACATCAACCCCCAGGCGCCGCACCACACGCTCGTGATCCCCAAGGCCCACCACGACACGCTGAACGACATCGGCGCGGAGCAGGAGTCGCTCCTCGGGCACATGATGGTGGTCGCCGCCCGCGTGGCGAAGGACAAGGGGCTCGACAAGGACGGGTTTCGGGTCGTGGCCAACTGCCTGGAGGGCGCCGGGCAGTCGGTCTTCCACATCCACCTGCACCTGCTCGGCGGCCGCCGCTTCACCTGGCCGCCGGGATAGCGCCGGGGGCGTCGGCACCGTGAGCGCGCGGGCGCCAGGGCGGTGAGCACACCGGGGCGCACGTTCCGGCGCAGCCTCTCCATCCGGCTCCTCAGTCTTCTGACCACGCTGTTTCTGGCCGGGGCCGTCGCGTCCCGGCTCCTGGCGCGCGAGCTGGGCCCCGGACTCTGGGTCATCGCCTTTCTGGGGGTCGTCGGCCTCATCGGTGTCGTCGGCGCCTGGGGCGACCGCATCCGTCTGGACGACGACGGCGTGGAGGTCCGGAACTTCCTTTGGTCGCTGCTGCGCCTGCCGAGCCGCCGGCTCGCCTGGCGCGATGTCGTCGCCGTCCGCGAGCACCGGCGAACGCGTCCCGCCGGCGAGGCCCCCGTGAGCGCCCTCTTCCTCGTCCCGCGCGCCGGCCGCCGGCTGGTCCTCGACTCCCTGGTCGACTTCGAAGAGGCGCGGTCGATGGTGGTCCGGCTGCACCGCGCCGCGCTCGAAACCGGCGCGGACGCGGAGGGCCGCTGCGCCGGAACCCGCCGGCCCGGAGTCAGTACCCCGTAGTCCGATCCACCTCGTTGAGCAGCGGCCGGTCGGCGAGATACAGCTTCAGGTTCTTCCGGAACAGATCGGCCGAGCGCGCCATATAGTCGGGGTGGGTGCCCGCGACGTGCGGGGTCACGACGACGTTCGGCAGATCCCACAGCGGGGAGTCGGCCGGCAGCGGCTCGGTGGCGAAGACGTCGAGCCCGGCGCCCATGATCCAGTTCTCGCGCAGGGCCCGCACCAGGGCCGGCTCCTGAACCAGCGTCCCCCGTCCGATGTTGACCAGGACGGCGCTCGGCTTCATCGACCGCAGCTCGCGCTCGCCGAGGATCCCCTCCGTGGCGCGCGTCAGGGGAAGGGCCAGCACCAGGACGTCGGCCGCGCGCAGCATCGCGTCCGCCTTGTCCCGGGACAGGAGCCGGTCGACGCCGGCCGGAGGCTGCCCGCCCTTGCGGGTGACGCCCCAGACCGTCATCCCCAGGGCCCGGGCGCGCACCGCCAGCTCCCGGCCGATCTCGCCCAGCCCCCAGATGCCGAGCAGCCTCCCGTTCAGCTCGGAGAGGGGCGGCCGGCGGCCGTAGAGATCGGTCTGCACCCAGCGTCGCTCCTTCTGGGCCCGCGCCGCCGTCACGATCCCGCGCGTCAGCGCCAGGACCAGCGCCAGCGCGTGCTCCGCCACCGATACCGAGTTCACGCCGCGCGAGGAGGTGATCCGGACGGTGGTGGCCAGCAGCTCCGGGCTGAGGACCCGGTCCACGCCGGCGAGCGGGGTGTGCAGCCAGCGCAGCTTCGCCGCCTGGGGAACGAGCCGCCGGCCCAGGCCCCAGGCGAACAGGACCTCGGCGTCCGGGATCAGCTTCCCCAGGGCCGTCTCGTTCTGCGGCAGGTCGATGTCGAACGCGCGGGCGTCGCGCCGGATGCGCTCCAGGGCCGCACCGGGCAGACGCCAGATCGGCAGGGGGTGCGGCAGGTAGAGGACCAGCCGGCGCCGTGCATCGGAAGCCCGGGTGCGAGCCATACGGCGGGGGATTCTACCCTTGTTTGACTCGGCCTCCGCCGGTGCCCCCGACCTGGACGTCGACCGCGATCCCGTCCTTCTTCCGCGCTTCACGCCTGGCCTGGATCCACCTCGATCATAGGCTGGATCCGCAGGAGTGAGTGGCTTCTGAGACGGGTTCGCTTACCAGCGGCGCCCGAAGCCGACGAGATACTCGGTGTCGAGGTCGCTCTGGTCGCGGTCCGGGAACCAGCGCAGGCGCGCGGCGGGCCGCAGGAAGAAGGCCTTGCCGAAGGCGATCTTGAAGCCGATCCCCCCTTGGATGGTGTAGGTCACGTCGTCGAAATCCTCGACGTCGATCTCGGCGATAGGGCCTGACACCGATGCTTCGGCGCTCTCGTACGCAAACCCGGTTCCCAAGGTGAGGACCGTCTCGAACTTCTTGCCGGGCGCGAAGCTGTAGTCGGCGACGAAATCGACGCAGAAGGAGTCCCAATCGACGGTGCCGGTCTGGAGGCCGCTCGTCACCTCGCCGTCGGTCTGGATGTACGAAACCTCCGTGCCGAACTTCAGGGGCCCCGGGCCTCCCCGGAGGAAGCGCACGCCGAACGAGAGGTCGCTGTCGAGGACCGATGGATCGGGAACGTATTGACCGACATAGATCTCGACTTCCTTGCCCTGCGCGAACGTGGCGGGAGATGCCGCCAGACTCGCCAGAAGCGCCAGGCTGAAGGTGCTCAGGAGCGCGACGAAACGGCGAGCGACCGCGACTACCAGCACTCTCTTCATTGAATTCCCTCCCTTCGTGGGCATGATAGCGCGCCGCGTCGTTCGTGGTGCAGGCGCCTGGAAACATCACGTCGGGGCGACTACCTCTAGCGCCAGTTCCCGGCCGCGATGAACGCCCCCCAGTTGAAGGGGTGCGTGGTGCGGCCGGCGCGCCGCTGGCGCTCCAGGAGGTCGAGGCCGGCCTGACGGACTGCGGCGGCGGAGGGCAGCGGCCGGGCGCGCGCCCGGTAGAGGGCCTCCATCCACACCGCGGTCGCCCCGTCCTCCACCTCCCAGAGGCTCATGATGAGCATGCCGGCCCCGGCGATGGCGAAGGCGCGACGGAGGCCGAGCACGCCCTCGCCGTCGCGGATCGCCCCAACGCCGGTGCGGCAGGCGGACAGGACCGCCCAGCGCACGCCGCTCAGGTCGAGCGAAGCAATCTCCTCCGCCGTCAGCAGGCCGTCCTCGCGGTCCTCGTCGCGCGCCGCCCCGGCGCGCTGGTTGGCGCCCGCGAGCGCCAGGCCGGTCAGCAGGAGGGGATCCTGGAGGACGGGCAAGGCGGGCGCCGCGCTCCCGCGGTCATGCCGGTGCCCCGTCGAGACGCCGCCGGGCTGCGGGCCCGATCCGCAGCGATCGCCGACGAAGTACGCGTGGGTGGCCAGGTGCAGGATGCCGTAGCGCTCGGAAGCGGACTTGAACGTCGCTTCGTCCGCCGCGGGGCCGACCAGCCTGCGCACGCCCCCATCGACCGCGGCCGCGCCGGCTCGCGCCTCCAGAGCGGCAATCCCGTCGATCTCGCCGGCGGTGGCGGGCAGCGGCGCGAACCAGAGACGGCTCAGCTCGGGACAGGCGGGCTCCGGGCTGCGGTAGCGCGGCGCGCCTCCGGGCGGATCGGCCGCGCGCGGCGGCGCCGCATCGCCCGGCAGGGTGGCGCGGGCGATGATCGTCGCGGAGGCGTCGTAGTCGACGCCGCCGACCGCCAGGAGCCCCGGCTTCGCTTCGGGCGGGGGCGACGCCGGCATGATGTCGCGCTCGCTGGAGAGCTGGTGCAGCACCGTGCCGTCCTCCAGGAGATAGCGGCCGCCAGGCAGGGGCAGGGTGGCGAGGTTCACCAGGTTCAGAGCCCCGTCCGGGACGACCAGGACCAGGGCGGCCCGCTCCAGGTGCGGCGCGACCGGGTCCCAAATCCTCCGGCGCAGCCGCTCGCCCGCGACGCGATAGCGGTCCTCGGCGGCGGCGACGGAGCCCGTCCGGCGCGGATCGATCCCGGCTTCGCGTTGCCAGGCCTCGACGAGCGCGTCGATCTCCGCGGCCTTGCCGAGAGGCCGCAGCAGCGGATCGTCTCGGCCGGCCCGGACGACGAAGGCGGCGTAGGACGGCACCGGGGTCTGATCCGTCCGCCCGTGCTCCTGGTACCGCACGTACGCGAGCAGCGCCGCATCCCCGGGAAGGCTCGCGAACACCTCCGCGAAGCCCACACGCGAACGCGCCTGCTGCCTGCGGAACGGCGCGCTGGCTTCGGCGAGCGCCCGCTCGGCCACCTCCTTCTCCTCGTAGGCCCGATCCACCTGTCCCCGGTACGCCTCGACGGGTCCCGACTGCGGCAGCCGGCCGAGGAGGCCGGCCAGGCGGCTGCGCGCCGCGCTCAGGACCTGGGCACGGCGCGCCACGTCGCCGCCGCCCTGGTCGGCGACGTAGCGATGGCGCGACGCCATCTCGTCCAGGACCATGGCGCGCGATCGCACCACCTGGTCCCAGACCCGCGACGTCCCGCCGGGTGGGAGGGATCCCTTGCGGCCCGCCGCCAGGAGGGTCACCAGGACGTCGATGGCGCCGCCGCGCTCCTGCGCGAAGCGCAGCGCGTCCGCCTGCGTGAGGCCCTGTGCCGTGGCGCGGAAGCGCTCGCGGTCGAGGCGCGCGGCCTCCAGGCCGTAATCGAACGCCGCGCGTGTGTCGCCCAGCGCCAGGAGCACTTGCGACAGTCCGAGGATCGACTGGGCGCGGTTTGGATGGCGCGGGTCGAGGGTTCGATCCTCGATCTTGAGTGCGCGCTCGAACGCCTCGCGGGCCCCGTGCGCGTCTCCGAAGTGGGCGCGCACCTTCCCGAGGTCGTCCAGGCTCTCGGCCACGGAGGGGTGATTCGGGCCGAAGGCTTTCTCGCGCACCGCAATCATCCGGGCGAGATAGCCGAGCGCCGCCGCCTCGTTCCCGCTCATGGATTCGACGCGCGCCATGTGACCCAGGCTGAAAGCGAGCTGGTAGTGATCGGCACCGAGCGCGGCCTCGCGGAGCTTGAGGGCGCGCTCCGCGAGCGGCCGGGCCGCCTGGAATTCGCCCGCGAGGATCATGGTCTCGGCCAGGTTGTCCATGGCCACCAGAGTGCTGGGATGCTCCGGACCGACGGCCTTTTCGTGGATGACAATCGACTCCTCGAACAGGCGGCGCGCCCCCTGGTAATCCCCCATGACCGCCAGCGTGCTGGCGATGTTGACCTGGGTGCGCGCGACCTGGATGCTCCCGGGGCCGAACGCCTTCATATTGATCGCCAGGGCGCGGTCCAGCAGGGAGCGGGCGGCGAGGTAGTCTCCGGCTTCGCGCGTGATGATCCCCAGGGCATCCAGGTACTGGGCAACGTCGGGGGCTTCGGGGCCCAGCGCCTGCTCGCTGACCCGCAGGGCCCGCTCGAGAAGCGCCCGGGCTCCCTGCGGGTCGCCGCCCTGGTTGGACAGGAACGCCATGTTGCGGAGGCTGATCGCGAGCCGCGCATCGTCCGGGCGGAGGAGCGCCTCTTTGATCGCGATCGCCCTCGCCCCCACCACCCGGGCGGCAGGATCGCCTCCCTTGCCGAGGCGGCGGAGAGTTTCCGCCAGGTCGTCGAGGGCTTCCGCCGCCTGAAGCGTGTCCGGGCCGGACTCCGCTTCCACCGAGGCAAGTCGCTCGCGCGCCAGGGCTTCGGCCTCCTGGTATTTTCCGGCCTTGATGAGCTTCCTCACCTCGGAGACGACCGGCTCCGCCCCGCCCGGCGGCTGGGCGGGCGCGCGGGACGGCTCGGCGGCAACTCCGGCGCCGACGGCCGCGAGCGCCAGCAGGCATGCCGCGGCCATCCCGGCGCGGGAGCGTCGGGGTGGCGCGCGCCGCGTCATCGACGGCCCTCCCCGGCGACATCCTCGTCCGGGACGCGTTTGTCTCCCAACCCTCTGCCCTCGGAGTGGTTCGCTGTCGGCGACTGGTGACGGCGATGGCGGACAGTATAGCGTAGGCGCAGAAGGACGCCGGACCACCATGGTTGACCCGGACGCCTGGCCCGCCAGCGAGCACAACTGAGTCTGGGCGCTGCTCCTGAGCGCCGGATCCTATTGCCTGCCGGTGAAGAGGCTGATGCCGATGCTGATGCCGACGCTGTCCTGATCGTCGAAGCCTCCCTCTCCCATCAGCTTCTCGAGGAAGTATTCGAAGCGCACCGCGGCCGAATCCCCGACGAACAGCTTCGCTCCGACGCCGCCATGCCAGGCGCCGTCGGCCCTGTCTCCCAGGTCGCCCGACACGATTCCGTACGAGGCGGTGAGATAGCCGGTGACCGGCTTGTCGGGGAACCAGTTCCAGGAGTAGACCGGGCCGAAGATCAGCGCGTCGCTGCTGTCGCCGTCATCCGGGTCCACTTCGAAGTAGGAGAGCAGGGCGCCCACCTCGTGGCGTCCCTTGGCGAGAATCCACTGCCACTCTCCGTCGATGTTCGTGGTCTCGCCGAAATCGTCGACATCGACCCAGCTGATGTCGAAGGCCCACTCGTTCAGCCGGCTGTCGAGCGGCGTGGCAAGCGCCGGCGAGACGACGCAGGCGAGGACGGAGATGAATGCGAGATGACGGACGTAATTGGACATCGGACCCTCCTTGTCGAGGACGGCGTGAGGCGCTCAGTCGACCGGTCCCGTTCCTTCGACCCAGATCGGTGCCGACATCGCCTGATCGCCGTCCTCCTGTGTCGCAACAACGTAGTAGTAGGCCTGCGACTCCCGTGACGGGATCCCGTGCACCAACGGCGAGGATGATACCGCACGGACTCAGGTCAACAGTAGCCCTATTATTCAGAGCCGCCTGCGAAAATAACCTCACGACCTCAAGGAAACACCTGATTGAAGATCTTCCTGCCGGACCGTGGTGATCATGTGGTTGACAGGAGGCCACACTCTGGGTATTCAAGTCATTCATTGTTCTCTTCGTGAATTGACCTGCCGGACCATGGAGAAGGACGTCTACATTCGCCGAACGCTCAGCCACCGTAGACCTGGGGCCGATAGCGAAGCGGTCGCGCCCAATTCCCTTAGGATCTGTGGAGGAGAACATGTCTCGAACGAGTTCCAGGCCCGTCATCGGCCGTTGGCTCTGT
>DASRJX010000016.1:0-19649 GCA_035649235.1 Candidatus Cryosericum sp.
CCGCCGCCGCCACGTCGGCCGCCGAGGTCGGCTCCAACCGCAGGGTCGAGCGACCCTGCTCGACCGCCGCGAGGTCGAGGAGCTCCTCGATCAGGAGCCGCAGTCGCTCGGCGTGCCGGTCGATGACCCGCACGAACTCGGCGGCGCTCGCCGTGTCCTCGAGCCCACCGTGCAGGAGCGTCTCGGCGTACCCCTTGATCGCCGTCAGCGGCGTGCGCAGCTCGTGCGACACGTTGGCGACGAACTCGCGCCGAACCCTCTCGAGCCGCTTGATCTCGGTCACGTCGTGGAACACGGCGACCGCCCCGACCTTGTGCG
This sequence comes from Candidatus Cryosericum sp., assembly GCA_035649235.1. Lineage (GTDB taxonomy): Bacteria > Acidobacteriota > Polarisedimenticolia > Gp22-AA2 > Gp22-AA2 > DASRJX01. The sequence continues at coordinate 319 of DASRJX010000016.1, forward strand.
GGCCCTCTCGCACTGCGGCCAGGCTGGCGCTGATGACGCGGTCGCCGTCGTCGGGAAGCGTGACCTCGCGGGACACGGGTGAAGGCTCCTGGAGCGCTGCCTCGACCCCCTCGTGCAGGGCGGGAGCCCGCACGGTCTCCAGCAGGCGCCGTCCGGCGATCGGTCCCTGCACCGCGAAGATGCGCGCGAAGGCGTCGTTGGCCAGCAGGATCCGCCCCGAGGCGTCGAGCAGCAGCACCCCCTCCACCATCCCGTCCAGGATGGTCCTCAGCTGGCTCTGCTCGCGGGTCAGGAGCGCCAGCCGCTCCTCGAGCTGGCTGGCCATGCGGTTGAGCGAGTGAGCGAGGTCGGCGATCTCGTCGGCGCCTCCCGGGCGGGCCCGGGCCCCCATGCTCCCCGCCGCGATCTCCGTGGCCGCCCGCGACATCTCGGTCAGCCGCCGGGCCGGACGCCGCGCCGCCATCCAGCCCGCGGCCGCGGCGACGAGGACCGACAGGAGGGACGCCCCGATGACGAGCGGCCGGACGCGGGCCTCGGCCCGGGCGACGGTGGACAACGGGACCGCCAGACGGACCACCCCGCGGGCGGGATCGCGCGGGTCTATGGGCACGGCGACGTAGAGGAGATCCTCGCCGACCGTCGTGCTGTGCCGCTCCGCGCGGCCGACGCCGCCCTTCAGGGCGGCAGCCACCTCCTCCCGGCCGGCGTGGTTCTCGACCGTGCGCAGCGCCTCGGCGTCGAGGAGGCTGTCGCCGAGAACGGCGCCGGCGGGCGAGATCACGGTGACGCGCGCGGAAAGATCCAGCCCGAGGCGATCGGCGATCTCGTCCGCGCGGCCGGCGAGCTCCGGCTCCTCCGACAGGATGACCACGGCCCTTCTGGAGGCGACCAGCAGGCGCTGCGCCATCTGATCGGTGAGCTCGTCCCGCAGGGCGCGCATCAGGACGATCCCGGCAATGGAGGCGGAGAGGGCCGCGACCAGGACGAACGACAGCGTCAGACGCGGCCTGATGCGCAGTGTGGTGTTCTCTCAGTCCGAGGCCTGGTACCCCTCGGGCCGGAAGCGATAACCCAGCCCGCGGACCGTCTCGATCCAGATCGCCACGGACCCGAGCTTGGACCGCAGGCGCTTCATGTGCGTGTCGACGGTGCGGGTCTCCAGATCGCCGCTGTATCCCCAGACCTCGCTCAGGAGCTGGTCCCGGCTGAACGCCCGGCCGGGCCGGCGGGCCAGGCGGAGCAGCAGCTTGAACTCGGTCGTCGTCAGGTCGATCTCCTTACCCTTGAGGCTCACGATGTGAGCCCCGAGATCGATGACCAGCGGCTCGAAGATGAGGCGCTCCTCATGGTTCTCGACGCCCTCGCGGCGCAGGATGGCCTGCACCCGCAGCACCAGCTCCCGCGGCGAGAACGGCTTGACGACATAGTCGTCCGCCCCCAGCTCGAAGCCGACGATCCGATCGACTTCGGAGCCGCGCGCCGTGAGCATGACGATGGGGACGGCGCGCGTCTTTTCCTCCTGCTTCAGGATGCGCGCGACCTCGGTCCCGGGCATCACCGGCAGCATCAGGTCCAGGACGACGAGGTCCGGGCGATCCCTGCGGGCCAGCTCGAGAGCCTGCTGGCCGTCGGTCGCGGTCACCACTCGGTATCCCGCCTGCGCCAGGTTGTACCGGATCAATTCGACGATGTCGCGCTCGTCGTCCACCACCAGAATCGTCTGCGGCATGGCTTCGGCCCCGGCCTCTCCCGCCATCCGGCCGGGCGGCCAGACTCAAGGATTATAGTGCCACGCGGAAGCCTGGTGACGACCGTGTGGCGTTCCTGTGACGTTGCGCGCCCGAACCGCTGCAATCACCCGCTCCGCCGGGGCCGATCCCGTTGTACACTCACGCCTTCCCCGCGAAGGAGGCGTTCCATGCTGGAGAAGGGCAAGAAGAGCACCAGGAGGAAGGCGGGGTCCGGGCCGGCCGCCCCCCACGGGCCAGCGCCCCAGAGCGCGGCGATCCAGGGGATCGCGCCCGAGGGGACCCCGATCGTGTCGACCACCCGAGCCGTGTCGCAGCCGGAGGAGCGCACTTCCGCCCGGCCTTTCGCGATCTCGTCGGAGGAGCGGCGGCGTATGATCGCCGAGGCGGCCTACTACCGCGCCCTGCGGCGCAGCGTCGGAGAGGGCAGCCCGGATCGCGACTGGATCGAAGCCGAGGCCGAGATCGACGCCCTGCTGCTCAACCGGCGCTAGCCCCGCGCGAGCCTGACCCCGGGAGTCCTTCCGAGCCGTGACACTTCTTCCAGAGCCGTTGCGGCGACTCGAGGATCTGGCCCGGAACCTCTGGTGGAGCTGGAACCCCGGGGCGCGTGCCTTGTTCACCGACCTGGCCCGCCGGCTCGGGATGCCTCAGGTCCGGAACCCGCTGCTCCTGCTCGCGGCGCTCGATGCTCCGCGCGCAAGAGCCCTGGCGGATGACGAGGGCTTCGTGGCGCGCCTCGACGAGGTGCTCGCCTCGTTCGATCGGGCCTTGTCGTCCGAGAGCGCCTGGTTCCCGGCCAACGCGCCGTACAGCGCGACCCTGCCGATCGCCTATTTCTCGGCCGAGTTCGGCGTTCACGAGACGCTGCCCGTCTATTCCGGCGGCCTCGGCATCCTGGCGGGGGACGTCGCCAAGGAGTCGAGCGACCTCGGCCTGCCGTTGGTGGGGGTCGGCTTCATGTACCCTCAGGGCTACTTCCGCCAGCGCATAGCAGCAGACGGCCGCCAGGAGGAATCCTACCAGCGGCTGGAACGCGAGGCGGCTCCGGCCGAGCCGGTACGCGACGCCGATGGCTCCCCCCTCATCGTCCCCCTGCAGCTTCCGGACCGGCGCCTGCACGTGCAGGTCTCCCTGGTGCGAGTCGGCCGCGTCGTCCTCTATCTGATGGACACCGACCTGGAGGCCAACTCCCCCTGGGAGAGGGAGCTGTCGGCGCGCCTCTACGGGGGGGATCAGGAGACCCGCCTCTTGCAGGAGATCCTGCTCGGCATCGGCGGCGTGCGTCTCTTAAGGACGCTCGGCGTCCGCGCGGGCGTCTGGCACGCCAACGAGGGCCACTCGGCGCTCATGATGGTGGAGCGGGTGCGCGAGCTGGTGGAGGCCGGGACGCGGTTCGAGAGCGCCATCGAGGCGGTGCGGCGGTCGAGCGTCTTCACGACACACACGCCGGTGCCCGCGGGCCACGACGCCTTCCCCTTCGCGCTGGTCGAGAAGTACCTGGCGGCCTACTGGCCGACGCTCAACCTGGACCGCGACCGGTTCCTGGCGCTCGGCGCGTATGCCGAGTCCTGGGGCAGCGCCTTCAACATGAGCGCGCTCGCCTTCCGGCTGAGCGGCCGGCACAGCGCCGTGAGCCGCCAGCACGTGAGCACGTCACGGCGGATGTGGCGATCGCTGTGGCCGGGGGCGAGCGAGGAGGAGGTGCCGATCGTCGCCGTGACGAACGGCGTGCACGTCCCCTCCTGGATCGCACCGGAGGTCGACGGCCTGTTCCGGAGCCATCTCGGACAGGACTGGATCGAGCGCCAGGACGAGGAGGCGCTGTGGGAGGGGATCGCGCGCATTCCCGATCGGGATCTCTGGGAGGTCCATCTGCAGCTCAAGCTGCGCCTGCACCGGTTCCTCCTGGGGAGGTCCCGCCGCCGGTGGGCGGACGGGCGGTCGGCGCCGGCGCAGGCCATGGCTTCGGGGGCGCTCATCGACCCGCGGGCGCTGACGCTGGGCTTCGCGCGCCGCTTCGCCACCTACAAGCGCGCCACGCTCCTGTTCCGCGATCCCGACCGCCTGCGCGCCCTGCTGACCGACGTGAGGAGGCCGCTCCAGATCGTCTTCGCCGGCAAGGCCCATCCCGCCGACGAGCCCGGTAAGCACCTGCTCCAGTCCGTCTATCGCGCCGCGGCCGACCCCGCCTACGCGGGACGCATCGCCTTCGTGGAGGACTACGGCATCGAGGCGGCGCAGCACCTCGTGCAGGGAGTGGACGTCTGGCTCAACACGCCGCGGCCGCCCCTCGAGGCGAGCGGCACCAGCGGCCAGAAGGCGGCCCTCAACGGCGTGGTGAACCTGAGCGTCCTCGACGGCTGGTGGGTGGAGGCCTTTGATGGCACGAACGGCTGGGCCATCGGTGCGGTCGCCGGCGCCTCCGAGGCGAGCCCGGAGGAGGCCGCGTCGCGCGACGAGGCCGACGCGTCGGACCTCTACCGGCTCCTGGAGACCGAGGTGGCCCCGGCCTACTACGAGCGCGACGCTTCGGGGCTGCCGCGTCGGTGGCTGGCCCTGATGCGCCGCACGATCCAGACCATCGCGCCCCGCTTCTGCGCCCGCCGGATGGTCAAGGAGTACGTCGAGCACCTCTACCGCCCGGGCTGGGACGCCGCCTTCGGGACCGGACCCGGCGCGTCCGGGAGCGCGCCGCCTCCCAGCCTCCCGTCGCATCCGTAGCCGCCGGACGCGGCTAAGAAGAAGCCAGCGGCAGCGTGACGGTGAAGGTGCTGCCGCGGCCGACGGCGCTCTCGACCTCGATCCTCCCGCCGTGCGCTTCGGCGATCCAGCGGGCCAGCGACAGCCCGAGGCCGGATCCGCCGCTGTCGCGCGATCGGGCGGGATCGGCGCGGTAGAACCGGTCGAAGACGTGCGGCAGGCTCTCCGCCGGGATGCCGATTCCCGAGTCCCGGATCGACACCTTGACGGCGTCGCCCTCGCGGCGCGAGCGGATGCCGATGGCGCCGCCGGAGTCGCTGTACTTCACCGCGTTGGCGATCAGCGACCGGAAGAGGCGCCGGAGCCGGGCGGCGTCGCCGAGGACCGTCGCGGAGGCGTTCTCCAGGAGCTCCACCCTCAGGCCCTTCTCCTGCGCCAGGATGCCGGCATCGTCGCGCAGGTCCTCGACGAGATCGTCGAGCCGGACCGGCTTCCTCTCCACCTGGACGCGCCCCGCGTCGGCCTGCGCCAGCGTCATCAGGTCGTCGACGACGCCGGACAGGCGCACGGTCTCCTCGAGGTACGTGGTGGACAGGCGCTGCGACTCCTCGGAGCCTCCGGAGACGGCGAGCGCCAGCTCCGCTTCGCCCCGCAGGATGGTGAGGGGCGTCTTCAGCTCGTGCGCCACGTTCCACGAGAACTGCTTCATCTGCTCGAACGCGGCGGTCATCCGGTCGGCGGTCCGGTTCAGCGTCCTGATCAGCCGGCCCAGCTCGTCGTCGACGTCGCGCTCGGGCATCCTCTCGTCCAGGTTCCGCGCCGTCCGCCGCTCGGCGATCGCGATGACCTGATCGATCGGGCGCAGGGCGGAGCGTGCCAGGGACCAGCCGCCCGCGGCCGCGATCAGGACCATGAAGGGAGCCATCAGGAGCATGATCGCCCTGACGTTGTGCAGGACCCGCCGCACGCCCTCCTCGCGCACGGCGACGTGGATCTCGATCGTCTCCCGCGACAGGCTGGCCATCTGGTACATGCCCCCCGGGCCCCGGTCGATCGACGCCAGGATGATCCGGCCGCTGAGGACGGGGGCCTTGGTGACGTCGAGGATCGCGCGGTCGCCGGCCGCGTAGAACTCCCGGCCCTCCTTCGAGCGGACCAGGACGGCGTAGTGGTCGGCCTCCTGATCGAGGTGCTTCTGGAGATCGGCGCGGATCTCCTCGGGCAGATGCGACAGCGGCTCCGCCGCCGATCCCGGCTGCAGGAGGGTCGTGAGCCGATCGGAGATCCAGGTGGCCTGGGCCTGGAGGCCGCGCTGGATCGCGCGCCGGCCTTCGTATCTCAGGTAGGCGTAGATCGTGACGCAGAGGACGAGGAACGTCAGGAGCAGGATCCCCGAGTACCAGAAGGCGAGAGTCGCCCGCAGCGTGCGGAACCTAGCGGGTATCTTCACGGTGCGGCTCCTCCAGGACGTAACCGACTCCGCGCACCGTGCGGATCAGCGGGGTCCGCGCGCCGTCGTCGATCTTGCGCCGCAGGCGGTTGATCACGACGTCCACGATGTTCGTCCCACCGTCGAACTGCATGTCCCAGATGTGCTCGATGATCAGGACCCGCGACAGCACCCGGTTCTTGTGGCGCACGAGGTATTCGAGGAGCTGGAATTCCTTGTTGGTCAGCTCGATCGACCGCTCGCCGCGCTTCACGCTGCGAGTGAGAGGATCGACGCTCAGATCGTCCACGTGCAGCACCGAGCCCCTCTCGCCCTCGGCTCCGGGCCGGCGCAGAAGGGCTCGCACCCGCGCCAGGAGCTCGGCGAAGGCGAACGGCTTGGGCAGGTAGTCGTCAGCGCCGAGATTGAGACCTTGGACGCGATCCTCGACCTCGCCGCGCGCCGACAGGATCAGGATCGGCGTCGGCCGCCCGGCGCCGCGGATTTCCTTCAGCACTTCGATCCCGCCCTTTCCCGGCAGCATCAGGTCCAACACGATGGCGTCGTACTCGTTCGCGCGCGCCAGGGCCGCTCCCTCGTTTCCGTCGCTGGCCACGTCCACGGCCATCGTCTCCGCCTCGAATCCCTTGCGGAGGAACTGTGCGACGCGCTTCTCATCCTCGACGATGAGGATCCGCATGGTGGGCCCATGTTAGCGTCCTCCGTCCGCACGGCGCAACCTCGCATCCCGTGGATGACAAAGGTTTCATGTTCAATTCATGTGCCTGTCATGAGCGGCCTGTATTCATGGACCGCCATGAACAACAAACAACGACGCGACGACTCGGCGCTCGATCAGTACATGCAGGGGCTGGGCTCCTGCCGGCCGCTGGAAGCGACGGAGGAGCGGCGGCTGACCTCGAAGATGCGGCGGCTCCGCAAGGAGCTGGCGCACGTCCTGAGCAACCTCCCGGAGCCTCACCGGTGCCGCCTCCTGGGCGGCATTCCGGATGGGCGGGAGATGCCGTTCACGCAGCTGGAGGGCATCGTCTCCTGGCTGACGCGCGAGGCGGAGGAGCGCCCTGACGCGGCGCTCGCCGCGGCCGCACGGCGGGCGCGGGCGATCCTCAAGGTCCTCGCGTCGGCGCGCGCGACGCTCATCACCAGGAACCTCCGCCTGACCTACCACCTCGCCCGGCGCATCGCCGGCGGCGGAGCGCTCCTCGCCGACATCATCCAGGTCGGCAACCTGGGGCTCCTGGAGGCAGCGGACCGCTTCGACCCGAGCCGGGGCGTGCGATTCTCGACTTACGCCGGAACCTGCATCACCGGAGTGATCATCCGGGAGATGCCCGGCCTGACGCAGGCGGTGCGCGTGCCGAACTACCAGTTCCGGCTCCGGAGCCGGCTGGACCAGTCGCGCCGCGGCCTGGCCCAGGATCTGCGCCGCGAGCCGACCATGGCCGAGACGGCAGCGGGGGCGAGCCTTACGGAGCAGAAGACCTGGGAGATCCTGGCGACGAAGCCGACGATCCTCGAGCTGGATGCGCCCTTCCCGGGTGCTATGGATCGCAGCCTCGCCGACGCGCTGGCGGCGGACGACGGCATCTCCCTCCAGGACCAGACGATCCTCAACAACATGCTCGAGCACCTGCAGGACATCCTGACCTCCCTCGAGCCTCGCCTGAGGACGGTGCTGCGGCTGCGTTACGGCCTCGGAGGGGAACGCCCCCGCACCCTGAGGGAGATCGGCGACTCCATGAACCTGAGCAAGGAGCGCATCCGGCAGCTCGAGGACGGGGCCATGAAGATCCTGCGCACCCGGATGCGGAACCTGCGCGGCGGCCGCCGCCCGGCTCGCGCCACGCGGGGACGCGCCCTGCGCCCGGTCAGCACCGCAAAGACGTGACAGCCGCCGCGGGCTGACAGCGCCCCTCTCGCCTCCTCTCCTGAGGAAGACAGTAGCCCGCGGCGTCAGCATCGCGCAGGCCTGCCGGATGCACGGCGTCGACGTCGAGGAGTTCCTCGGCCGCCTCCGCAGCGCCGCCCGGGCGGGGCGCGCCTAAGGACCTCGGAGACCGGGCCGGATTCCGGCTAGAACCGCTGGCCGAGCAGGAAGTAGATGCGGTCGCGGCCCCCTTCGGACCAGCCGTAGCCGAAGTAGACCGGACCCAGCACCGTCCGCGCGCCGACGAAGATCGATCCCCCGGTGAGAAGCGACGGCCAGGTGATACCAGCGTCGCGCGCGTAGACGTTGCCGGTCTCGAGGGAGAGCCCGGCGTACATGCCCTGGGTCAGGGCTCCGAGATCGATCTTCTTGAGGGCGAAATAACCTAGCAGGCCGCCGAAGACCGACTTGTCCCCCAGGAGCTCCCCCTGGCCCAGGCCGGAGAGCTGCAGGAAGCCGCCGAGCCGACATGCTGTTGCGAGCGTCGCCGGCTCGTCCAGGTTGATGCAGCCCGCCGCCACGGGATAGAGCGTCACCTTGCCCATGGAGAAGGCGTGCGACACCCGCAGGTCGGCGTAGGAGCGGTCGAGGTCGGCTCCCCAGGACTCGAACGAGTCGGCCCAGCGCGCCCTGACCGACGTCCCCTGGTGCGGGAAGACGACGGCGTCGAGCGTGTCGACGTTGAAGCCGAAGCGGTAGCCCGCGTCGTGCTCCTTGTAGTCAGGGATCTCCGGCGTGCCGACGCGCACCTCGCCCGTCTCGTAAGCGGTGAACCCGCCGACGCGCACCTCGCCCCAACGCCCGAAGACCCTGCCGAAATCGAGATGCCCCTCGTCGCGCGTGACCCGGTACTCCGCCAGGACCTCCCCTTCGGACCAGATCGACTGGTTGGCGCGCCGCACCTCCGCCCCGGCCGACGCGAACCACCTCAGCCGATCGTCGAACGGCTGGTAGAACTCGGTCCGGACGAGACCGACGTCCCCGATCTGGCCGATGTTCTCCCACTCGCCGCCGCGGCGGTTGGCGGCGATGCGCAGGTGCCGGAACGACAGGGCGTACCCGCTCTCCCCCTGGAAGTCGTCGAAGAAGGAGGCGCCGAACTGCAGGCTGTTGTGGCCGTAAGGCTTCGAGGGGACGGTGAGCGTCAGCACGCCGCGCTCGGCCTCGGGCGCCAGCTGCGCCTCGATCGTGCTGCCATAGTCGAGGCCGTGCAGGCGCATCACCTGCGTCGTCACCGCCTTCTGGTCGTACGGCACGCCTTTCGGCAGATCGACGTGCGCCGCGATGATGTCGTCTTCGACCCAGGAGTGGTTGACGATCCGGATGTCGTCGACGCGCGTCTCCTCCTTGGGACGGCGCCGGTGCGTTTCGAGGAACGCCGCCCAGGTCGCGTCGTCGACGGCCAGAGGCTTGAGGGCGTCGGACGCGGTTCGCGCCGCCGCCTCGCCGATCGCCGCCGCCTCCTCGACGCGCTCGAAGGCGATGAAGCTGATGTCCCCCAGATCGGGGCGGATGAGCACGTCCTGCGGCCGCAGGCGCTTCAGGTCCTCGCGCCGGTTCGCCTCGGTCAGGTAGCCGGTCCACTGGCTGTAGATCTGGAACACCGATCCGAGCTGCTCGGTGGTGCCGAGCGGCGAGGTGATGTCGACCGCGATCACCTGTTCCGCTCCGAGCGCCTGCGCGATGCCGACCGGCAGGTTGGCGGCGGCGCCGCCATCCACGATCCTCTTGCCGTCGATCTCGACCGGCGGGAACATGCCGGCGATCGACATGCTGGCGCGCATCGCCGTCGACAGGCTCCCGTCCTTGATGATCACCGCCTGCCCGTCCTCGAGGTTGGCGCCCACGGCCCGGAACGGGATCGGCAGCTGGTCGAAGTCGGTGACCCCGGTCGACATGATCTCGAGCGAGCGCAGGAGGAGCTCGAGGCGCTGGCCTCCGAGGAGCGCTGACGGCAGGTACGGCTTCCAGCCCTTGAAGCGCAGGCGGAGGGGGATCAGGAAGGTGGCGTCGTCCTGCTTCCGCCGGTACGATCGATCGGGCCGATCGACGCGGTCGATGAAGATCTGCTTCCAGTCGACCGCTTTGAGAATCCTCTCGGTCTCCGCCGCGGAGTAGCCCGCCGCGTACAGCCCGCCGACGACCGAGCCCATGCTGGTCCCGACGATCAGGTCGGGCTTGACGTGCAGCTCCTCCAGGACCTTGAGGACCCCGATGTGAGCGGCGCCACGCGCCCCGCCGCCGCTCAGGACGAGCGCCAGGTGCGGCCGCGGCGAGAGCGGCTGCAGGCCCTGCACCGGGGAACCGACGCCCTCTTCAGACGACGGCGCCGGGTCCGAGACGGCCGGGCCTGCGGACAGGAGCGCCGCCAGAAGAGCCGTCAGAATGCCGGTCGCCTGCCCGCCGGCCGCTCCCCGCACACGCGTCATCGTGGCCCCCCGGCCTCGGTGTCTGTGGGACGACCCGCGCATCATAGTGCAATCCGCGGCCCGATCCAGGTACCGGTCATCGACCAGTGGCCCGACCTACGACCGCTGGTAGTAGGTCGGCCGGACCCGGAGGATAGGCGGAACTCGGTCGCTCGGAGGGAACCGTCATGATACGCCGCGCCTTCGGATTGTCCGTCCTCGTTATCGTCGCGTCCTTCCATCCGGCCACCGGCGCGCCCCGGGAGACGGCCAGCGTCTCCGGCGTGGTGCGCGCCGCCTCGGGTGCTTTGGTCGCGGGAGCGGAGGTCGCCCTCCTCGACGGCCTGCGGCTGCCCATGAGGTCGGCGGTCACGGGTCCCGACGGCCGCTTCACCTTCGCCGAGGTCCCCTCCGGACGTCTCATACTGTCGGTCGCCGCCCCGGGGTTCGAGCGGGTGGAGCGCGTCATCGTGGCAGGCCCGGAGGCCGCCGCGGCTTCCGAGATCGTCGTCGAGCTCGGGGCCTCCAGCATGACCGAGCACGTCGTGGTGAGCGCCACGCCCGGAGTCCCGCAGGAGTCCGGTGAGACGTCGCAGGCGGTGAACGCCGTGAACGAGGAGGAGCTGTCGCTCCGGGCCAAGACCGTCCTCGCCCAGGCCGCGGCCGAGGAGCCGGGGCTCCACGTGCAGCGGACCAGCCCCACCATCGGGGCCATCTTCGTGCGCGGGTTCACCGGCGCCAAAGTGAACGCCTTCGTGGACGGGATCCGCTACTCGAACGGGGCCGCGCGGGGCGGCATCAACACCTTCTTCGACCTGATCGCCCCGGAATACCTCGAGGGGCTCGAGGTCCTCCGGGGCCCCAGCAGCGCGCAGTACGGCAGCGACGCCATCGGCGGCAGCGTGCAGATGATGACGCGCGCACCCGACCTCCCCGCGAGCGGCACCGAGATGGACGGGCGGTTCAGCGCCCAGGCCGGCAGCGCCGACGAGAGCGTCGGCGCGTCGCTCTCCGGATCGTACGCGACTCGGACCTTCGGGCTCATCGGCACGCTGTCGAGCCGGCGGGTCGACGACCTCCGTCCGGGGGAGGGGATCGACTCGCACAACGCCGTGACGCGCTTCTTCGATCTGCCCTCCGACGTCATCATCGACGACCGCCTCCCCGACACGTCCTTCGACCAGTACGGCGGATCCCTGCGCTTCACCTGGCGGCCGGTGGACGGCTCCCAGGTCACGGGAGCGCTCCTGCACGGAGAGCAGCAGCACGGCCAGCGCTACGACCAGCTCTTGGGCGGCGACGGAAACCTGATCGCAGAGCTCAACGACGTCAGCGCCGACCTGGTCTACGTGAAGTACGACCGCATCCTGTCGGGCTGGCTCGACCGACTGACCGTCGGCACGTCCTACAACACGCAGCGCGAGGAGCGGGTCAATCAGGGGGGGAACGGCAACCCGAACGCCTCGATCAACCACGAGCCGGAGCGCACCTCGGCCTACGGCGTGCAGGGGCTGGTGACCAAGTTCACCGCGCGGCAGGCGATCTCCTTCGGCGCCGACGCCTACTACGAGAACGCCGCCGCCCCGTCGTTCTCCGAGAACCCGACGACGGGCGCCACCGCCGTCCGCCGCGGCCGCATCCCGGACGGCGCGACCTTCCGCCAAGCGGGCGTCTACGTCCAGGACACCATCGAGGCGGTGCCGGGCCGCTTCCAGGTCGACGGCAGCCTGCGCTTCGGCGGCGCCCGCTACGAGGCCGAGTCCTCCGACAGCCCGCTGGTGAACGGCGAGCCGCTCTGGCCTGACGACGATCTCGACGTCTCGAGCGTCACCTACCGGCTGGGAGGCGTGGGCACGGTCGGGGGCGGCGTGCGGGTCTTCGGGAGCGTCAGCAGCGGCTTCCGGGCACCGAGCATCACGGACCTCGGCACGCTCGGCCTGACCGGGGCCGGCTTCGAGGTGGCCGCGCCCGACGTCGAGGGGAGGGGTGCCACCGTCGGGACGACCGCCGACGCCAACGCCGTCTCGACCGGGGATCCGGTCCGGCAGCTGGACCCCGAGACGAGCGTGTCGTTCGAGGCCGGCTTCCATCTGCGGCGCGGGCGCGTCACGACCGAGCTGCGCGGCTCGCTGACCAACGTCGACGACAACATCGCCAAGCAGACGCTCATCCTGCCCCAGGGGGCGGTCGGCCAGATGCTCGGCGACGAGACGATCACCAGCCAGAACGCCAACGGGGCCGTGTTCGTGGCCGCGTCGCCCAACCCCGTCCTGGTGCGGGCCAACTTCGACCGCGCGCAGGTGATCGGAGTCGAGTTCACGCTGGCGATCGACCTGGCGGCCAATTGGCACCTGTCGACCAACGCGACCTCGCTCCGGGCCGAGGATCGGGACACGGGGCTGCCGCCGAACATCGAGGGGGGGACGCCGCCTCAGGAGGCCTACCTGATGCTCCGCTACGCTCCGAAGGGACGTCCCTTCTGGATCGAGCCTTACGTGCACCTGGCGGCGAAGCAGGACCGCCTGTCGTCGCTCGATCTGAGCGACCGTCGCACGGGGGCCAGCCGATCGCAGAGCTCGATCGCAGCCTTCTTCAACAACGGGGCGCGCGTCCGGGGGCTGATCGGGGCCGGGGCCGACCTCACGACGGGCACGGGCGACGACGTGCTGATCCCGACGGGCGAGACCCTGTCCCAGGTCCAGACCCGGGTCCTCGGCCCGAGCCTCGCCGCGAACTCTCTTTACACCAACGTCCCCGGCTATTCCGTCTTCGGGATCCGCGGCGGCGTCCATTTCGGCGACAGCGAGATCCTCGTCGATCTGGAGAACCTCACGGACGAGAACTACCGGGGGCCGAGCTGGGGGATCGACGCGCCGGGCCGGGGCCTCTACGTGCGCTACGCCACGCGATTCTGAGACAGCCGGTGGCCGTCCCGGCCTGAGCTACTGCAGGAGCCGGACGACCACTTCGGCAGCGGCGTGGACGCCGCGGAGCAGCCCGGGGTCCTGCCCGATCACGACGCAGGCGAGAAGCGACATCGCCACGAAGACCGCGCGGGAGCGCGACTCGGGGCCTTCGTCTCGGCCGTCCGCTCCCCGTCGCAGGAGCCGCCGCACCCGGCCTGCCAGATCCTCTCCCCGGCAGAAGGCGGCGAGGGCGCCGCCCTCGGGCGCCGTCCCGCGCAGGGCGCGCGCCACCTTGACGAGGGCCGCCGCGAGGTCGAGGCGTGATCCCTTCGCCACCGCGTGATCGTCGGCGGCGCGATCGCAGGCCTCGCTCCAGGCGCTCTCGAGATCCGCCCCCACGGCAAAGGACGCAAGCAGATCGGGGCAGGAGCGCAGGAGGAGCCGTTTCAGGTTGTCGCGCCTCAGGACGTGGCAGGCCTCGTGCGCGACGATCGCCGCGATCTCGTCGTGCGTGCAGCGCTCGAGCACGGTGCGCGCCACATAGAGTCTGGGCCTCAGAATCCCCACCACGGCGACGAGCGGGAACTCCTCGTCGATCGCGAAGGCCGGCAGCGACGATCCCGGCAGGTCGATCCGCGCCGCCCCTCCCCGCCAGCGCCGCACCAGGGCGCGGGTCCGGAGGAGCGAGGCGGCGCCCCGCGCGAGACCGGCGGCGATCATGAGCACAACCGTTGCGCCCAGCGCCAGCATCAGGGGACCGGCGCGCTCGCCGCTCTGGCGAGGCTCGAAACGCAGGAAGGCGGGCAGGACGACGAGGCCCGCGACGACACCGGCGCAGATCGTCGGGACGAAGCGGAGCCAGAGGAGCGTGTCGCTCCGCGGCTCGGCGCGCGCCAGACATCGTCGAAGGGCCGCCGGCATCGCCAGGGACGCGAGGGCGCTGACGGCTCCGAACGCCATGAGCGGGAGGCAGCACGCCAGGAAGAGGTACGTCATCGCGTCTCCTCGCCACCCTTCACCCGGTTCCGCTCCGCCCGGATCAGGGCCTCGAGCTCGTCCAGGAGCAGGGCGTCCTTCCTGGAGACAGCCTCCACGAAGGTCGAGAGGATCGGACGCACGGCGCCTTTCCCGGGGCCCGACCCGAGGATCCGCGCGATGGCTCCTTTCGTCAGGTGCTCCCGGAGCCCGGCCCGGGAGAAAAGCGTCACGTAGTGGAAGGCCTTCCCACGCCGGGTGCGCTCCAGGAGTCCCTTCTTGAACAGGCGGTCGAGCGTCGTCATGAGCGTCGTGTAGGCCGCGCCGGGGAAACTCTCCTGCAGCCGCCTCACGCTCGTCTCCCCCGGCCGACGCCAGAGGCACTCCAGCACCTGGATCTCGAGCGGCCCCAGGAACGATGCCAGCGAGCCGCTCGCGTCGTCGGGCTCCTCCTTCGGGGCCCGCCGCGCCGAACGCTTGAGAGGACGGAGGGTCAGAGGACGGAAGATCACCGGCGCTCCAGCTCGCCCCGCAGGACGCGGGCGGCGGCGACCATGGCGGCGAGGGCGGGGCGCACCTCCTCCCAGCGGCGGGTCTTGAGGCCGCAGTCGGGATTGACCCAGAGCTGATCGGTCGCCAGAACGCCGAGCGCCCTCCGGAGCAACGCCACGATCTCCTCCGTGGCCGGGACGCGGGGCGAATGGATGTCGTACACGCCCGGGCCGATCTCGTTCGGGTAGCGGTGCTTCCGGAACGCTTCCAGGAGCTCCATCTTCGAGCGGGAGGACTCGATGGAGATCACGTCGGCGTCGAGCGACGCCACGGCGTCCATCATGTCGTTGAGCTCGGCGTAGCACATATGCGTGTGGATCTGCGTCGCATCCCGCGCGCCGGAGGACGCCAGCCGGAAGGCGTCCACGGCCTCCTCGAGATAGGCCTTGGCGTCGGCGGCGCGCAGCGGCAGGCCCTCCCGGAGCCCTGGCTCGTCGATCTGGATCACCTTCATCCCGGCCGCCTCCAGATCGGTCACTTCGTCGCGGATCGCGAGTGCTATCTGGCGCCGCGTCTCGGCCCGCGGCTGGTCGTCGCGCACGAAGGACCACTGGAGGATCGTCGACGGGCCGGTCAGCATGCCTTTCATGGGGCGGCGCGTGAGCGACTGGGCGTAGCGCGACCAGGGCACCGTCATCGGCTCCGGGCGCGACACGTCGCCATAAAGGATGGGCGGCTTGACGCAGCGCGAGCCGTAGCTCTGGACCCAGCCCTGGCGCGTGAAGGCGAACCCCTGGAGCTTCTCGCCGAAGTACTCCACCATGTCGTTCCGCTCGAATTCGCCATGGACCAGGACGTCGAGCCCGAGATCCTCCTGCTCGCGGATCGTCGTTTCGATCGCCTGCCGGAGGAACGCCTCGTACTCGGCCTCCGGCATCCGGCCCGAGCGGCGGGCGGCGCGGGCGGCGCGCACCTCGGCGGTCTGCGGGAAGGACCCGATGGTCGTGGTCGGGAGCGCAGGCAGGAGGAGCGATTCCCGCTGCATCCGCCGGCGCTCGGCGAACGGCCGGCCGCGCCGCAGCATGGCCGGCTGGATGGCCTGGAGCCTCTGCCGGACCTTCTCGTCGCGCAGGTGCCGTGAGGCCTTGCGCCTCTTGAGCGCTTCGCGCTGGGCGCCGAGCTCGGCCGCGATCGCATGCCGCCCCTCACGCACGCCTCGGGCCAGGAGCACCACTTCCACGAGCTTCTGCTTCGCGAAGGCGAGCCAGCCGCGGATCTCCTCGTCGAGATCGGTCTCGAGATCGGCGTCGAGAGGCACGTGCAGGAGCGAGCAGGAGGGCGCGATCTGGATCCGCTCGGGACCGAGGGCCCCGGCCGCCTTCTCCGCCAGGTCGAGCGCCCCGTCGAGGTCGGCGCGCCAGATGTTCCGGCCGTCGACGAGCCCGAGCGACAAGGTCAGCGTCGAGGGCGCGTCCTCGAGGGCCTTCTCGAGCTGTCCCGGGTCCCGGACCAGATCGAGATGGAGGCCCGCCACCGGCAGGCGGAGCGCCAGAGGCAGCTGGTCGCCCAGCCCCTCGAAGTAGGTCGCGACCAGGATCTTGAGACCGGGCGACGCCGCTGCGAGGCGGGCGTACGCCTTGCGGTACAGGGCGCCGTCCCCGGGCTGCGCATCGAGCACCAGGCACGGCTCGTCGATCTGCACCCACTCCGCCCCGGCCTGCCCCAGGCGGCGCAGCACGTCCTCGTATACGGGAAGCAGGCCCTCGAGGAGGACCTCCGGCGCCGCAGCCCCGGGCGCCCGCTTGCCGAGCCGCAGGAACGACAGCGGCCCCAGGAGCACAGGGCGCGCGGCCACGCCGAGCGCGCGCGCCTCGCGCAACTCTTCGACCGCTTTGAACGACCGGAGCGTGAACTCCTGTCCCGGCTCGAACTCGGGGACGATGTAGTGGTAGTTGGTGTCGAACCACTTGGTCATCTCCATGGCCGGCACGCCGGACCCGCCGGCCGCCGCGGACTCGCCTCTGGGTCCGGACCCGCGTGCCATGGCGAAATAGGTCGCGAGGTCGACGGTGTCGGCGGACCCGCCGTAGCGCGACGGCACGGCGCCCGCGAGTGCCACGGCGTCGAGCACCTGGTCGTAAAGAGAGAAGTCGTTGACCGGCACGACGCCGAGGCCGGCGTTCTGCTGCATCAGGAGGTGGTCGCGGCGCAGCGCCCGGGCGGCCGACAGCAGGGCGGACTCGCTCGTGCGTCCTGTCCAATGCTCCTCGAGCGCCGTCTTGAGCTGGCGGCGAGCGCCGATGCGCGGGAAGCCGAGGTTCGCGGCCAGGGTCATCGCAGGGGCCCCTTCCTTCGAAGCGCCGGAAGCAACGCGCTCATTGTAGCCCTGCCGTAGTCCGGGCGGGCGCTCCTGGCATATTCTTCCGCTCCTGATGCGGGAGCGACGGGCAGCGGGGGGAGCGGCCACCTGGGAGAAGGTGCCGACAATCGACGTGCGTGGCGCGGGCCGGGCGGCCCTCGCCGGGATCGCGCTCCTCGTCACCCTCGCGACGGCCCGGGGCGCTCCGGACCCCGCTGACGAGCCTCCGAAGCCTGGCGCGCCCGCCGCAGGCGCCAGAGCCGCGAAGGCGCCCGCGGACGGCGCGCAATCGAAGAAGCCGGCCCCGCGTCTCGTCGTGGTCGTCGTCCTCGATCTGTTCCGGGAAGAGTTCCTGACGCGCTATCAGGACCGGTTCGGGCCCGACGGCTTCCGGCGGCTCCTCCGGGACGGAGCGCGGTTCACCTCCTGCGCCTATCCGTACGCCCTCACCGAGACCGCGCCAGGGCACGCCACGATCGCCACCGGCACGACGCCCGACAGGCACGGCATCGTGAGCAACGAGTGGTACGACCGGGGCCTCGGGAGGATGGTGGGGGCGTCCGAAGATCCCGACTCGCCTCTCGTCGGCGCCGGCGAGGGAAAGAAAGGCGACTCGCCCGTGCGGCTGGTCGGCGACACCTTCGCCGACGAGCTGCGCCTCGCGACCGGCGGCCGCGCCCGGATCGGGGGCGTGGCCCTCAAGGGCAGGTCCGCAGCCCTGTCGACGGGCCGCGCTCCCACCGGCACCTACTGGTTCGACGCGCCCTCGGGCCGGTTCGTGACCAGCCGGTACTACGCTCAGCGCCTCCCCGACTGGGTCGAAGCGTTCGACGGCGCCCGCCCTGCCGACCGCTTCTTCGGGCGCGCCTGGTCTTCTGGCGGACAGGTCCTGGCTCATCTCGGCGAGGCCGGCGGCCATCCTGACCAGGCGTACTACGAGGCGCTCCGGTCGACGCCGTTCGTCCATGACCTGCTCCTCGAGTTCGCGCGCGCCCTGATCGAGCACGAGAGGCTCGGCGACGATACCCTCACCGACTTCCTGTTCGTCGGCCTGTCCGGCTTCGATTACCTGGGCCACGACGTCGGCCCCTACGCGGAGACGATGGGGGCCATGGTCCAGGCGGCCGATTCCCAGATCGCCGCGTTCCTGCGCTTCCTGGACGGGCGGCTGGGCCGGACGGGATACTGGCTCGCCGTGACGGCGGACCACGGCGTGTCGCCGACCCTGAAGGAGTCCGAGGAGCGCCGGCTGCAACCGCGCAGCGTGGACCGGGAGGTCGTCCTGGACAGGATCCACAAGGCCCTGGAGACGCGCTTCGACGACGGCGCCGGCATCGGCGTGCAGGGCCTGGCGACGCGGTTCTGGTTCGACGCCGATGACCTATCGCGCCGCAAGGTCCGCCTGCGCGACGCGGCGCTCGTGGCTGGAGAGGCGGCGCTCGAGGTGGACGGCGTCCTCGGCTACATCACGTCCGAGGCCTCCAACCTGGATGCGACCACGCGCGAGTCGTACCGCCTCAGCGCCTACCCGGGCAGGAGCCCGGATCTCCTCCTGGTCCTGCACCCGTTCTCGCTGCCGCACCCTTCGACGCCGGCGAACCACGGCACGCCCTGGTCGTACGACAAGCAGGTCCCGATCCTGCTCGTCGGCCCGCCCTTCCGGCCGGGGACCTACCGCGCGCCCTGCTCCCCCGCCGACCTGGCGCCGACTCTCGCCGCGGCACTCGGCATCCCGGCGCCGGCGATGGCCACCGGCCGCGTCCTGGGAGAGGTGCTCCGCTCCGACTAAAGGAGAGGCGGAGCGTCAGTGACGCAGCCGCACCCGGGCCAGGTTCACGAGCGCCACGCCTCCCAGGATGACCAGCGTTCCGAGCCCCGTCCGCCAGTCGAGAGGCTCGGCGAGGAACAGCCAGCCCAGGAAGAGCGCGATGATCGGGTTGACATAGGCGTAGGTCGCCACCTTCACCGCCGGGACGTGCGTCAGGAGCCACATGTAGGAGGAATAGCCGAGGAGCGAGCCGGCGACGATGAGCCAGCCTATGGCCGCGGCCGAGCGCGGCGTCAGGTGATAGCGCGGCGCCTCGCCGAGCATGAGGCCGAAGAGCGTCAGCGCCACGCCCGCGACCAGCATCTCCAGGGCGACCGCCATGAGGGGTGGCGTGTCGCGGACCCTGTGCTTGGAGTAGATGGAGCCGACCGCCCAGCAGATATTCGCCCCCACGAGCGCCATCTCCCCCCGCATCTCCCAGATGCCGCGCGGCCCGAGCGTGCTGATCTTGGGCCAGGTCAGGATCAGCATCCCGGAGAAGCCGACGACGAGCCCCGCCACGACCAGGGGAGTGATCCGCTCGCCGTCCTTGCGC
>DASRJX010000017.1:0-6827 GCA_035649235.1 Candidatus Cryosericum sp.
CCGAGCGCGATCCAGGTCGCCGGCGGGGAACCAGCAGCGCCCGGGATCGACAGCGCAGGCGATCGAGAAGCGCTACCGGCTGCCGCAGTACGTGAAGCCGATCGTCATCGGCTACTCCTCCGGGGCGACGGCCGTCTACGCCGCGCTGGCCCAGGGGCCCGCCGAGACTTTCGCAGGCGGGATCAGCCTCGGATTCTGCCCCGACCTGGAGGTGGCGCGCCCGATCTGCGCGCGTGGGTCGTGGGAGCCCTCCTACGAACCGAAGAAGAAGAGGAGCCTGCTGCCGCCGAGGTCCAACCTGGCGCCGCGCGCCGGCGGCGCCGCGCGCTGGACGGCGCTCCAAGGCACGGTCGACCGGGTCTGCGATCCGGCCGCGGTCGAGCGCTTCGTGTCGCGGATCCCCGCGGCGCGCGTCGTCCCGTTGCCGAAGGTGGGCCACGGATTCTCGGTCGCCGCCCGATGGGGCGCGGCCTACGACGCCGCCGTGGCGGACCTCCTGGAGAAGGCCGGTGCTTACGATCCGATCGCCCGCGAGCCGTCGCGGACGCCGCCGGAACGGTCGCCGGAGGCGATCCGCCGGCGCCTCGACCCGCTCGGCCTGCCGCTCGAGATCGTCTGGCCCGAAGGGGCGCGCTCCACGATCATCTTTTTCTCGGGCGACGGTGGCTGGGCCGAGCTCGATCAGGAGGTCGCATCGGCTCTCGCGGCCCGCGGCGTCGCCGTGGTCGGCTGGAACTCGCTGCGCTACTTCTGGAGCGCGAAGACGCCCGAGGAGAGCCGCGCCGACCTCGGCCGGCTGGTGGAGGCGCTTCCCGAAGGGGTGGCGCTGTTCCTCGGTGGCTACTCGTTCGGCGCCGAGGTCGCCCCGGTGCTCCTGGAACCCGGGGCCGCTGATCCTCCCGCCGCCGGCGGGCCGCTCTCCCGCATCGCCGGGCTCGTGCTGCTGGCGCCGGGGCCGCACGCGAGCTTCGAGGTCAGCCCGCTCGACTGGTTCCGCTCGCGGGAGCCGCCAACCGGCCCGCTCGTCCCCCAGGCGATCGAGGCCGGTCACGGCCGGCCGGTCCTCTGCCTGGAGCCCGATTCCGGCGACGACTCGGGCTGCCCGAAGAAACCTCTACCGGGACTCAGGAAGGAGGTCGTCCCGGGCGGACATCACTTCGCCGGCCGCTTCGACGCGCTGGCCGAGAAGATTCTGGGGTTCGTCACCGCGGTCGGCGGCCCTGCTTGAGCCTCCGGCTCCGCGCCGGACCGATCTCTGTGTCCGTCCGGATTTCGAAAGCGCAATCGGGTGGCGCTTGACAGCGCCGCTCTCGGTTCCGACATTGGCGGCATGATGAAATCACGCGAAGCGACGGCGGACATCAGCGAGACGGTCGACGAGAGAGAGCGTCCGGCGCCCTTTGGTGCGCCGCACGTCTTCGTCCTGGTCATGGTCGCGGGAGACGACGCCACGGCCGTGCATCGGATCATCCGGCAGGACACGGTCCTTGGCCGGGGCGTCGAGGCCCACCTCGTCATCGAGGACGACCTGGTGAGCAAGGTGCATTGCAGGATCCGCGTCGACGGGTCGGTCTGCACGATCGTGGATCCGGGGAGCCGCAACGGCACGAGCGTGAACGGCCGGCGCCTCTCCAAGGACGTCGCGCAGCGCCTGCGGAACCTCGACGAGATCGAGATCGGGGGCCACCGTCTGATGCTGCTGACGGGACGGTTCCGCGGCACCCCCAAGGACTGCCCGCAGTAAGCCGCCGCCCTCACTCGTGGCGGAGCACCGCCATCGGGTCGGTGCGAGCCGCCCGCCGGGCCGGAAGCCACGCCGATAGGAACGCGACGACGAGGAGCGCCGCCACGGCACCCGCCAGTGTGGCGGGGTCCGAGGGCTGCAGGCCGAACAGCATCCCCCGGACCAGGCGCGACGCGGCGGCCGCCCCGGCGAGGCCGAGGACGCAGCCGGCGCCCGCCAGGACGAGACCCTGGCGCAGGACCATCCCGAGGACGCCCCTGGGCTGAGCGCCCAGCGCGAGGCGGATGCCGATCTCCCGGCTGCGGCGCCGCACCGCGTGCGACAGCACGCCGAAGAGCCCGACGCAGGCCAGGAGGAGCGCCACAGCACCGAACCCGGTGCCGAGGAGAGCGAACTGCCGTTCGCGCAGGAGCGAGCGATCCACCTGTTCGTCCTGCGTGCGGGCGGCGAAAACAGGCAAGTCCGGAGCGATCTCGGCGACCGCCGCCCGCACCGCCGGCAGGAGCGCCGCGGGGTCCTCTCCGGTGCGCACGCCGAAGGTCATCTGCCCCGCCAGCTCGAGGTTCAGCGTGAACGGGGCGTAGTAGGTCGGCGGCGGCTCGTCCCGCAGCGAGTTGTAGTGGGCATCGCGCGCCACGCCGATCACCTGAAGGGGCGGCGTCCGCTCGCTTGCCGACGGCAGGAACGAGCGTCCGATCGGGTCGGCCTCGCCGAACAGCCGGCGCGCCAGGGACTCGTTGATCACCGCGACGCGCGCGGCGCTCCGTTCGTCGGCCGGCTCGAGGCCGCGCCCCCGCAGGATCGGGATCCCCATCGCCTGCAGGAAGTTCCAGCGCGGCATCAGGAACCATGTGAAGGTGGCGCTGGACTTCTCCCCCTGGTGCTCGGGCGTCACGGTGCGCGCGATCATGGCCGAGTTCTCCAGGAGCGCGTGGCGGGCGAAGGTCACGCTCCGCACGCCCGGCAGGGATTCGAGGCGCTCCGTCATCCGCGTGTACAGGTCCGTCAGGCGTTCCCCCTGGTAGCCGGCCTGCGTCGGATCGACCCGGAACAGCAGCAGGTTGCGCTCGTCGAATCCCGGATCGATCTCTCTCAGGTTGCGCAGCGACTGGACGAACAACCCCGCGCCGACCATCAGCACGATCGACAGCGCGACCTGGATGACGATCAGCGCGCCGCCGAAGCCTATCCGGCGGGTGCCCCCGGTCTCGCCTCCCTCTTTCAGCTCGGACGACGGGGCGATGCGGCCGGCGCGCAGCGCCGGCGCCAGCCCGAAGAGCCCCGCGACCAGGGCCGACACCAGCGCGGTGAACAGGAAGGCGCGCAGGTCGGGCTCCAAGGGCGGCCCCGTCTCGGTCCGCGGCGCCGGGAGGAGGGCCACGGCGGCGTCGGTGCCCCACAGCGCCAGGAGGAATCCGAGCGCGCCCCCGAGACACCCCAGGAGGAGGGCCTCGGTCATCAGCTGACAGGCGATGCGCCGGCGGCCGGCCCCGAGCGCCGCCCGGACGGCGATCTCGCGCCGGCGCCCGGCGGCCTGGGCGAGCAGCAGGACGGCGAGATTCGCGCAGGCCACGAGCAGGACCATCGCCACCATGCCGCTCACCAGCAGGAGCGGCTGACGGAAGTCCCGCCGCGCCTCCGGGAGGCCCCGGCTACCGTCCTCGATCCGGAGCCGCGGCAGGTCGCGTTCCCCGGCGCGCGCCTCCACTCCGAGGAGCGCCGCCTGGCTGAAGGCCGGCGCGAGACGCGCCCCGGCCTGCCCGGGCGTAGCGCCCTTTCGGAGCCTGGCCAGGATCTGCACCCACCAGGTCGATCCGTTCCCGATCTCGAACGGCCGGGTCGCGAGGAGGGGCTTCGTGCTCAGTGGCAGATACAGATCGGGCTCGCTCCCCATCTGCAGGGTGCCGCGGAACTCGGGCGGGGCGACGCCGACGATCGTGAAGGGAGCGCCCCGCAGCTGCACGGTGGTGCCGAGCACCGTGGGCGTTCCCCGGAACCGCTCCTCGAAGAGGCGGTGCCCGAGCACCACGACCGCAGCGGGCGCGTCCTGGCGGTCGTCCGCCGCCTCGATGCCACGCCCCAGGGCCGGCCGGATTCCGAGGCCCTCGAAGAAGTTGCCGGAGACGAGCTGGGCCCGCGCGATGCCCGTCGAGCCTTCGTGCCTCAGGCTCAGACCTTCGACCTCCGAGAACGCGACCACCTCCGCGACCTCGCGGCCGGCCTCTTGCAGCGCCGCGAAGGCCGGGTAGGAGAACGAGGTGCTGCTCGCCTGGCCGCTCGCGCCGCCGGTGTCGAGGTAGCCGTCCACGCTCTCGGGCAGGAGGTTGGGCCCCGAGGTCCAGCGGAGAAGGAGCAGCTCCCCCGGCGCCGGGACGGGGAGCGGACGCAGCAGCACGGCGTCCACCAGGGTGAAGACGGCCGTGTTGGCGCCGATCCCGACCCCGAGCAGCAGCACCGCGGCCGCCGCGAAGGCGGGGTTGCGGACCAGGAGCCGGAGCCCGAAGCGGAGGTCCTGAATCACGTGTCGCACGAAAGCCTCGCGAAGCAGGTGCCGGTACGTAAAAGGCGCCGACGGACTAGCACCCTGCGTGCCATCGGACCGCTCCATCCCGTGGCATGCCTGCGTTGAAGATTCACAGGAACGCCGGCACAGCCGTCTCCCGCGCGGATGCGAACGCAGCAGCGGAGTCCCGCAAGCGGTCACGGGGCGTCCCGGAACCGGGCGATCGAGCCCGGTCCCGCGCGCCATCTCGTTCCGATTTCAATCCTCCGATTCGGCCGAGTCGAGTACCCATTGCAGGGCCGAGTCGAGGACCGTGTCCTCCTCCTCAGAGAGCTGCGCGCGCACGAACCCCATCTCCTCGTCTGACATCTCGACTTCCAGGGCGACGCCGGCAACCTCGTCGCCGGGCTCGAAGACCGAGAGGAGGCCGGCTTCCGAGAGCCGTCGCGCGCGCGGCGAATCCAGCTCGTCCTGGCCGATGTCGAACTCGTGGAGGATGCAGCGGCCGTGACGAAGGCTCGGCGCTCCGGGGCCCGGCCCCTGCCGGAGCTGATCCAGCGGCACCCAGCAGGAATCGATGCTCGGACCCTCAACTTGGACCCAGGGCGCGCCGCGATCGTCGAAATGGTCCTGGATGAGGACCAGGGTCCCAGCCGGGATGCGCAGCTGCTCCTCCGGATCGCCCGGCCGCTGCGGCCCGTCCCAGCAGCGGATGGTGACTCGCGGCGCGGGAGGTGCTACGTGCCAGGCGCGGGGGTTGTCGGGCAGAACCGTCGACCCGAGCGAGCAGCCTGAAGTGATCGCGAAGCCTTTCTTGTCGACGGATCGGTCCCGGGACAGGTAGGCGATGAGAATGCCCACTCTGTCGCGTCCGCCCTGGCTCGCCAGATCTCGGAGTCCGGGAATGGCCGCGGGATCGTCGCGATTGTGCAGCACGCGCAGGGCTGTCGCGCCGATCCACGACTCGGCGCCGGCGTCGTCCTGGTGCAGAAGGCGCACGAGGGCGGCCGTCGCGTCCGCGTGGGTGGAGCCCTCCAGCGCCATGGCAATCGCCGCGCGGAGATCGGCGTCGGGAGGATCGTCCAGGAGAGCCAGGAGGCGATCGTCTCCATCGGGACTGCGGAGGCGGCCGAGCGCCCCGATCGCCGCCCGGAGAATCGGTGCCTCGTCCGACCGGGTGGCCCGGAGGGTCTCCTGCAGAGCCTCGTCGGAGTCCGGGAAGGCGCCGAGCGCGAGCAGCGCTGCGGCCCGATCCTCCCGCGTTCCAGTGCGCGCCACGCGCCGGAGGGCCGGAATGGATTCCGGCTGGGCGAGAGTATCGAGGGCTTTGATGGCCGCCTCTCGCAACTCGGGATCGTCGTCACGCGTCAGGCTCATGATTCCGTTCAGGTGGACAGTCGATCCCTGCTCCGCCAGGGCCCCCATCAATTCCGCCCGCACCCACGGAGGGAGCTTGTGCTTCCAGAGCGATTCGAGGGCCTCGCACGCTTCCGGGTCCTCGCGATCGGAGAACCGACGGATCGCCATGACCTGAATGTTGATCGATTCCGAGCGCAGCGCTTCCCGGAAGAGGCGGTTCACGGTCGGTGCATCGTCCCAGAGCAGCGAATCGAGCAGGCTCCGGGCGATCCAGTCATCCGTCTCCTGGTGCAGGTAGAGGATCAGGCCGTCCACCAGGTCCTCGGGGGAGCCTGAATCCTCCGCCTCGCTGAAGATGCCGAGCCCCAGCACGCCGGCGATCCGTTCGGCGACCTCCAGCCGCTCTTCGGGAGAGCCGTTGCGAAGCACCTGGAGCGCCTCCTCCTCGCGCTGCTCGAGAGTCGGTTCTTCCTCGGGTTGGGAATCGACGGATGCCAGCGTCATCGTCGTGGCCGCGGCCGGCAGGCACGCGGCCAGGGCGCAGGTCAGGACGGTTAGGGCGGACTGGATTCGTGACATGGGAGCCTCCCTTGCGAGGCGAGGCGGCCGTGCGACGGGAGGCGGTTCACCCCTGGCCTCGACGATGGAGTGAAGTTACTCCCGGTCGAGGTGCTGTGCCTCAGGTCTCGGATCGCAGTCGCGGGGCTCGCGCGGCGCGAGGTGCTGCGGCGGCGTCGCGAGGTTCAGGACCGCTGGAGCGCCAGCTCCATGTAGCGCGTCCCGGGGATCGGGTTGTAGCGGTAGGGAGGGATGTCCCGGAAGCCGAGGGAGAGGTAGAGCCCGCGGGCGCGCTCCATGGCGGGCACGGTGTCGAGGCGCATGCGCTCGTAGCCGAGGGCACGGGCTTCCGCGATCACGGCCTCCGCGAGGCGGCGGCCGGCGCCGCTGCCGCGATGCGCGGGACGGACGTAGAGGCGCTTCATCTCGCAGACGCCGGGCTCCAGCCGGCGCAGGGCGACGCAGCCGGCGACGCCGGCGGCCGCGTTTTGGCCCTGCGCCTCCTCCTCCACGGCGAGCAGCAGACATCCATCCGGAGGGGCGTAGTCTCCCGGCAGGCCGGCCAGCTCCGCCTCGAAGCTCTGGAACGAGAGATCGAAGCCTAAGGAGCCGGCGTACTCCTGGAACAGGAGCCGGACGATCGGCAGATCATCCGGCCATCTC
>DASRJX010000018.1:0-14078 GCA_035649235.1 Candidatus Cryosericum sp.
GGAGAGAACGGTCGGACCTTGCGCTTGGCCTCGTAGTTCGAGGACACGTCGACGACCAGGTCCCGGATCGGCGGGAAGGCCCGCATCGGCTCGATCTGGACCGGGCGATCCTCGGGCAGGTCCGACAGGCGCGTCATGCACATCAGCCTCGGCCGGCCGTTGATCTCGGCCGAGCAGGATCCGCACTTGCCCGCCTTGCAGTTCCACCGGCAGGCCAGGTCGCCCGCCGACTCGGCCTGGATCCGGTGGACCGCGTCGAGGACCACCATGCCGGGAGCGACTTCGGTCCGGTACTCCACGAGCTCTCCCGAGCGCGCGTCCCCCCTCCAGATCCGGAAGGTCCTCCCGGCGCTCATTTCATCTCCTCGATGATCGCCTTCTGCTCGCGGCTCATCGGGGGAAGCGGCTCTTTCGAGACGAGCATCCGTCCGTCGGGCCCCTTCCTGAGGACGACGCTGATCGCGCCGAAGGCGGGGTCCTTCTCCGGGAAGTCGTCGCGGAACTGCGCGCCGCGGCTCTCGCGCCGCTCGATCGCGGCCCGCGTGATCGCCTCCGAGACCGTGAGGAGGTGGGGCAGGTCGAGCGCCGTGTGCCATCCGGGGTTGTACTCCCGGTTCCCCCCGACCCGAACCGACGAGGCGCGCTCGCGGAGCCTGCCGATCGACTCGAGTGCTGTCCGCATCTCCTCCTCGCGGCGCACGATGCCGACCTCATCCTGCATCAAGACCTGCAGTTCCTGCTGGAGCGCGTACGGTCCCTCGCCGCTCTCGGGCGCTCCGTCGAACGGGGCGAGCGCGCGCCGCCCGGCCTCCGCGACCTCGGCCGGATTACACCGGGCGGGAGCGCTCGCCCGCGCGTACTTCGCCGCGTGCTCGCCGGCGCGCTTGCCGAAAACGAGGAGGTCGGACAGGGAGTTGCCTCCGAGGCGGTTGGCGCCGTGCAGCCCCGCCGCGCACTCCCCGGCGGCGAACAGGCCCGGGACGGTGGACATCTGCGTCTCCGCGTCGACGCGCACGCCGCCCATCACGTAATGGGTCGTGGGCCCCACCTCCATTGCCTCTCTCGTGATGTCGATCCCGGCCAGCTCCTTGAACTGGTGATACATGCTCGGGAGCTTGCGCTTGATGTGGGCCTCACCGTCCTTGATCCGCCCGCGGATCCAGGCGATGTCGAGGAACACGCCGCCGTGCGGGCTCCCGCGCCCTTCGCGGATCTCCCGCATGATGCAGCGCGCCACGTGGTCGCGCGTCAGGAGCTCGGGAGGACGGCGCGCGCGCTTGTCTCCCTGGCAGTAGCGCCAGCCTTCCTCCTCGTCCGTCGCGGTCTGGCTGGCGTACAGATCGGGGATCTGGTCGAACATGAAGCGCTTCCCCTCGCTGTTGCGGAGAACGCCTCCTTCTCCACGGACCCCCTCCGTGACCAGGATGCCGCGCACCGAGAGAGGCCAGACCATCCCCGTTGGATGGAACTGCACGAATTCCATGTCGGCGAGGTCCGCGCCCGCCTCGTAGGCCAGCGCGTGGCCGTCGCCGGTGTACTCCCAGCTGTTGCTGGTGATGCTGAACGCCCGGCCGACGCCGCCGGTCGCGAGCACGATCGCCTTGACCTCGTAGAGGGTGTAGCGGCCCCTCTCGCGATCGTAGGCGAAGGCCCCCGCGATGCGGGCCCCGTCGCGGAACAGCGCGGTCACCGTCTGCTCCATGTGGAACGTGATCCCGGCGTGGACGCCGTGGTCCTGGAGCGTCCTGATCATCTCCAGGCCCGTCCGGTCCCCGACGTGCGCCAGGCGCGGGTAGCGGTGTCCTCCGAAGTTGCGCTGCAGGATCCTCCCGTCCTTGGTCCGATCGAACAGCGCGCCCCAGGCCTCCAGCTCGCGCACCCGCTCGGGCGCCTCCCGCGCGTGGATCTCGGCCATGCGCGGGTCGTTCACGTAGGCCCCGCCCCGCATCGTGTCGGCGAAGTGGACGCGCCACGAGTCGCGATCGTCCACGTTCGCGAGCGCCGCGGCGATCCCGCCCTCGGCCATGACCGTGTGGGCCTTGCCCAGCAGCGATTTCGAGAGGACCCCGACGGAGGCGCCCGCGGCGGACGCTTCGATCGCCGCTCGCAGGCCCGCGCCTCCGGCGCCGACGACCAGGACGTCGTACGACACCGTGCGCACATCAGAGCTCACAGGATTCTCCAGTCGCTCCACACGCCCATCGAGCACAGGCGCACGTAGACGTCCGAGAACCCGACCGACACCAGGCTGCACCAGGCGAAAGCCATGTGCCGGCGGTTGAGGCAGCTCACGCAGCCGTAGGCCGTTTTCCGGAGGGCGGGCGATCGCGACAGCTCGTCCTTCCGACCGCCGACGAGGTGCCGCAGCGAATGGCAGCCGAGCGTGTACGAGCCGAGCAGGACGACGTTCACCGCCAGGACGAGCGTGCCGACGCCGACTCCGAGCCGCTCCTGGCCCGTTCGGGGATCGACGAACCAGAGCGCCTTCCAGACGTCCCAGGCCAGGATCAGAAGGATAGGCTCGGCGAGCCTCAGGAAGAACCGGTGGACGTTCTGGACGACGAGGGGAAAGGAGGCTTCCCCCAGGTACGCCTTGCGGGACTCCCCGACGGAACAGGAGGGAGGATCGGCCCAGAACGCCTTGTAATAGGCGCCGCGGTAGTAGTAGCAGGTCAGTCGGAAGCCGGCCGGCGCCCACAGGATGAGAAAGGCGGGCGAGAACGGCAGCCAGCCCGGCCACCAGCCCGGTTTGGGGCCGAACCAGGCGTGTGGCGAGTCTCCGAAGATCTCCGGCGAGTAGAACGGCGAGAGATAGGGCCCGAAGGTGTAGTGATTCCCCTGGAAAGCCGCCCAGGTCGAGTAGACGATGAAGGTCCCCAGGCCCAGGACGACCAGGACCGGTTGGACCCACCACTTGTCCCGGCGCTCCGTCTGGCCGAAGCCCCGGATCACGATCGGCGCCGCCCTCGCCATGGAGTCCCTCCGGATGGAGCCGGGAGAGCATAGCCCATGACCTTCCCGAACTGAACACCGACCTGATGCGTGGCCGTAGAGGGGCGCGGATGATACCCTTCACGGCACCCATGAGCGAACCGGTCATCTGCTTCGGCCAGCAGCCGAACGGCTTCTTCCCCAAGCGTTTCTTCCAGGCCAAGGTGGAGACCGCCCGGCGGCTGAGGCAGGAAATCGGCGGCCGGATCGTCTACTTCTGCCACGACAGCGATCACGACTACCGCGAGACGACGACGCCGCTCCGGGATCTCAAGACCGGCGACCTCAAGCGGCTGAACTTCGATCACGCCGGCAAGATTCAGAAGAAGTACTCTCCGCTCTTCGCCAAGAGGATCCGCTCCGACTGGCAGGAGAGAACGGCCCGCGTCCTGCCGTGCTTCGTCGGGCCGGGCCTCGTCCGCCTCTTCGAGTCGGTGCAGGCGGAGACGGCGGCCGATTTCTGCCTGGAGATGTACCGGCGGCTCGGCATCCTGGAGGGGATCGAGGTGGTCCGATCCGGTGACCCCGAGGTGCGGCGCCGGGCGATCGACGTCGAGGACTACTACGTGGACGTGCCCTACGAGGGGGAGCTGGTCCGGGCCCGCTGCCAGGGGGGGAGGTTGACACTCCATCGCGGCGGCGACGAGTATCTCGATCTCCCCGGGTGCGAGGTCGGGAAGGAGTGCCGGAGCCCGACGCGGGACACGCGGCTGCGCTGGATGCAGTCGGTGGTGCGCTGCACGCACTACGTGGCCGGGGCGAGCGAGATCCAGTACCTGAACCGGGACGAGACGCCGGAGATCACCTTCGTGGAGCGGGATGCGATCGAGCGGGCCCACGAGTCCTTCGTGGAGGGGCCCTTCCTGGAAGACCTGGGCGGGCGCGCCGATGCCGCCTCCCGATAGTCCCGCCTCGCAGCCGGCGCGCCGCGTCCTGGCGATCGGCGCGCACCCCGACGACGTGGAGTTCGGCTGCGGGGGCATCCTGATCAAGGAGGCAGCGCGGGGGCAGGCGGTCACGGTCCTGAACCTGACGCGCGGCGAATCGGGCACGCACGGCAGCGCCGAGGAGAGGCAGCGCGAGGCGCAGGCGGCCGCCACCCGGATGGGGACTACGCTGGAGTTCCTCGACCTGGGAGGCGACGCCCGCATCGAGGACCATCCGCGCAACGCGCTGGAGATCGCCCGCGCCATCCGGAGGCTGCGTCCCCACCTCCTGCTGGCCCCGTCGCCCGAGGAGAACCAGCACCCGGATCACGGCAAGGCTGGCCGGCTGACCCGCGACGCGGCGCGCCTGGCACGCTACGGCGGCCTGAAGGACCTGGAAACCCTCCCGGCGCACGCCATCGACGCGCTTTTCTTCTACGACATCACCGGGACCGGCGCCGGGACGGCGCTCGTACACCTCGCCCGGATCATCGTCGACATCTCGGACGTCTTCGAGACCTGGAGGGCGGCGATGGAGTGCCACGCGTCGCAGATGAAGACGCGCAACTACGTCGATCTCCAGGTCGCGCGGGCGCGCGTCCTGGGAGCCGAGATCGGCGCCGCCTACGCCATGGCGGTCTGGGCGAACGACGCCTTGCGGCTCGAGGCGCTGTCGGACCTCGGCGGATCGGGGAGGCGGCTCTGAGCGTCGCGTCAGGCAGGAGAGGGTCCGGCGATCCGTGGAGGATCGCCATCACCTGCTATCCCTCGGTCGGGGGGAGCGGCATCCTGGCGTCGCAGCTCGGGCAGCAGCTCGCCCGGCGCGGCCACCAGGTGCACTTCGTCAGCTACGGGATGCCCTTCCGGCTCGACGCGTCGCAGGCGAACGTCTTCTTCCATCCGGTGAACGTCAACGAGTACGACCTGTTCCGCTATCCCGACTACACCCTGCCGCTCTCCGTCACGCTGGCCGAGGTCAGCCGCGCGTTCGATCTCGACCTGATCCACGCGCACTACGCGGTCCCCCACGCCGTCGCCGCCTGCCTGGCGCAGCAGATGCTGGGGGACACGGCGCCCGCGCTCATCACGACGCTCCACGGCACCGACACCACGCTCATGGGACAGGATCCCAACTACCAGCCGGTGATCAAGCACGCCATCGAGCGCTCCGCCGGGGTGACCGCCGTCTCAGAGTTCCTCCGCCAGGAGACCATCCGCCTGTTCGGCATCGCGCACGACATCCGGGTCGTCCACAACTTCTTCGCCCCCGCCGAGCCGAGCCGCAGCCGCCGGCAGGTGCGCGACGAGCTGGGCGCCGGCGACGATCTCCTGGTCATTCACATGTCGAACCTGCGCCCGGGGAAGCGGATCGAGGACCTGCTGCGCATCGTCGCCGGCGCCCGGCATCGCGATCGGATCCGGCTGCTCGTCCTGGCCGGCGGCGACTTCGCGCCCTACCGGCCGCTCCTCGAATCGCTCGGGATCGCCTCGCGGGTCACGGTGATGCCCGCGGTGCCCGACGTCGAGAACTACCTCAACGCCGCCGACCTGGCGCTCTACACGTCGGACCACGAGAGCTTCGGACTGAGCATCCTCGAGAGCATGTTCCACCGCCATCCGGTCCTGGCGACGCGCGCCGGCGGCGTCCCCGAGGTCGTGGTGGACGGGGAGACCGGCTTCCTGCTGCCGGTGGGGGACATCCAAGGCTTCGTGGCGCGGCTGGACGCCGTCGTCGAGGACCGGGAGCGCTTCCGCGCCCTGGGGGAGCGTGGCTACGAGAGGGCCCGCACGCTGTTCTCGTCCGACAAGGTCGTCGGCGACTACCTGGATCTCTACCGGCAGGTGCTCGACTCCAAGGGGGGTCGCGGTCGATGAACGGGTTGCGGGGGAGCGGCCGGAGAGGCGTGCTGGGGGCCCTGGGCGGGATGGGCCTGGTGGCCTGGCTCTCGACCGGGACCGTCTCGGCCCAGGCTCCGGCCAGGCCCGACGCGGCCGAGATCCGACTCGCGCTCAAGAAGCTCCAGGTGCTGGCGAGCGTGCTCTACGTCGCGGCCCATCCCGACGACGAGAACACGCGGCTGATCGCGTACCTCGGCAAGGGACGGTTGGCGGACGCGGCCTACCTGTCGATGACCCGCGGGGACGGCGGGCAGAACCTCCTCGGGCCGGAGATCGGCGACCTGCTCGGCATCATCCGGTCGCAGGAGCTGCTGGCGGCCCGGCGGATCGACGGCGGGCGCCAGTTCTTCACCCGGGCGATCGACTTCGGCTTCTCGAAGAGCCCGGAGGAGACGCTCAGGATCTGGGACCAGGAGCAGGTCCTCGCCGACACGGTCCGGGTCTTCCGGCGCTTCCAGCCCGACGTGGTGATCACGCGCTTCCCGGACGCCGCGCGGGCCACGCATGGTCATCACACCGCCTCGGCGCGGCTGGCGCGGGAGGCGATGGCGGCCGCCGGCGATCCGAAGCGCTTCACCGATCAGCTCGATCGCCTGGCGGCCTGGCGTCCGAAGCGACTGCTCTGGAACACCTCCTCCTGGTTCTACGACAAGAGCGAGGAGTTCAACCCGGCGGTGCTCCTGAAGCTCGACGTCGGAGGGTACAACCCGCTGCTCGGTGAGTCGTACACGGAGCTGGCCGCCCGCAGCCGCAGCATGCATCGGACGCAGGGCTTCGGCTCCAGCGGCGCGCGCGGCGAGGTGCTCGAGTATCTGGAGCACGTGGACGGGGATCGCGCCCAGAGCGACCTGTTCGACGGGATCGACACCACGTGGGGACGGATCGCGGGCGGCAAGGCCGTGGGAGAGATCCTGGCGCGCGCTCTCCGGGAGTTCGATCCCGAGAGCCCCGCGCGCGTCGTGCCGGTGCTCCTCGAGGCGCGCAAGAAGCTCCTGGCGCTCCCGGCCGGCCGCTGGAAGGAGTCCAAGCAGGCGGACCTGGACCAGACGATCGCCGCCTGCCTGGGCCTCTACCTGGAGGCGGCGGCGGAGACCTGGTCGGCCACGCCGGGCGGCAAGGTGAAAGTCAACCTGGAAGCCGCCAACCGGTCGGCCCTCGCGGTCCGCATGAAGCGGTTCGCGATCCCCGCCGCCGGCGTCGACGAGGCCTGGGAGCAGGACCTGGGTGCGCGGGAGGCGCAGAAAAAGTCGATCGAAGTCGCGCTGCCCGAGGGCCTGCCCGACTCACAGCCCTACTGGCTGCGGGAGAAGGGGACCCTGGGCATGTTCCGGGTCGACGACCCGGGCCTCATCGGCCGGCCCGAGAACCCTCCGGCGCTGACGGTCCTGTTCGGCCTCGAGGTGGGCGGCGTGCCGTTCGCACTCGAGCGGCCGGTCGTCCACAAGTGGACCGACCCCGCCTTCGGCGAGAAGTACCGGCCGTTCGAGGTGCTCCCGCCGGTCGCCATCGCGATCGCCGACGGCGTCCTGGTCTTTCCCGAGACGGCGGCACGCCAGGTCGCGGTCACGCTCCGCGCCACCGCGGCCGGGGCCGCGGGGACGCTCCGGCTCGAGGCGCCCGCCGGATGGACGACCCTCCCGCCCTCCCGGGAGTTCCTGCTCGCCGAGACAGACGCGACGACGACGCTCGAGTTCGAAGTCCGTCCTCCGGACGCGGCCTCGGAGGGCGTCCTCCGCGCCGTGGCGGAAACCAAAGGCCGCCGCTACCAGCGCGGCCTCCTCCACATCGAGCCCCCGCACATCCCGACGCAGGTCGTCCTGCCGCCGGCGGAGGCGCGCGTCGTCCGGCTGTCGCTCGGGCGCAGAGGACAGACGATCGGCTACGTGCAGGGCGCCGGCGATCAGGTCCCGGCGGGCCTGCGCCAGATCGGCTACAGCGTCGAGGAGCTACGGGTCGACGACCTGACAGCCGATCGCCTCCGGGCGTTCGACGCGGTGATCCTGGGCGTGCGCGCCTACAACACCCTGGAGGGCATCCGCTCCCGGCAGCCCGCCCTGTTCGAGTACGCCAAGGCGGGAGGGACCGTCATCGTGCAGTACAACACGAGCCACGAGCTGCACGTCGATGCGCCGGCGCCCTATCCGCTGAAGATCTCGCGCGATCGGGTCAGCGAGGAGGCGGCCGAGGTCCGCTTCCTCCTGCCGGATCATCCGGCGCTCAACGTGCCCAACAAGATCACGCCCGCCGACTTCGAGGGCTGGGTCCAGGAGCGCGGCCTGTACTTCGCGAGCGAGTGGGACGGCGCCTTCCAGGCCGTCCTCTCCTGCAACGACACCGGCGAGCCGCCGCGCGACGGAGGCCTGCTGGTCGCGAAGCACGGCAAGGGCTTCTTCGTCTACACCGGCTATTCCTGGTTCCGGCAGATCCCGGCGGGCGTGCCGGGTGCTTTCCGGCTGTTCGCCAACCTGATCGCGCTCGGGAACTAGGGAGCTCCATCCGGGGAGCGCCGGAGAGACGCGGCATGCCGATCGATCCCGACAAGGAGAGGCAGATCATGCAGGATCGGCCTCCTTTCTTCCGGACCTGGTCCGCCGTCTACGGCCTCGTGCTCGGCTTCCTGGCTTTCCTGATCCTCCTCTTCCAGTTGTTCACCCGGCACTACAGGTGAGCACCCTCGATCTCGTCGTCCTCTGCGGCACGCTCCTGGCCATCGCGATCTACGGCACCTGGAAATCGCGCGGCCAGCGGGACCTGGAGGGCTACTTCCGCGGCGGTCACACGATGAAGTGGGGGACGATCGGGCTGTCGGTCATGGCCACCCAGGCCAGCGCCATCACCTTCCTCTCGACGCCCGGGTTCGGCTACGAGAAGGGCATGGCGTTCGTCCAGAACTACCTCGGCCTGCCCGTAGCCCTGGTGATCGTCTCGGCGCTGTTCATCCCGGCCTACTACCGGCTCGGCGTCTTCACCGCCTACGAGTTCCTGGAGCGCCGGTTCGATCTCAAGACCCGCCAATTGGGCGCGGTCCTCTTCCTGGTCCAGAGGGGCCTGGCCGCCGGGCTCACCATCTACGCGCCGGCGATCATCGTCTCGAACCTGGTCGGCTGGGACCTCAACGCCACCATCCTGCTGACCGGCCTCCTGGTCGTGGCCTACACGGTGCTGGGCGGGACGCCGGCCGTCAGCCTGACGCAGAAGCACCAGATGGCCGTGATCCTGGTCGGGATGCTGCTCGCCTTCGGCCTCATCGTGTTCTATGTGTCCCGGCAGATCCCCTTCACCCAGGCGCTCGGCGTCGCCGGGAAGATGGGACGGCTTCAGGCGATCAACTTCTCCCTCGACTACAGCGAGCGCTACACCTTCTGGTCCGGGCTCTTCGGAGGGATGTTCCTGATGCTCTCCTACTTCGGCACGGACCAGTCCCAGGTCGGGCGGTACCTCTCCGGGCAGTCGGTCACCGAGAGCCGGCTCGGGTTGATGTTCAACGCCGTCCTCAAGGTGCCGATGCAGTTCTTCATCCTGTTCACGGGGGTGATGGTCTGTCTCTTCTACCAGTTCGTCGAGCCGCCGCTTCTGTTCAAGCGGTCGGCGGTCGCGGCTGTCGATGCGACGTCTCTGGCGCCCGAGATGAGAGCGCTCGAGGCCCGTCATTCCGAGGTCTTCAGGGAGAAGAGGGACTCGGTCCGGGCGCTGGCCGCGGCGCTCGAGCGCCGCGACGAGGCCGCGATCGCCGCGGCGCAGGCCGAGGTCAGGAGCCTCGAGGAGCGCGCCCTCGGCGTCCGCTCGGAAGCCGTGAGCCTGGTCCACAAGGTCGATCCCGGGATGGAGACGAAGGACTCGGACTACGTCTTCCTGACCTTCGTCGTCGAGCACATGCCGAAGGGAGTGATAGGTCTCCTGATCGCGGTGATCTTCTGCGCCGGGATGTCCTCCACTTCCTCGGAGCTCAATGCGCTCGGATCGACCTCGACGGTCGACGTCTACCAGCGGCTCCTGAGGTCCCACGCCACGGAGCGCCACTACGTTCTGGTGTCGAAGGTCCTGACCGCCTTCTGGGGGCTGGTGGCGATCGCCTCCGCTATGGCGGCCTACCTGGTGGAGAACCTGATCGAGGCGATCAACATCCTGGGGTCCCTCTTCTATGGGACGATCCTCGGGATCTTCCTGACCGCCTTCCTCCTGAAGCGGGTCGGGGGCACGGCCGTGTTCCTGGCGGCGCTCCTGGCCGAGGGCACGGTGATCGGCCTCTACGTCACGACCGACATCGGCTATCTCTGGTACAACCTGATCGGCTGCGCGCTCGTCCTCGCTGTCGGCACCGTCATCCAGGCCGTCCTGCCCGGCCCGGCGGGCGGGTCGCCGGCGATCAGGGATGGCGCAGGGCCTCGGCCTTCCACTCCATCGCCATCTTGATGCGCGACCGGCCGCTCGGGTGGTCATAGAAGAACCACTCCTCGAACGGCCCGGGCTCGAGCTTGCGGTACTCGCCCAGCTTCAGCGCTATCTCGGCGAAGCCGTCCGGCTCGCGCGCCGCCTGCAGGCCGTAACGGTCCGCCTCGGCCTCGTTGACCCGGATCATGTTGTTCTGCACGGGGGTGAGGATGAAGAAGAAGACCGAGAAGACGGCGACCAGGAGCGGCAGGCCGGCGATGTCGGTGATGTCGGTCACGCCCCATCCGGCGCCCCAGCGCCGCCGCGCCCGTTCGAAGCTCCAGGAGAGGAAGGCGAAGCCCAGGACATACGCGAGGCCGAAGTCGAGGATCAGCTCATAGACGTGATTCAACGCGTAGTGGCCGATCTCGTGCCCCATCACCGCCTTGATCTCGGGCAGCGTGCAGCGGTTGAGGAGGTTGTCGTTCAGGCGCACGCGCATCGTGCCCATGAAGCCCGAGACGTTGGCCGAGACGCGGGTCGTCTGCCGCGACGCGTCGAACTCCCAGACGTCGTCGGTCTCGATGCCGCTCGCCCGCGCCAGCGACAGGATCTCGTCCTTGACGCGCGCGTCCTCGAGCGGCTTGTACTTGTTGAACAGGGGGTCGATGTAGACCGGAGCGATCAGGATCACGAAGACGAGGAAGAGGACGGAGATCGCCCCGCCCCACAGCCACCAGGTGCGCGGGGCCTTGCGGAAGACCGCATAGAGGGCGACGAGGAGCAGCGGAAAGAGGACGAGGGAGACGGCGAGCCCCACGAACTGGTCCCGCATCCACTGCGGGAAGGTCTGGGTGGCGAGGTCGTATTGGTGCTCGCGGAAGAACCCCTGATAGACGTTGAGCGGGAAGGTAAGGACAGCGACCAGGAGGACGTACCCGGCCGCGTAGAGCCACTGCGCGACCGGGAGGAGCCGGCTCCGGCGCAGGGCCCAGTCCCTGAATCTCCGGGAGAGGCCGCTTCCGAGAAGCAGCCAGGCCACGGCGAGGCCGTAGAGAAAGCCCCAGAGCTGGAGCCAGTAGCCGCCCTCGAAGTAGGCGTCCGAGCGGGCCTTCTTCTCCGGCGTCATCCGGTCGAGGTAGGCGCGGGTGGCCGCCGCCGGGTCGAAGGCCGTCCCGCCGGGGGACGCGGTTCCTCCCTCGGGCGCATCGGCCACAGCGGGGGGGCTCCCAGCGGGGGGGGCTCCACCGGCAGGACCCGGCTCCTGGGCTGAAAGCAAAAGCCCTGAGAGGGCCAGGGCCAGGAAACCACAGAGGGGAAAAAGCCGCATCGAGGCCTCCTTCACGGTCCACCGGCGGGTCCCAGGCAGGGACGGGGGGGCCGCCCCTCGGGTCCGGCGGTCCGGAGCCGCGGGCCCCGGCGGCGGAGGATAGCAGAATCGACCCGTTGCTACCCGCGGCGTGTCGGCGATAGGATCCGGGCGCCCCATCCAGTGTCTGTCGGGTTCGGGAACGAGGACTTCATCCGGGAGGAACTCATGAGGAAGATTCTTCTGTCTGCAGCGATAGTGTCGGTGCTGGCGCCGTCCGCCTTCGCGGAGCTCAAGCTCCCGCGCACCAGCCCGAAGGGCTCGGTCACCCAGGCGGTCGGGCTGACCGACGTCACCATCACCTTCTCCCGGCCGGGAGTGAAGGGCCGCGTCATCTGGGGCGGCCTCGTCCCGTACGACCAGGTGTGGCGGACCGGCGCGAACGAGGCGACGACCATCTCCTTCAGCCAGGACGTCACGATTGACGGGAAGCCGCTGCCCGCGGGGACCTACAGCCTCCACACCATTCCCAAGAAGAACGCCTGGACGATCATCTTCAACAAGAAGGCGGACCAGTGGGGGAGCTACGAGTACGACGGCTCCCAGGACGCCCTGCGCGTCGAGGTCGTGCCGACGACGGGGCCGAACCAGGAATGGATGGAGTTCTCCTTCCCGGAGGTGGCCACTGATTCCGCCCGGGTCGAGCTGGCCTGGGAGAAGCTCCGCGTGCCGTTCACGATCGGGACCGCGACCACGCAGCAGGCGCTGGCCAACATCCGGAAGGAGCTGGCGGGGGAGGTCAAGGAATGGAACGTCCCCTACAGCGCCGCCAACTTCGCGTTCAACTCCAACCTGGATAACCGGGCCGAGGCGATGAAGTGGATCGACCAGTCGATCGGCCTCAAGGAGACCTTCTGGAACCTCCGGCTCAAGGCGTCGATGCTCGAGAAGGACGGCAAGAAGAAGGACGCCATCGCCCTGGCCGAGAAGGCCGTGACGATCGGCAAGGCGAACAAGGACAACGAGGGCGAGATCGCCAAGACCGAGAAGCAGATCGCGGAGTGGAAGTCCACCCTGGGATAGCCCGTCGCCTCGTGGCCGCCGGCCGATCGCGGACGGCGGCCGCCATGCTCGCGACCGGACTGCTCGCCGGGACCGGCTGCGGCTGGCCGCCGCAAGGGGGCGCCGCGGAGGCTCCGCGCCCGGCCGATCGGGAGGACATCCGGCGGCTGGGCGACGCGTTCATCCAGGCCTACGGCGAGGGGGACGCGGAGCGGCTGGCGGCGCTGTTCACCGACGACGCCGTGCTGGTGCCGTCCGACGACGCCACCTGCGAGGGCCGGGACGAGATCGCCGACTACCTCGACGACCTCCTGAAGGACGAACCCGCCACGCCCGAGTTCGAGGTGAAGGAGACCCGGATCCTCGGCTCCTGGGCGTTCGAGCGGATCGACGTCACGCTCGCGTGGAACGATCCCGACACCGGCGAGGAATCGGAGACCTGGGAGCGGTACTTCTGGGTGCTGCAGCGCCAGGCTGACGGCACCTGGAAGATCGCGCGTCTCATCGTCAACACCGAGGAGCCGGGAGAGGACGACGAGGACGACTCCGGCGACGGCCGCCGGGCCTGACCGTCGGCCGGGATAGAATGCCCCCCGGTCTCGTCCGAGGGCCTCTTGTCTAGCTGGATCGGCCAGACGCTGGGACATTACCGCATCCTCCGCCAGCTCGGCGCCGGTGGCATGGGGGAGGTGTACGAGGCCGAGGACGCCAAGCTGTCGCGCAAGGTGGCGCTGAAGATCCTCCCGGCGGAGACAGCCCGCGACCCCCGAAGGCGCGATCGGTTCGAGCGGGAGGCCAAGGCGATCGCGGCGCTCAACCACCCGAACATCGTCATCATCTACTCCGTGGAGGAGTCTGGCGGCACCGACTTCATCACCATGGAGCTCGTCGACGGGCAGACACTGCGGCAGATCCTGCCGCGGGACGGGCTGCCGCTCAAAAGGCTCCTGAACCTGGCCATCCCTCTGACGGAAGCGGTCGCCGCGGCCCACCAGCAGGGGATCACCCATCGCGACCTGAAGCCGGAGAACATCCTGGTGACGCGCGAGGGCAAGATCAAGGTTCTCGATTTCGGTCTGGCGAAGCTCGACGAGGGTCCCGAGGAGGCCGGCGCGGCGTCGCGGCTGCCGACGATGGTCCTGACCGAGGAAGGGCGC
This sequence comes from Candidatus Cryosericum sp., assembly GCA_035649235.1. Classification (GTDB taxonomy): domain Bacteria; phylum Acidobacteriota; class Polarisedimenticolia; order Gp22-AA2; family Gp22-AA2; genus DASRJX01. The sequence goes on from DASRJX010000018.1 coordinate 13,716, forward strand.
ATCGTCGGCACGGTCGCCTACATGTCGCCCGAACAGGGGGAAGGGAAGCGCGTCGATCCGCGCTCCGACGTCTTCTCGCTGGGGATCATTCTGTACGAGATGAGCACCGGGGAGCGTCCCTTCAAGGGTGGGAGCACCGTGTCGCTGCTCTCCTCGATCCTGAAGGACCACCCACCCCCGATCACCGAGATCAACCCCGCCCTGCCGCGGGACCTGGCGCGCATCGTCGATCGCTGCCTCATGAAGGACCCGGCGCGGCGGTTCCAGACCGCCATGGGCCTGGCCACGGAGCTCCTGACCTTGAAGAGGGACTCCGAGTCCGGGGAGCTGGATGCCGTCGCCTCGAGCGGGAAGCGATCCGGC
>DASRJX010000019.1:0-11779 GCA_035649235.1 Candidatus Cryosericum sp.
CGCCCGCGACGGTAGAGCGCCAGCTCGAGCCAGCCGTAAGCCGATCCGAGGAGGAGTGCGGTCGTCGCCACCACGACAAGGACGGCGCGGGGGTGCGTCCCGGCGAGCGCGTCCAGGCCCAGGTCGAGCAGGAGCGTGATGATCGGAACGTGCAGGAGATAGAGCCCGTAGCTCCAGTCCCCGCCCAGCGACAGGAGCGCGCGCCACTTCGATCGCGGCCCGCCGTCGGTGCCGCGCGCCATGAGCGACACCAGGGCGGTGGTGGCCACGGGCATGAGCATGTACTGGCGCACCGAGGCGTCCGTGGGGTGGATCCCGACGATGCCGACGATCGCCGCGAGAGCCACGAGAAAGCGCCGTCGCGCCCAGGCGGCACGGTATTCGTACGCCAGGATGCCTCCGATGAAGCAGAGGTTGAAGAGCGACAGCCCGATGCTGGCGAAGGTGGGGAAGAAGACCGACTTCAGGCCCAGGAGCGCGGCCGCGACGATGGCGGCCGCCCAGAGCCAGAGCGCCCACCGGAAGTACGACCGGCGTGGGACGAGCGCGCCCGCGGCCGCAACGACGTAGTAGAAGACCTCGTACACCAGCGACCACTGCACCAGCAGCGGGTAGTCCATCCGTCCGAGGGGCAGGAGCGTGAGGCTCGCCCACGGCACCGGCGTGAACTCACCCAGAAGCGACCACCGTGCCAGGACCATCAGGCCGACCGCCGCCAGGAATGGCGGGTAGATGCGCAGGAACCTCAAAGCCAGGAACCGCGGCACGGGGCAGCGCGCCAGGGCGTGCATCAGGACGAACCCCGAAATGCCGAAAAAGAGATTCACCCCCAGCGAGAAGATCGGCTTCGTCCAGAAGTGGACGAAAGCATCCCCGGCGGGAACATGCATCTCGACGAAGTGGCCGCTGTGGAAGGCGAGGACGGCGACCGCGGCCAACAGCCGCAGCTCTTGAAGACCCTCGAAACGCTGGCCGGCTCCCGGACCCGATGCCATCACCTCCTGCGAGTATAACTGGGCTGCCCGCCATCGCCATCCGGAGGGCCCGTGACTTGTCGGACGATGGATCGTTCAGTAGACTGCCGCCGCCCGAATCAGCAAACACGGTCGGCGGGGGCTCAGATGCGACACGCGAACCTCTTCCGCGCCTGGGGGCGCATCCTCACCGGATCCAAGCCGACGCTCTCCATTGAAATCACGCGCGAGTGTCCGCTCCACTGTCCCGGGTGCTATGCGTACGAGCCGCAGCATCTCGGCGAGCAGGGATCGCTCTCCTCGCTGGCCGACTTCAAGGGGCAGGCGCTCGTCGACGGCGTGCTGGATCTGGTGCGCCGGCAGCGCCCCGTGTACCTGTCGATCGTCGGAGGGGAGCCCCTGGTCCGCGTGCGGGAGCTGGAGGTCCTGCTGCCGGAGTTGAGCCGGATGGGGGTGACGGTCCAGCTCGTGACCAGCGCCGTGCGGCCGATCCCGCCCGCCTGGAGCGCGATCCAGGGGCTGTGGCTCGTGGTCTCGATCGACGGCCTGCAGCCGGACCACGATCGCCGCCGGGCGCCGGCGACCTACGATCGGATCTTGAAGCACATCGCGGGTCACTCGATCAACGTGCACTGCACCGTCACGACCCAGATGATCCGGCGGCCGGGCTCGTTCTCTCAGTTCCTGGAGTTCTGGTCGGAGCGAAAGGAAGTGCGGCAGATCTGGTTCAGCCTGTTCACGCCGCAGAGAGGAATCCCGGCCGAGGAGACTCTGTCGCCTGAGGACCGTGCCAGGACGCTGGAGGAGCTGACGAGCCTGCGTCCTCTCTTCCCCAAGCTGCAGCTCCCCGATGCGGCGATCGAAGGGTTCCGCCGGCCCCCGGCCTCTCCGGCCGAGTGCATCTTCGCCCGCACCACGGTGTCGATGAGCGCCGATCTGAAGACCCGCATCACGCCGTGCCAGTTCGGAGGCGATCCCGACTGCTCGCAGTGCGGCTGCCTCGCCTCGGCCGGCATGCACTCCATCGGCTCGTACCGCGTTCTCGGGATCCTGCCCGTCAGGACCGTCTTCGAGGTCTCGGACCACATCGGTCAGACCGCCCGGCACCGATCGGCCGCCGGCCCCGCCTGACACGCCGCCGGGCCCTCGAAAGCGCTGGCCGGCGTCGATCCCGCCGCCGACGCGCCGCTCGGTTAGAAACTCGCGTCTATCCGGGATGGAGCCGGCGCAGGGATGGCGAGTGGACGGCGGGGGCGCCGGTGCAGGCTCCCATCGTGTCGCCGTGCTTCAGATGGGCGGGCAGCGCGTCTCTGGAGACAGTGATCGTGACGCTCTTTCCGTTCCCGCTCCCGCTGTGGTGGCAGAGAGTGATCTCCGGAAGGCAGCCGCCGGGATCCGGATTGCCTTCCCCCGGCGTCTGGCGATAGAACTCCAGCGCCTTCGCGAAGGCCTTCTGGCCGATGGTGGACCCCATCCTGCGGGCCGGGTAGTCGTCATAACGCGGATGGATCCCGCCGAAGCGGCGCGAGATGGCCGCCTCGTCGGAAGCGTCGAAGTACGTCGCCCACTGCAGCGCGACCGCCTCGCTCGGGCCCAGCTCGAAGCTCAGGAAGGCGTTCTGTCCCGCCACGAACGTCCCGAGCCCGCCCGGGAAGAACGGCGTGCCGGTGAACCGGGAGAGCACCTCGGCGGAGGCCCGGCTGAACGTGCTGTGGCCGGACGTGTATCCCGGGAACGGGGGCGTCACGAACGTGTTCGCCTGGTAAGGCATCCACTGGGAAGCGCGGATCCAGCCGACGCCGCCGATGCCGGCGTGCGGATCGGCGGGGCTTCCCCGCCAGGCATGGATGGCGATCTCGCCCAAAGCACTGACGCACTTGCCGTCGAACGGCCCGTTGTCCGGACAGTCCGCCTCGACTTCGCACGCCAGCCCGGCGTTGAACCCGACGTCGCAGAACGCCTCGAGGTGCTCGTGGCGCTCTCCCGGCGCCGTCGACTCGGGGGTGATCAGCTCGATGAGACCGGGGATGAGCGGCAGCCCCTCCGGATCGTAGGAGGGAAGGGCGGGGTCGGAGGACTGGCCGCGCTCCCCCATGTAGCGGATGAGCGTGATCGGGCGGGAGGAGTCGAAGTACTGCTTCGTGCCCCAGGCGCCGATCGCCGCATCGTGCACGGCGCCGTTCATGGCGAGGTAGAGCTTGACGTCCCACTCCAGCGGCCCGAGGAGCGGGCCTCCCGTCCCGCCGAGGCGCTTGTCAGAAGCAGCCAGGTGGTCGGTCACGTAGTTGGCGAGCACGTTCCAGTGCCCCGGCGGTGTCTCCGAGCGCGGCCCGTCCGCCCAGAACTCCGCGACGACCCGGGCGTAGTCGGCCAGGTTCACCACGTTCGACGCATAGGGCTCGCAGGTGAACGGGTTGGCCGGATAACCGCTGCCGCCGTCGCTCCCCAGGGGGTTGTTGCCGTGGACGCCCGGGGAGATGTCGATGGACCTGCCTTCGCCCGGGTCGACGGAGGCGCTCTGGGCGATCAGCTCGACCATGGCGTCCCGCACCTCCTGGTCCCCGTCGGCGCCGAGCTGGGGCGGACATCCCGCGGGCAGGTATGGGACCTCGGCCGTGGGGTGGATGGCGCACCCCGTCGGCTCCTGGCCGGGCTGCTGCCGGTCCAAAGGCGTCAGCGCGAACGGCTTCACGTCGGCCCAGCCGACCCCGACGAAGCTCTGCACGGCGGCGCCGATGATGATCCCGTTCTGCAGCACGAGAAAATCGAACGCCAGAGGCTGCCAATGGTTGGGTAACGTGGCGCCCGTCCCCGGTAGCTTGAAGATCAGGTCGGGGTTGTAGGCGAAGTAGCCGGTGTCGTCGGGGTAGCAGAGCACCTCCCCCTCGTTCGCCCCGTCGCTCAGACCGTAGTCGATCACCGCCTGGCCGATGCGGTTCCCGATGGCGGCGGGCGAGTCTCCGTCCGTCGAGGTGAAGTCGGGGTCGTACCCGAGGGCGGCGAGCGTCGCGGTGAAGGTGCCCTGCGAGACGAAGGCGCCGGGCTGGCAGAGTTTGCGGTCCCCCGGATCGATGCCGCTGCCGGGGAAGCGGTGCATCAGGAGCCGGTAGGCGGCGTAGCTGATCGCTTCCTTACGGGCCCCCTCGACATCGGCGGCGGCGTGCTTCTCGGTCGTGAGGTAGCCGACAACCGTTGGATCGAACGTGGCCCAGGCGTCCCACATCGCGACCGAAAGATGGAACAGATTGCGGGCATGGATAGGTGGCTTGGGCCGGTCCATCCGAATCGCCGCCAGGAGAGCTTCGTTCCAGACGCGGGCGACGGTCCAGCCCGGATCGATGGCGAACTGCGCCGCCGTCGTCGAGGGCACCGCCGGCGTCGAGCGCGCCGAGGGCTCCGGCAGCGTCTCGTCGGGGGCGACGATCTCCGGGCGAGCGGCGGCGGGCAGGAGGCAGGCGACCCCGATGACCGCAAGGGTCGAAAGAATGGTGCGCGGGCGTCTCATTCGTGCAGGGCCCTCCGGGGCCGCGTACGCGGTGGTCGCGACCGGTGCTGGTTCGTGAAACAGGCGTCCAGCTGCGGTCCCCGAAATGTACCGTCCCGCCTGCCGCGCGGCAATGTCTATTGTGCCGTCTGCGCCGGGGTCCGCCGCGTCCTCAGGGCCTGGCGAGCCTCGCGCCGGCAGGGTTGACGGCTCAAGGCACCCGCGTTAGGCTCCGGGCGCGATGGAAACCCTGAAGAGCAGCGTTGATCCGCGCTCGGCGGAGTTCCAGGAGAACGCCAGCCACCACAGGAGGCTGGCCGAGGAGCTGCGCCGGCGCCTCGACAAGGTCCGCGCGGGAGGGCCGGAGCAGGCGATCGCCACCCAGCGCAAGCGGGGCAAGCTCCTGGCGCGCGAGCGGATCCAGAAGCTGCTCGACGAGGGGACGCCGTTCCTGGAGCTGTCGGCTCTGGCGGCGTGGGGGCTGCATGGCGGCGAGGCGCCGGCTGCCGGCCTGGTGACGGGCGTCGGACGGGTCTCCGGGCGCGAGTGCGTGATCGTCGCCAACGATCCGACCGTCAAGGGGGGCACCTACTTCCCCGAGACCATCAGGAAGCACGTCCGGGCGCAGGAGATCGCCCTCGACAACCGCCTGCCGTGCATCTACCTCGTCGACTCGGGGGGCGTCTTCCTGCCGCTGCAGGCCGACGTCTTCCCGGACAGCGGCCACTTCGGGCGGATCTTCTACAACCAGGCGATCCTCTCCTCTCTCGGCGTCGCCCAGGTCTCGGTGGTCCTCGGCATGTGCACGGCGGGAGGTGCCTACGTCCCGGCCATGTCGGACGAGAACATCATCGTGAAGGGGGCGACGATCTACCTGGCGGGGCCGCCGCTCGTGAAGGCGGCGACCGGCGAGGAGGTGACGGCCGAGGAGCTGGGGGGAGGGGAGATGCACTCGCGCGTCAGCGGTGTCACCGACCACCTGGCCGAGAGCGAGGAGCACGCCCTGCGCCTGGCACGCGACGTCGTGGCGCACCTCAACACCGTCAAGCAGGTCGCCCTCGACACGGCGCCGCCCGAGGAGCCGCTCTATCCGGCCGAGGAGATCTACGGTGTTTTGCCGCGGGACAACAAGCACCCGTACGACGTGCGCGAGGTGATCGCGCGGCTGGTGGACGGCAGCCGCCTGCACGAGTTCAAGTCCGGCTACGGCGCGACGCTCGTCACCGGGTTCGCGCGCCTGTGGGGGTATCCTCTGGGCATCCTGGCCAACAACGGGGTGCTGTTCTCCGAGAGCGCGCTGAAGGGGGCCCACTTCATCGAGCTGTGCACCCAGCGCCGCATCCCGATCCTGTTCCTGCAGAACATCACCGGATTCATGGTCGGCAAGCGCTACGAGCAGGGCGGGATCACGCGCGACGGCGCCAAGATGGTCCAGGCGGTGGCCACCGCCATGGTGCCCCGGCTGACTCTCATCGTCGGCGCCTCCCACGGCGCCGGCAACTACGCCATGTGCGGCCGCGGCTATCGCCCGCGGTTCCTGTTCACCTGGCCGAACGCGCGCGTCTCGGTCATGGGGAAGGAGCAGGCGGCGAGCGTCCTGGTGCAGGTGAAGCGCGAGCAGCTGGAGCGCGAAGGGAAGTCGCTGTCGCGCGCCGAGGCCGAGACGATCGCGGCGCCGGTCCTGGAGAAGTACGAGATCGAAGGGGACCCGTACTTCGGATCGGCGCGGCTGTGGGACGATGGCCTCGTCGATCCTCTGGACACGCGCCGCATCCTGGCGCTGGCCCTGTCGGCCTGCCTCAACGCGCCGATCGAGCGCGGGCCGGCGCCGGTTTTCCGGATGTAGCGCGGCGCCGCGCCGCGCTTCGCCGCGGGAAAGAGACCACCTCATGCAGACCATCGGCATCGAACGGCGCGGCCCCGTGGCGACCATCCTGCTCCAGCGCCCCGAGGTCCGCAACGCCTTCAACGAGGTCGTCATCGCGGAGCTGCGGCAGGCCTTCGACTCGCTCGAGGACGACGTGCGCGTCGTCCTCCTGGCGGGGGACGGTCCGATCTTCTGCGCCGGCGCCGACGTCCAGTGGATGAGGAAGAGCAAGGACTACACCGAGAAGGAGAACGCCAAGGACGCCCGCGCCATGGCGGAGATGTTCCGCGCCATCGACGAGTGCCCGAAGCCGGTGATCGGACGGGTTCAGGGGGCGGCGCTCGGGGGCGGGTCGGGCCTGGTCGCCTGCTGCGACATCGTCGTGTCCGCGGAGGGGACGCAGTTTGGTTTCACCGAGGTGCGCCTGGGCATCGTGCCGGCGAACATCTCCACCTTCGTCCTGCCGAAAATCGGTGCGCGCGCCGCGCGCCGCTACTTCCTGACCGGGGAGCGCTTCGACGCCGGGGAGGCGCTGCGGATCGGCCTCATTCACGAGGTGGTGAAGCCGGAGATGCTGGACATCCGCGTGGACGCCATCGCCCAGGAGCTGCTCAAGTGCGGTCCGAAGGCCGTCGCCATCGCCAAGGAATTGATCCGCAAGGGGGTGTCGGCCCCGCGCGACCGGGCCATCGACCATACCGTGCGCACCATCGCCCGCGTGCGCGTCTCGCAGGAAGGGCAGGAAGGGCTGGCGGCGTTCCTCGAGAAGCGCGCGCCGCGCTGGTCGTGAGGCCGTGAAGGTCCTGGTCGCCAATCGGGGCGAGATCGCCTGCCGTATCCTCAAAACACTCCGCGAGATGGGGATCCCGTCGGTCGCCGTCCATTCCGACGGCGACGGGGACGCCCTGCACGTCGATCTGGCGGACGAGGTGGCGGCGCTCGCCGCACCCTCCGGGTACCTCGACGCAGAGCACCTGATCGAGACCGCGCGACGCCTGTCGGCGGACGCCGTGCATCCCGGGTACGGCTTTCTCTCCCAGAGCGCCCCGTTCGCGGAGGCCTGCCGCGCCGCGGGGCTGACCTTCATCGGACCCTCGCCCGAGGCGATGCGCCTCCTGGGAGACAAGCGCGGGGCGCGGCGGACGGCGGAGGAGTGCGGCCTGCCAGTCATTCCCGGCGCCTCCGAGTGCGACACGCTGGAGTCGGCGCGCCGGGCCGCCTACGCTATCGGCTATCCGGTGCTGATCAAGGCCGCCGGCGGGGGGGGTGGCAAGGGGATGCGCCTCGTCGGGGACGACGGCGCCCTCGCGGAGGCGTTCGCGGCAGCGCGGCGCGAGGCTGAAGTGGCGTTCGCCGACCCGCGTCTCCTGGTCGAGAAATATCTCGCCCCGGCGCGCCACGTCGAGGCCCAGATCCTGGGGGACGGCCGCGAGGCGGTGGCACTCGGCGAGCGGGAATGCTCCCTGCAGCGGCGCTACCAGAAGGTTATCGAGGAGGCGCCCTCCCCTGGCATTCCCGAGAGCACGCGCAGAGCACTCCTCGACGCTGCGGTCACGCTGGCGCGCAAGGCGAAGTACGCGAGTGCCGGGACGGTGGAGTTCCTCGTCGGGCCCGGCGGCGAGCACTTCTTCCTGGAGGTCAACACGCGCCTCCAGGTGGAGCATCCCGTCACAGAGCTCCTCACGGGGGTGGACATCGTGGCGGCGCAGGTCGAGCTGGCCCTCGGAGGACGCTTGCCGGAGCCGCCGACGCCGCGCGGCCACGCCATCGAGGCTCGGCTCAACGCCGAGGATCCGCACCGTGGCTTCCTGCCCTCGAGCGGCCCCGTCCTGATGCTCGACTGGCCGTCCCGCCCGTGGCTGCGGGTCGATTCCGGCATCCGCCAGGGGCAGGAGGTGCGCCCGGATTACGACCCGCTCCTGGCCAAACTGATCGCCTGGGGCGCCTCGCGGGAGCAGGCGAGGCGCCGCCTGGTCGAAGCGCTCAGGGATCTGACGCTCCTGGGCGTCGCGACGAACCAGGCGTTCCTGATCCAGGTGCTCGAGAGCGAGGAATTCCGGCGCGGCGAGACCTACACCTCGACACTCGAGGCGCGGCGGTGGCCGGAGCCCGAGGTGCCGGCCGAGGCGGTGGCGGCGGCGCGCCGGGCCCTCGCGACGCGCCCGGCCGAGGGGGCCGGCGACGGCGGCGTCGCCGCCGATCGCCACTCCCCGTGGCAGGAGCCGGACGGGTCGGGGAGGCTCGTGCCGTGAAGTTCGAGATCGCCGTGCGGAACGGCCGGCGCTTCCGGCTGGCGGTGGCGCGCACCAGCCAGGGGGTCTGGATCGGCTGGCCGGGCGGGGCGAAGTACTTCGGCCCCGAGAGGGCCGAGGCGGCCGCCGCAGGCGCGGCCCAGGCGGAGGTGAGGGCGCCCATGACGGGGCGCGTCGTGGCCGTGCCGGTCCTTTCTGGTCAGACGGTTCTGGCCGGCGAGGTCCTGGTGATCCTCCAGGCGATGAAGATGGAGTACCGGCTCACGGCGCCGGGCCCCGGCGTCGTGGACACGATCCATTGCGCCCCGGGGGAGATGGTCGATCTCGGTGCTGTGCTCGTCACGATGGCGCCCGTGCCGGAGCCGGAAGCGGCGACGGTCGCCTCGCCGGCGCGGGCCCGCCCCAGGCGCCGGGCCAGGCAGCGATGATCCGGATCGCCGAGATGGCGGCGCGCGACGGCCTGCAGAACGAGGCGGCTCATGTGCCGGCCGGCGTGAAAATCGCCTTCATCGACGCCCTGTCCCTGACCGGCGTGCAGGAGATCGAGGCGGGCGCTTTCGTGGCGCCCCGCATGATCCCGCAGCTCCAGGACGCCGAGGAGGTGTTCGCCGGCATCCGCCGCGCTCCGGGCGTCACCTACTCGGCGCTGGTGCCGAACGAGCGCGGGCTGGACCGTGCCCTGCGCTCGAAGGTGGACAAGATCGCGGTGTTCACGGCGGCCAGCGAGACCTTCAACCGGCACAACATCAACGCCTCGATCGACGAGTCGATCGAGCGCTTCGAGCCCGTCGTCGGGCGGGCGCGGGAGGCGGGGCTGCCGATCCGGGGGTACATCTCGACCGCCTTCTTTTGCCCCTACGAAGGAGCGGTTCCGCCGACGAAGACGATCGAGGTGACGCAGCGCCTCCTGGACCTGGGGGTGGACGAGGTCTCGATCGGCGACACGATCGGCAAGGCGGTCCCCACCGAGGTCCTGCGCCTGCTGGACCTCCTGCTGCCGCTCGTGGCCTCCGATCGCCTGGCGATGCACTTCCACGACACCTATCAGCATGCCGTCGAGAACGTGATTGCCTCCCGGAGCCGGGGGATCACCTTGTTCGACTCGAGCGCCGGGGGGATAGGCGGGTGCCCTTACGCCCCGGGGGCCTCCGGGAACGTCTCCACCGAGGCCGTCGTGCTGGCCCTCCGCCAGGGGGGGGACGATGTGAGGGTGGACCTGGAGGCGGTCCGGAGGGCCAAAAACGTGATCGTCGCGGCCCTCGGACGGCCATTTCCTGCTTGAAAAGGCCCGGTTCGCGTCGTATCTGATAGTCTGCCCGATGAGGAATCCAAGGCTAATCCCTGTCCCGGCGGTGGCTTCCGCCCCGGGTCCTGTCTGACTTGCCCGTGCCCCGTCACGGGACGGAGCGTCGCATGCGCCGTGTGAATCCGACCGTCCGAGCCTCCGCCGTCGTCCTGGGGCTGCTCCTTCTGATCCCCTCCCTCTCCCGGCCCGAGCGCAAGAAGCCGTTCGTCGATCCCCTCCTGACCCGCATGATGCGCGGCTCCCTGGCCGCCGCCGAGAAGGGGGGCGCTGCCGGGAAGGTATCCAAAGAGGAAATGCGTATGTACCGCCGCATCCTCGCCGTCGACACCGAGTCCGAGGAGCCGAGCGTCAGGGTCCGCCTCCGTGTCGACGCCCAGGCGCGCGAGGCGATGGAGCGGCTCGGGATCAGGACCTACGGGCGGATGCCGGGGTTCGCCTCCGCGAGCATCCCGGTGCACAGGCTCAAGGAGGTGGCCGCGCTGACGGGGGTCGAGGCGATGCAGGCGATCCGCATCCCGGAGAAGGAGCTGGACCTCAGCCGCGCGGAGGTCCGCTCGAACGAGCTGGCGAACGTCTACGGGATGCGGGGGAAAGGGGTCATCGTCGGGTCGATCGACACCGGCATCGACTGGCACCATCAGGACTTTCGCAATGCCAACGGGACCACGCGCATCAAGTACATCTGGAACCAGGATGACGCGTGCATCGGGTCGCCGCCGCCCGTGCCGTTCAACTTCGGCTGCCTGTACACCGAGGCCCAGATCAACGCCGCCCTGACCGGCGGGCCGACGATCACCGCTCCTGACGCCGACGGCCACGGCACCAACACCACGGGCGTCTCCGCGGGGAACGGCCGCGCCACCGGGTTCGGCTTTCCGGCGCAGCGGTACGTCGGCATGGCTCCTGAGGCCGACATCATCGTCGTCAAGGTGTTTCCCGAGCCGACCGACACGTCGGACTGCATCCAGTGCTTCGACATCAGCTCTGCCTTCGATTTCATCGACACCAAGGCGGCCGAATTGGGGAAGCCCTACGCCGTCAACCTGAGCCTCGGCTCTCAGCTGGGCGGCCACGACGGATCGGACCTGGACGAGGTGACCATCGACACGTTGACCGGCCCCGGCATCCCCGGAAAGGTGGTCGCCAAGTCGGGCGGCAACGAGCGCGGCAGCCCCATCCACATCCGCGGCACCGTCAGCAACGGCACGACCAACACGCATACCTTCACGATCCCCCAGTACACCGCGGTGCCGGGAATCTTCAACGACATCATGGCCTGGCAGATCTGGTACAGCGGGGGAGACTCCCTCACCGTGTCGATCCTCGATCCGACGACGGCGCCGTGTGGAAACGGGGCCATCACCCTGAGCGCCTTCACCGGCCAGGGCTTCGTCGCGACCACGCAGGTGCAGTCGACCAGCGGGACGATGATCATCGACGACACCTCGTCGCCGGCTCCCAACGGCGCCCGCTTCTTCGATCTGGAGATCGACGACCAGCAGGGGTCCAATCCCTGCAGGGGCACCTGGTCCTTCCGGGTCCACGGGGACAACATCACCGCGGGGGGGATCTACGACGCCTGGATCTGGCTCAACTCCTTCGGGAATGGTGGTCTCACGTCTCCCTGGACGACGCCGAACCTCACGCGGCTCATCTCGATACCCGGCACCGGCTTCAACTCCACGACCGTGGGGGCGTACGTCACGCGGCAGAACTGGCTGAGCACGGATGGAATGACCTACCAGTACCTGGTGAACGGCCAGCCACCGGCGCTCGGGTCGCTGGCCGCCTTCTCGAGCCCCGGACCGACGCGGGACGGACGCCTGAAGCCGGAGATCGCGGGCCCCGGCTGGACGAGCCTGTCGGCCCTGTCCCAGGAGGCCGCGCCTTTCAACG
>DASRJX010000020.1:0-22558 GCA_035649235.1 Candidatus Cryosericum sp.
GGAGCGTTCATCCATTCAACCCAGGAGGAGGACGAGGCGATGCAGCAGCGGAACAGGAAGGTCCCGACCCGCGCGGCGATCGCGGCGCTGTCTCTGGCAGCCGCGGTGATCGCCGCCGCAGGCTGGCCGGCGATGGCCGCGCCGGAGGACTACAAGGGCTGGTTCCTGGCGCTCGACCTGGCCAGCACGCAGCCGAACGGTCTCGACCAGCAGTACGCCACGTATATCGAGGCGACGGCCCCGTTCTTCGCGACCAGGATGGTGATGGAGAACGACGCCGACCTCACGTACGAAGTGAAGATCGGCTACTCGTGGGGGGCCCTCGGCGGGCTGGCGGTGTCGTATTGGAGCTTCGACAACGAAGACGAGGTCCAGGACTCGGTGACGGGAAGCTACGTCTATCCGACCGTCTTCGGGACCTACGGGTACAACTATGGTGCCAGCTACAGCCTTCCCGTTGTCGGCCTCGCCGGCTTCCCGGTCAATCTGAATGCAACGAGCCAGGTCCAGGCCAGCACGATCGATATCGACTACTTCCGCCCGATGCAGGCGGGGGAGAAGCTGACGATCAACTGGATCGCCGGCCTGCGATCGGCGACATTCGAGGAGGATCGTACCTTCAACGGTACTGACGCGGCCAACTACTACTACATCGAAGCAAAGCACATCGAGTCGGACGCCTTCGGGGTGAAGCTGGGCGCCATGGCCAACTTCGGCTTCACCGACCACTTCGGCCTCCAGGGCAGCATGGCGTTCTCGTTCCTGCAGGCCAGCATCGACGCTACGGCGACGCGCAACGCCAACGCCAATCTAGACGGGGTGACCAGCTCGGACGACTACGTCCGCGGCGAGATCCGGGACTACGATCTGCGGGCCGTCTGGTCCTGGGATCACTTCGATTTCTGGGTCGGGTACGGCGGCCAGACGTGGGACGGATTGGTCGCCGATCCAATCAACGGCGGGTTGGGATTTGCTGCATCCGCCGAAGAGAGTCAGCGCGACAGCATCGCCTTCAACAAGATACACGGTGGCGTCGGCTTCCGGTTCGGCGGCCACTAGCGGCGCGCGCTTCACCCTCGTCAGCGTCGCACAGCGGGGGCGGCCCCCAAGGGGCCGCCCCTTTTGCTTCCTGCCCGGTCCGTCGAGGACGCTCGATCGGTGGGAGGTCCGGGCTAGCGGCGCGAGGCCGCGAGCCGGTCGCGGATCTCCTTTTGCTTCGGGTCGATGGCGAGCGAGCGCTGGAAGGCCGAGGCCGCTTCGGCGGCGAGGCCCCGTTTCATGTAGACCTCGCCGAGTGAGTTGAACACCCGGGGCACCGGCTCGCCGCTCTTGGCCGCCGTCTCGAGGCGCGCCTGCGCCTTCTCCAGCTCGCCGCGGCGCAGCAGGATCTCGCCGAGGGCGACGTTGGCCCGGAAATTCCCCGGGTCGCGCTTCAGGACCTCTTCGAAGCGCGCCATCGCGGCCTCCGGCTCCTGCGTCGCCAGAAGCGTCAGGGCCGAGCCGAGCCGCGCCTCCAGGTTGTCGGGCTCGATCGCGACCCAGCGCTCGAACTCGCCGCGCGCCTCCGCCATCCGTCCCATCTGGAACAAGAGCGTCGCCAGGTTCCCCTGCGCCACGGGCCAGTCGGGATTGGACTTCACGGCCCGCCGCACTTCCAGCAGGGCCCCCTCCCGGTCCCCCTGCAGGGCGCGCAGCGTGGCGAGGGAGTTGCGCAGCACGGCGTTCTCCGGGCGGATGGCGAGCGCCTTCTCGTACAGCGCCGCCGCCTCCTTGAGGCGGCCGCCCTCCTGGAGGCAGAGCCCCAGGTTGTTGTAGGCGCCGATGTACTGCGGATCGGCGCGCAGGGCGTCGCGATAGGCCAGCATCGCCTGGTCGATCCGGCCGTGTCGTCGGTGGATGTTGCCGATGTTGTTGAACTCGATCGGGCTCAAGGGCGCGATGGAAACCGCCGTCTCCAGCTCCTTCAGGGCCTCGTCGTCCCGCCCCTGCCGCTGCAGGACCTCGCCCAGCTTCGCGCGTGCCAGGAGGAAGCTGGCGTCGATGGCGAGGGCCGCCCGCAGCCGAGCCTCCGCCTCCTCGAGCCTCCCCTCCTTGATGTAGGTCCCGGCGATGATCGCCTCCGCCTGCTTGCTGCGCGGGTCGGCTCGCAGCACCTCCGCCGCGGCCGAGCGCGCCTTCTCGTAGTCTCCCTTCTCCAGGAAGGCGCGCGCCAGGTTGAGTCGCACCTCCTGTCCGGGGGCCCCCTTCGCGAGGGCGTGCTCGAACTGGGCGATGGCGCCGTCGACGTCTCCCTCGTCGAGGGCGATGAGCCCGCGGTTGTTCTGCGCCGTCATCCTCTCCTCGCCGATGTAGCCGATCGAGCGCAGCTTCTCGATGACTTCCGCGTCGCCGGCGGACGCCACGAGCGTCTCCTCCTCGTCGACGGCGCGCGCCCCGCCGTACGAATCGATCCAGGAGACCGGGTGCGCCGCCAGGAACTCCGGCGTGAGCGCCTCGGTGAGAGGCTGGCCGTCCATGTCCCGGGCCACAGGGAGCCCGAACAGGGCGAGGATGGTGGGGGCGATGTCGAGCACCGAGGCGGCCCCCACGTCGATCCCGGAGCGGATGTGGGGGCCGGCCATCGCCAGGACGCCGACCGGCGTGTGCCACTCCGCCGCCTTGCCGCGGTCGACGCGCGAGTCGCTGTCGAGCGGCCGGTTGGAGTCGGACTTGAAGCCGTGGTCGGAGACCAGGATCACGTCGGTCTCCTGGCCGGCCGCCGCCAGGAGATCCCCCAGGTCGCGGTCCTGGAGCTCGTAGTAGCGATCGACCATCTGCCCGAACAGCTCCAGGTCGCGCGGCTCGACGCCGGGGAGACGCGGCGGCCGGAAACGCATGAACAGGTGCGACGTAGTGTCCGGTCCCTCGTAGTAGAACATCTTCAGGCCGCGCCCCGGACCGCGGAGGAGCTCCTTGGCGATGGCGTGATAGGTCCTCTCCGCGGCGAGCACGGTGCGGAACTGGCGCAACAGGTCGCGCTGCTCCGTCGTGAGGTCAAAGGGCACGCGTCCACCCGGGAGGAATGAGGCGATCGCGGCGTCGGCGGTCTCCGAGGGGGACTGGATGTGCGGCCGGATCGTCTCGAACAGATCCTCCGGGTAGGTCTTGCCGCGGTTCCTGGCCGGATCGGAGGACTTCCAGTCCCCCTGCGCCTCCTCGAAGAGCTGGAACGCCACGCGGTCGGTGACCAGCCGTCCGCGCACCGTCTCCGCCGGCCACGTGGCCCACCAGGCGACGACGTCGACGTCGACGTCCTGCCGGCTCAGGAGCGTCCAGAGGGCCGGGACTCTGCGCATGCGGCTGGTCACCGGGATGAGCTGCCCCGTGTCACGCGCGGTGACCACGAAATCGACGATGCCGTGACGCGACGGCTTCATGCCCGTCGCGATGCTGGTCCAGATGACGGGCGAGAGGATCGGATTGATGGTGCGCAGGTTCGCCCTCGCCCCGCGGGCCACGAGGGACCTGAGATGAGGCATCCGTCCCTGCTGCATCAAGGGCTCGGCGATGCGCCAGGTGTAAGAATCGACGCCGACGACCAGGACCTTCGTGTCGAGGGGCTCGACGCCGGCTTTGAGGATCGTCCCGGACGATTCTCCCAGTCCCGACACCTGAACGAGGCGCACGGAGGAGACCACGATGCCCGCCGTCGCGACGGCCCCGGACACCTCGCCCCGGATCGACTGTGGCAGCTCCGGGTCGCGGTTGCGCACCACGTCGTAGGAGACGGCGGCGACGCGCGAGGCGGTGGCGGATCTCAGGAGCCCCGCCAACCAGTCCGAGGCGTACGACGGGCCGTGCGATCGGTGCAGATCGAGGACCCGATCCTCGGGGATCGAGTAGGCGAGGATCGCCTCCAGATCCACCTTCGATCCCTCGCGGCTGTGCGCAGCCCCGTCCCCGGTCAGCTCGACGCGGAGCCTCGCCGGCGACTGGGGGTAGGTGGCGAGACGGCACAGGCCGCGGGGTAGGAACCGCCGGCCCGGCTCGACCAGGCGGGCGGGCAGCGGGAGGAGGCGCCAGTCGGCGACGACGTAGCCTCCCGCGGATTCCACCCGCCGGAAGGAGAGCCCCGCCCAGGCCAGGAGGCCCAAGCCGAGCAGGATCGACCAGGTGCGCGCGCGCAGAAGGTCGGGTCCCCGGTTCTGGCCCTAGGGAGCCGGGGCGACGGGGAACGTCACCGGCTCGGGACCCAGGCTCTGCAACGCGTTCCCCGCGCGGCGCTTGGCGTGGATGGAGTAGACGCGGTCGAAACAGGCGAAGCCGTTGGCTGCCACGTTGATGTCGATCCGCTTCAGGGTCCCTCCGCCGGGAACCGTGCCGCTGTCGAAGCGCGTCGGTCCCTGTCCATCCTCGATCAGATCGAGGAGCATCCGTTGCGTGCCGTCGGTCCTGGAGAACCGGTACAGCCCGTAGCCGGTGGTTTTCTTCAGATCGATCGTGCTGGTTGCGTTCGCGTCGCGGACGTGCCAGTCGATGCCGACAACGGCATAGTCGCCCCCCTGGTTCGTCTCGTCGAGCGTCAGCAGGCCGAACCGGCCCAGGAGAGGATGGGAGACGACCACGCAGAGGCACGGGCCGTAGCATCCTTCCTGATAGCTCGATCCGAGCAGGGCGTAGGGCTTCGCCTGGCTGATGAGCGCCGGCTTGGCCCGCACGTGGAAGACCGTGTCGGTGCAGATCATGCCGTTCATGGCGATGTCGATGGAGAGGCCGGGGAACTCGGCCCCTCCCAGGATCAGGCCGCTGTCGTAATGGACGACGTCGCGATCGCCGACCTTGAGATCGAGCTGAAGCTGGTGCATGCGGGCGAACTCGCCGCCGATGCGGTAGGTTCCCTTGCCGGTGACGCGGTGCCCGAGGCGCGGAGCCAGCCAGTTCACCTCCGTGATGTCGAACACCTGGTACAGCGGATCGGGGGCCGCCGGCGTCATCCGGAAAGTCCCGATCAGGCCGTCGAAGTAATGGACGACGCAGGCGCACGGTGGGAAGCACCCCTCCTCGAAGCTGGCGTCCGGCGTCAGCTGGTACAGGGAGTCGGTGACGGCGCCGACCTGGGCGTGCGCCAGCGCCGAAGGCAGGACGAGAAGGGCCGTGAGAGCGACGAGAGTCAGGCTTCGGATCTTCATGCGACACCTCCCTCGGATCCGGTTGGAACGGTGGATTCATCCTGCCACAGCAGCAGGCGGAGAGGCAACCGTTCGGGCAAAAAAGGGCGTGCGACGTCAGCGTGACGGTCGAGGGGCCGGCGCGATCCCCGGCAGTCCCTCGGCGAGCATCAGGGCGGAGCTCTGCTCGAGCCGGGAGTAGATGGCGCGGCTGCCGTCGGGTGCGATCCCGAACGACTCGATGGGGAGGTCCGGGTCGAACGTGGAGAGGGGGCGCCGGGAGGCGCGCGTGTCCCGGCCCGGGACGAAATCCTGGACGAAGACTCCGAGCGCCCCGGCGGCGTCGAACCCGGTGAACGCCAGGGACCGGGAGCCTCGCATCCAGCGCGCGCGGGCGGCGAAGAGACCCCCGGGGAGCTCGCTCGGGAACGGCTGGACTTCCCCGTCCTCGACGCGCGCGACGTGCAGCATCCGGGGAAGCGCCTGGCTGCGGAAGGCCACCCAGACGCCGTCGGGCGAGACTTCCGGAGTGCTCCACGAGCCGGGTACGAGAAGCGAGGCAGAGGAGCCGTCGGGATGGATCTTCCAGAGGCCGGAGTGCTCGGGGTTGGAGGAGCTGTAGACGATCCAGAGGCCGTCCGGCGTCATGGTCGGGTTCTCGGCGTCGAACCCGTCGTTCGTGACCTGCCGGGCGCCGGTTCCGTCGGCGTCGCACATCCAGATCTCGAAATGGCCGGATCGGCTCGAGGACCAGATGATGCTCTTACCGTCCGGAGTGAAGGCCGGGTCCCAGTCGTCGGCGGCATCCTCCGTGACGCGCCGCAGGGATCCGTCGGTCAGCGAGAGCTTCCAGAGATCCAGATTGCCCGTGCGGTTGGAGGAGGAGATGACCCACCGGCCGTCCGGGGAGACGTCCGGCTGGCGATCGATGCTGCTCCCGCGCGTCAGCCAGCGGCCGCGGGCGCCGGAGGCTCCGTCGAGCGGAACCTCCATCAGGTTGGCGCGCTGGGACTGGATGTCCATCACCAGGCGGCCGGGACCGAGGATGTCGATCACCCCGGCGGGGCTCGGGATCCACATCAAGGTCCCGGCGCGAGAGGTGGCAACCTCCTGCCGGACGATCCGGGCCGTGCTTCCCCCCACGTTGGTGAACACGAAGCTCTCGAGCTGCCCGAAGATCAGGGCGCGCCCGTCCCCCGACCAGGCGGGGCCGGAGACCGTCCCGGACGGCGGCGGCGGGACGAGGGTCCTCTGCGAGCCGTTGGCGAGGTCGACGAGCAGCATGACCTGGGGCGCGTTCTCCCCCTCGAGCCGGCGCATGGCGACCGTGGTCCCGGCGGGCGACCAGCGCACGCGCTCCAGGCGCCCGGTCACCGTCGCGACGATGCGGGCTTCCTGTCCCGAAGCCTCGGCGACGCCGATGGAGTTCCCCCGGCTCGATTCGACGTGCCGCAGGAAGACGATCCGCCGACCGTCCGGCGACCAGTCTCCTTCGTAGGCGTCGTCCAGCACCTTGCGCGGCTCGCCGCCGACGACCGGGATCCGGAACAGGGATTCGCGCTCCGCCCCGCGTCTGACGAACAGAACCTGCGTGCCGTCGGGGGAGATCCGCGGCAGCAAATCCGGGCCGGTGGTCAGCGCGACCTCGTCCCCGCCGGGTTGCTGCTTCAGCCAGATCCGCCGCCGTCCTTCGCGCTCGGAGGCGTAGGCGATCAGCCGGCCATCGGACGAGGCCGACGGAGCGGAGTCGGAGCCGGAGTACGTCAGCGTGCGCAGCACGGGCGGCGGCTCAGGGGGACGGCGTCCCCAGAACAGGCCCAGGGCGGCTCCGAGCGCGCCGCCCAGGAGAAGAAGCCCGAGCGCTCGGATGGGGATGCCGCGGACGCCGCGGAAGGGCACGGCCCGCGGGGCCGCGGCGGTCGCCTTCCCCTCGGCCGAGTCCCAGGAGGACGCCACGGCCTCGAGGCTGAAGATCAGATCGCGCGCCGACTGGAAACGCTCGGCCGGGTTCTTCTCCAGACAGTGCCGGACGATGCGATCCAGTGTCGGCGGAATGCCGCGGCCCGCCGCCGTGGCGTCCGGGGGCTCCTCGCGCAGGATCGAGGACATCGTGTCGGCGGCGGTGTCGGCCTGGAAGGCGCGGCGCCCCGTCAGCATTTCGTACAGGACCGCGCCGAAGGAGAACAGGTCGCTGCGCGCGTCGAGCGGCTGGCCGCGGACCTGCTCGGGCGACATGTACCCGACCGTCCCGAGCACCGTGCCGGGCTCGGTCGCGGGTCCGAGCGTCGGCATCCGGCTCACGCCGCCCTCCGCGGCCGGTGACGCGGCCCGGGCCAGCCCGAAGTCCAGGATCTTGACCAGTCCCTCTCCCGTGACGAAGACGTTCTCCGGCTTGAGGTCGCGGTGCACGACGCCCCGCTCGTGCGCCGCCGAGAGGCCGCGCGCGATCTGGAGGGCGAAATCCACCGCCTTGCGCAAAGGCAGTGGCGGCCCGGCGAGCTTCTCCGCCAGCGTGGCGCCGTGGAGGAGCTCGGTGATCGCGAACAGGATGTCATCGGAGGTTCCGACGTCGTGCAGCGCCAGGATGTTCGGGTGGGACAGGGCGGCCACCGCCTTGGCCTCGCGCTCGAAGCGGGCCCGGGCCTCGGGGTTGCCGACGTGCCGATCGGAGAGGATCTTGACGGCGACCTCGCGGTCGAGCCGCGTGTCGCGCCCGCGGTAGACCTCGCCCATGCCCCCGGCGCCCAGGGGGCCGAGGATCTCGTAGGGACCAAGACGCGTTCCGGCAGCCAGCCTCATGTTCGCGCGCAACGCTACACTATTCAGGCAACCACTGGAAACCTTGGCTCCTCGTCAGGATCGGGTGTATAAGAATCGCACTCGTTTGCTCAGGAGGTGATGCGATGAAGCATCATCGGCTGTTCGCCAGGATCGTGACAGCCCTGCTCATCCTCGTCCCCGTCGTCGCGCACGCCGCGGGCCCCGAGATCCCTGCGCCGCCCAAAGGCGGCATGGGGATCCTCGACTTCCTCATGAACCTGTTCGCGGCGATCGTCGCGTTTCTACGGAACCTCTTCGGTTCGCTGCCGGGGCTTCCTGGATAGGCGGAGCGACACCCAGAAGCGGTCGATCGCCGAGAGCGACGCCGAAGGCAGTCCTGCCATCAACGGCGGATCCTCTGCGGAGGCCCGGGCGATCTGCTCCCTCAGGTGGCGCAGCCGGGCATAGAACCCGGCGGTGTGGAACGAACGCAGGAGGCCGAGCGCCTCGGCGTCGTGGTGGTGGCAGAACTCGTGCAGGAGCGTGTTCAGGAAGGCGCTCGGGCGGACCACCGAGCCGCGCGCGGGCGTGAGGTGCGGCACGCGAATGCGGCCGAGCGGCCGGCCGCCGCGCGCCAGGGACGGGTGGCCCGGAAGCGGCTGTCGCCGCCGATACTCCCCCTGCAACGAATAGACGATCCGACCCCCACGGCGCCGGTGCGGCTGGGGCGCGTCGGGGACCACGAGCTCCGGCGCCTTGATCCCGGTCCCGGCCGCCAGGAGATCGAGCAGGCGCTGTCCCGCGGCCTGCCGCGCGGCGGCATCGCCCGCGTCCAGAACGGCCAGGGCTGCCCTGCCCGCCGCCGCGACGTCGCGGACCGGAAGTGTTGTGAGCCGGTTGCTCCGAATGTAATCGGCCCGCCGCGTGCGCGCCATGGACGGGGATTGTCGCACGGAGCGGCCCCGAGACGACCCGCCGGGCGTGTCCTCCGACCTTCGATCAGAAGGGGATCTCGATCCCGAGGCTGAGCTGCTTGCGATCGACGTCGGTGAAATCGAACTGGTTGAAATCGCCGACCAGCCAGACGAAGTACTTCACCTTGCCGCGCAGGAACCAGTTGGTGGACCCGTCGGTGCGCGGCATGATCGCAGGCTCGAGGTAGAGCCATTCGCGCAGGTAGAACCGGTGCGAGAGGACGAAGGTGAACCGGCCCCCTTCGCGTGGATCGCTGATGGCGCGGAAGGTCAGGAAGTCGTAATCGCCGTGGTACCAGTCGAAGCCGGCGCCGAACTGCACCTGGTTGCGGTCCCCTTCGACATCGTCGGGGATGACCCGGATGAAGCGCACCGAGCCGACGGCGACGAACCCGTGGCCGAGGACCTGCGCCGTCTCGAGCTGCACCACGTGATCGTAGTCGTCCCGGAAGCGATAGAAGCCGCCGTAGGTCGAGCGCCGGTGATCGCGCAGGTAGCCCCCGAACTCCACGCCGTCGGTGTAGTCGCCGGACCAGATCTGGCCGTAGACCTGCTTGTAGACGCCGAACACCGAGAAATCGTCGAAGGTCTGGTCGTCGGAGTCGCGGTAGTGGTCCCACCAGCCGCCCCACCGACCCCGCTTGCCAGGAGGCCACGCGGCGTCCTCGGACTTCGTGGCCCCAGGCGATCCGGACGCGGCCGCAGAGGTCGTGCCGCGGCTGTCGCCCGGCCGGCCTCCCGGAGGCGTCTCGGCGGCGAGGGCCGGCGGGACCACCGCCAGCGCCAGGAACGCGCCCAGCCCGAGCACGGCGATAGCACCTCTCATTCGGTTGCGGGTCGGCTCCACTTGCGGTCCTTTTCGCCCCTGCGTCGCATCTCCCCCGTCACGAAGCGCTTCCAGATCCAGACGAACCAGGCGAAGATGCGCAGCACGGCGTTGGACAGTCCGAAGACGGGGTACAGCAGCATCACGGCCCAGCGCCGGCCCGTGTCGAATTCCCTCTGGATCACCAGGAAGGGGTACAGCTCGAGGAGCAGGTAGAGAGCGTAGAGGAACCCCAGCTGGGCCCACAGCCCCTGCCACAGGATCATGACGAGGGACCAGATGCGGAACGGCTCCGAGAGGACGACGAAGATGCTGTAGGCCATCTCGTGCCGGAGGCGCCACGGCGAAGCGCCGCGGAACAGGAGCTGGAAGTAGCGGGTGAACAAGTGGTAGTGCGCCGGGTACCAGCCCGCCAGCCGCTGCCGAGCGAGCGCCCCGATCTTGTCCGGGACGACCGTCCAGACCGGCTCGTCGGCGAACACCACGCTGCCGTCGTTGAGCAGCTCAATGATGGTGCGCTGCAGGTCCTCGCCCTGGAACACGCCGGAGTGCTTGTGATGGAACGCCTGCAGGCGCTCCCGCTTGAACAGGCCGATGGCGCCCGAGATGCAGCTGATGCTCTCGGTGGCGTCCTGGAAGCGCCGGCCGATCTCCATCGACTTGCTGTACTCGTAGCGCTGCATGCAGGCGATGAGCCCGGATCCCTTCGGGCCGTAGCGATCGCGCCGATCCGGCAGGACGTTGAAGGCGACCGCGTCGTACTGGGACAGGAGCGACGTCGGGATCCGGGCCTTGCCGATCCGCGTGTCGTCGTCCAGCAGCAGCACGTACGGCGTCGTGACCCGGTGGATGCCGAAGTTGATCGCCGAGACCTTCCCCATGTTCGGGACGCGGTAGTGCCGCACCTTCATCTCTTCCAGGATCTCGTGGGTCCCGTCGGTCGAGCCGTCGTCGATGACCAGGATCCGATCGGGCGGCAGGCCGGCCCGCAGGAGGTCCTTCAGGGTCTCCCGGATGACGTTGCGGCCGTTGTGGGTCGGCACGAGCGCCGTCACCTTGTCCATCTCGGAGGTGAAGGAGCGGCGGACCGGACGATTCCAGATCTCGACGAACACCTTGAGGGCGTCGACGAGCAGGAAGATGGTGAAGATATAGAAGTACGGCGACAGCGACTCGATGGTCACGCCGCGACAATCTAGTGCGGAACCCGCTGCGCATCAATAGGGTCGACGAGCTGACGGTCGTCCCCGGGGGTGCGGGCAGGCCACGCGCCGGGTGGAACCCTCGCGATCCTCAGGACGGAGCCGCCGTCACGGGGCCGGCGCGATGGTCGCCGTCACCGGCTCGGTCCCTAGTCCCTGAAGGTAGGCGACCGAAGGACGTCGCCGGGCGTGGATGGAATAGACGCGGTCGAAGCAGGCGAACGCGCTCTCCGCCAGGTCGATGTCGATCCGCTTCGTGGAGCCGCCGCCCGGCACGGTGCCGCTGTCGAAGTGCCTTGGACCGCCGCCGTTCTCGATCAGATCGAGGACCATCCGCTTCTGGCCCGCGGACTTGAGCAGGCGATAGAGGCCGTAGCCGGTCACCACCCGGGCGTCCGTCGCCGGCGGAAGGACGGGCTCGCGGGCGCGCCAGTCGATGTCGAGCACGGCGAAGTCGGCCTGCTCCGTGGTGTCGTCAAGCCGCAGCAGGCCGAACCGGCCGACGAGGGGCCAGGAGGTGACGAGACAGTCGCAGGGGCCGAAGCAGCCCTCCTCGTAGTCGGAGCGGTCGAGGCTGAACGGGACGATCTCGATCGGGAGAACCGGCTTGGCCTTGAGGTTGAACACGGTGTCGAAGCAGATCATGCCGTTGACGGCGATCGAGATGACGATCGCCGGGAACTCGGCTCCTCCCTGGAGAAGGCCGCTGTCGAAGCGCTGCACCTCCCGATCGCCGACCTTGAGGTCGAGCTGCAGCTGGTGCATGCGGGCAAATTCGCCGCCGATGCGGTACGTGCCCGATCCCGTGACCCTGTCCTCCGTGCCGGGCACGATCCAGTTGACCTCGGTGACGTCGAAGATCTGGAACAGCGGATCGGGCGCCGCCTCCGTCATCCGGAAGGTCCCGAGCACACCGGAGGCGATCCGGATGGGGCAGAGGCAGGGCGCGAAGCAGCCCTCCTCGAAGCTGGTTTCGGTCGAGAGCCGGTAGAGGCCGCCGTGGAGCGCTCCGGCGTCCGGGGAGGTTTGCGCCGCGACCGGTACGGCGGCCGCGGCCAGCAAGATCATGACTGACATGACGAAAGGATGCGGGCGAAGCCTCATTCTGGCCTCCTTCGGTCCTGTTCCGCGCGGTGAACCGATGCTCTCACGAACTGGCCCCGGGCGGCAACAAAATGGTTGCAGGGCCGAATTCTCGCCGTATAATCCCGGCATGAACGCTGTGACCTGCTGCACCTGTTGTTGTCCGGGCGAGGGCTTTGTCCCTGCCCGGCGCCAGCGTTCGGAGGTCAGCGTCTAGAACCTGAACCAGTAACGCAGCCGGCAGACGACAACGGCCCAGAGCCCTGAAAGCTCTGGGCCGTTTTGTTTTTTCGGCCGCGCATTTCCGGACCGCCCGCCGCGGCGGGCCGGAGGGGGAGCGATCGAAGTGGCGAGCCAGCAGGAAGCGACGCTGTATCCGGTGTCCCTGAAGCTCTCCGGGCGCCTCTGCCTCGTGGTGGGGGGTGGTCCGATCGCCCTCAGGAAGGCGGGGGACCTGCTCGCGTGCGGAGCCCGCGTGCGCGCGGTCGCGCCCGAGTGGCCGGCCGACTTCACAGCACTCGACGGCCGCGGGGATCTCACCAGGCTGACGCGACGCTTCACGCCGGACGACCTGAACGGCGTGTTCCTGGTGATCGCGGCGACCGATGACCCGGAGACCCAGGAGCAGGTGGCCCGCGAGGCGGAGGCGCGCTCGCTCCTGTGCAACGTCGTCGACGTCAACCGGCTGTGCTCGTTCTACGTGCCGGCGACGCTGCGGCGCGGCGCCTTGTCCGTCTCGGTCGCCACCGACGGCAAGTTCCCGATCCTGGCCGTCGCCCTGCGCGACTGGCTGGGGCGGCGGATCGGCCCCCAGATCGGCCCGGCCCTGGAGCGCTTGGCGGAGGCGCGCGACGCCGTGCGGCGGCTCCATCCCGGCGACGCGGCGCGCCGGACGCGGCTCCTGAAATCGCTCCTGAACCCGGACGCCCTCGCGTCCCTCTTGGAGGATCGCCTCGAGGAGTTCGAGGCGCACACGAGGACATGGCAGGCATCGTTGCGCGACTGAGGCCGCGGAGGACTCCGCTCACGGCGGCGCGCCGGCGCTCCGGCGCCGCGCCGGCGGCGCTCACGCCGGGCAGCGTCAGCCTGGTCGGCGCCGGCCCCGGCGATCCCGAGCTCCTGACCTTGCGGGCGGTCCGGCGGCTGCGCGAGGCCGACGTCGTCTATCACGATGCGCTGGTGGCGGAGGGCGTCCTCGGCCACTGCCGCGCGGACGCCCGGATCGTCTCGGTCGGCAAGCGGCGCGGCCGGGCGACCCTGCCGCAGGAGGGGATCCACGGCGCGCTGGTACGCGATGCCCGCGCCGGACTGCGCGTGGTGCGCCTCAAGGGGGGAGACCCGTTCGTCTTCGGTCGCGGGGGAGAAGAGGCGCTGGCGCTCCTGCGCGCCGGTGTCCCGTTCGAGGTGGTTCCGGGCGTCAGCTCGGGCGTGGCGGCGCCGGCACTCGCCGGCATCCCGCTCACCCACCGCGACCTGGCGAGCTCGGCCGCCTTCGTGACCGCCCACGACCTCGTGGACGGCCCGGAAGGAGAGACGGCGCGCCGGCGCCTGCGTCACCTCGCCCGGGGCGCCGACACGATCGTGGTCTTCATGGCGGGGATGCACGTCGAGCGCGTGGGGCGCGCCCTCATCGCGGGGGGTCTGCCGGAGGACACGCCGGCCGCGGTGATCGAGAGCGGCACGTTCGACGATCAACGGGTCCGACGAGGCGTCCTGCACCGGCTCGGAGAGCTCGGAGCCGGTTGTGGAACGGGCCCCGTCCTCATCGTCGTCGGCAGGACGGTGGCGCTCTCGGCGCTTCTGGCCGGCGACGGTCGGATCACGGCCGAGGACAAGCAGGCGCTCGCGGAGCTGCGCGACGGTCCCGCCGCGGAGGCGACGCTTTTGAGGAGGAGGCTCGAATGAGCGTGGAGATCCGGACATCGGTCCTGCCGCCCGAGACGCTGGCCGAGATCGCCAACATCGAGGCGGAGATCGGGCGCTTCCTCGACGGCGATCTGTCGCCGGAGCGCTTTCGTGCTTTCCGGCTGGCGCACGGGATCTACGGACAGAGGCAGCCGGGAGTGCAGATGGTGCGCGTGAAGATCCCGACCGGCGCGCTCGACGGCCGGCAGCTGGCCCGGCTGGCGGACGTCGCCGACGAGTTCTCCACCGGCCTCCTGCACCTGACGACGCGCCAGGACGTGCAGTTCCACTACGTCCGCCTCGAGCGCGTCGGGGCTCTCCTCCGCCGCCTGGCCGAGGTCGGATTGACGACGCGCGAGGCGTGCGGCAACAGCGTGCGCAACGTCACGGCCTGCCCGCTCTCCGGGTTCCTCGCGGAGGAGGCGTTCGAGGTGCGGCCGTACGCCGTGGCGGCCCATGCGTACCTGGTGCGCAACCCGTTCTGCCAGCAGATGGCGCGCAAGTTCAAGATCGCCTTCTCGGCCTGCCCCGAGGACTGCGCGGCGACCGCCATCCATGACATCGGTGCTTTGGGCCTTGTCCGGGAGGAGAACGGGCGCACGGCCTACGGCTTCAGGCTGGTGGCCGGGGGAGGACTGGGGTCGACGCCGTTCACCGCGCAGACCGTCGCCGAATTCGTCCCCGTCGAGGAGCTCCTCCCTACGATCAAGGCGATCCTCAAGGTCTTCGCCGAGCACGGCAACCGGCGCAGCAAGATGAAGGCACGCCTGAAGTTCGTGGTCCACAGGCTCGGCATCCGGAAGTTCCGCGACCTGGTGGAGGAGGCGCGCTCGGCGCTGACGCCTCAAGAAGAGGTGGAGGCCGACATCACCACCTACCTGCCGGGCTCGTTCGCGGCCA
The DNA here is from genome assembly GCA_035649235.1 of Candidatus Cryosericum sp. Classification (GTDB taxonomy): domain Bacteria; phylum Acidobacteriota; class Polarisedimenticolia; order Gp22-AA2; family Gp22-AA2; genus DASRJX01. The sequence continues at coordinate 14,798 of DASRJX010000020.1, forward strand.
CGGCCCAGGCGCACCTGGCGGGAGACGAGGTCCCGCTGGCGGTCGGGGCGGCGCCGGGAAAAGGGATCCCATCGGGCTGCCGCGCGACCTCCGACGACGCCGCTTACGATCGCTGGCTGGCGTCGAGCATCCGCCGCCACCGGGACCCGGCGCGGGCGATCGTCACCGTCCAGGTGCCCCTCGGCGACCTCGAGGCCCCGCGGGTGAGAGCGCTCGCGCGCCTCGTGATGCTTCACGGCGACGATCATGTCCGCGTCGCGCGCGACCAGAACCTGGTGCTGCCCTCGGTGCCGCGCTCCGATCTGCGCTGGTTGTACGAGGGGCTCCTGGCGGCCGGACTGTCGGAGCCTGGCGTCGGAACCGCCCTCGACGTCACCTCCTGCCCCGGGGCCGACACCTGCGCCCTGGGCATCACCTCGTCGAAGGGCCTGGCGCGGGCCATCCGATCCGAGCTGCTCCCGCTGTCGGAGAACGGCGGGCTGGAGGCGCTGCGCGGCGTCACCATCAAGATCAGCGGCTGCCCCAACTCCTGCGGCCAGCACCACATCGCGAACATCGGCCTGCACGGCGTCGTCAAGACCCTCGACGGCGTGCAGGTGCCGGCCTACCAGCTCCACCTCGGCGGCGCCGTCGGGCCTGGCACAGCGCACATCGGCCGGGCTCTCGAGAAGATCCCGGCGCGGCAGGCGCCGAAAGCCGTGGCCGCGCTGCTCCAGGCGTTCGGCCGCGAGCGGCAGCCGGGCGAATCGTTCGCCGACTTCGCCGCGCGCCTCCCGGGGGAGCGCGTCCGGGAGATCCTGGCGCCGTTCGCGGAGCGGCGCCCTTCCGCCGAGGAGCTGGCGATCGACTGGGGACAGACGGAGCGCTTCACGACCGACGATCTCGGCACCGGCGAGTGCGCCGGCGCCGGCCAGGACGCCGTGGTCGATCCGTTCGACAACGTCCGCGCCGAGCTGCTGCAGGCGGCGCACTTCATGAGGCGGGGTCAGTGGGTGGACGCCCTCGCCAACCTGAACCGCAGCCAGTACACCGCGGCGCGCGTGCTCCTCGAAACGCTCGGCAAGCACCCCGACTCCGACTACGAGGTGACTTGCGAGCTGCGCGCCTCGATCGTCGACCGGGGGATCGTGGGGGAGGGCTGGAACGTCCTGCACCACGACATCGAGGAGATGCTGCGCACCCGCCGCCCCGAGCCGGAGCGGATCCGGTCGATGCACGAGCGGGCGGGCCTGCTGATCGAGGAGTTCCGTTCCGCCCTGCCGGCGATCGTCGCGCGGCGGGGGGACGGCCGCGCCGCCGCGGAGATCCCGGCGTGAGGCCGGCCATGACCATCGTCCATCGCCACGAGGAGGATCCTTGAAGACCAACGGGGAGGACGTCGCGCGCATCAGCGAGCTCGAGGGGAGCGCGCCCCAGGAGCTGCTGCGCTGGGCGCTCGGGCGTTTCCATCCGCGCATCGCCCTCGCCTCGAGCTTCGGCGCCGAGGACGTGGTGCTGATCGACATGCTGATCCGCGTCCGGCCCGACGCGCGGATCGTGACCCTCGACACGGGCCGCCTGCACGAGGAGACGTACGACGTCATGGAGCGGATCCGGCGACGCTACGGGACGGCGATCGAGACCTACTTCCCCGATCGGGAGGCGATCGAGCGGCTGGAGCGGGAGAAGGGGCTCTACTCGTTCCGCGACAGCATCGAAAGCCGCAAGGAGTGCTGCGCCATCCGCAAGGTCGAGCCGCTGCGGCGGGCCCTGGCGGGACTCGAGGCGTGGATCACCGGGCTGCGGCGCGAGCAGGCGATCACGCGCGGCCGGATCCGGAACGTCGAGTTCGACGAGACGTTCGGTCTCCTCAAGCTCAACCCGCTGGCCGACTGGAGCGAGACCCAGGTCCGGGAGTACATCCGACTGCACGACGTGCCGTACAACGACCTGCACGACAGGGGCTTTCCGTCGATCGGCTGCGCCCCCTGCACGCGCGCCGTCCATACGGGGGAGGACATCCGGGCCGGCCGCTGGTGGTGGGAGCGCCCGGATCAGAAGGAATGCGGCCTGCACGCCGACGCCGACGAGCCGGTTCCGGCCGTCCGGGAGGTGGCGGCGGCGGGGTCCGAGATGGTCGCGGCGCCCTCGAGCCGCCCGGATCGCTGAGAGCCCGGGCCGTGCCCCTGATCGAGCGCGTTGCGGTAGCATGCCCACCGTGGGTCCGATCGGAGCCCCCTCCCGCCCGCTCCTGAGGCGCTTGCCGGCCCTCGACGGACGCATCGGCGCCCCCCTCGCGTTCGTGGCCGTGCTGGCTCTCACGGCCCTCGTCGAGCTGTGGCTGGGCCGATCGTTCCTGGGGCCCGACCACAGGTTCGGCTGGTGGGACGGGAACATCTGGAGCAGCGAGAACTCGCAGCGCGTCGCCGATGCCTATTCCTTGTCGCACATCATCCACGGGATCCTGTTCTACGCGATCCTCCGGCTGGCGGCCCGCGACCTGCCTCTCGGCCGGCGGTTCCTGATCGCACTCCTGCTCGAGGCGGGGTGGGAGGTCCTGGAGAACTCCCCGATCATCATCGACCGCTACCGCGAGGCGACCATCGCCGTCGGATATGTCGGGGACAGCGTGCTCAACTCGTGCAGCGACGTCGCGATGATGGCGCTGGGGTTCCTGTTCGCCTGGCGGGCGCGCGCCTGGGCGAGCCTGGCGGCCGTCGTCGCCATGGAGGTCCTGTGTCTTCTCTGGGTGCGCGACAACCTGTCGCTCAACATCATCATGCTGATCCATCCAATCGACGCGATCCGGGACTGGCAGGCCGCCGGCCGGCCGATGCCGTGAGCTGCGATGGGCGCCCCCTCCGGCGCCTCCGCAGGACACTCGTCCCGTGCGGAGGGGGGGTCAGGTTGACGGAGCGTGCCGGCGCCGGTACCATCTCAGCCGCCTGAGAAGGCGCTATGACCTTGGAACGCGATCCGAAACTCGATCGGGCCTTGAGGCTCCTGGAGCGAGCCTACGAGCGGCAGCGCGCGGGCGACTTCGAGGCGGCTGTGCGTCTCTACAAAGCCTCCATCGAGGAGCGGCCAACGGCCGAGGCGCACACCTACCTGGGCTGGACCTACAGCTACATGGGGCGCTACGACGACGCCATCGAGCAGTGCAAGGTGGCTATCCTCGTCGACCCCGAGTTCGGCAACCCCTACAACGACATCGGGTCGTACCTGATCCAGAAGGGTGAGCTGGAGAAGGCGATCCCGTGGCTGGAGCTCGCCAAGAAGGCGCCGCGCTACGAGCCGCGCCACTTCCCCTACCTGAACCTGTTCCGGGTCTACATCAAGCAGGGCCGCCTCGACGCCGCGCAGCGGGAGTTCGAGCAGGCCCGCTTCATCCAGCAGACCGTCGAGCTCGAGACCGGGACCGCCACCGAGGAGGACCTCGGCGGCATGATCCACTAGCCCGCCAGCAAAGGGGCTCCCTGGCGAACCTGAGATCTGCTTCGTCGCTTACGGGTCATTGGATCAGGGGCATCACCCGATCAACAGGGCGAGGTGGACCGGTAGCACCTCCGTCGGCCTCACGGCCTTTCTCGCCGTCCCGTGCCACCAGTCGCTCCGGACCAGCCGCCTCCGCGATGAGCAGGCCGAGCCTCTGTTTTTCCGCGTGGATACGTGCCGGCTCACCGACGCGGTACATTTCCAAAACCCTCTTTCGGGCCTGCTCTCGAACTCGTCGCGTGCTCGCCATGTTGGTATCCCCTCTCTTCCTTCTCCCGAGCCCAACCACTTGACGCGGGAGCCTACGGCGAGAGCCAACCCTGGGGTATTGGGGATTCGCCTCAACCCGGCACCGGAAAACCCCCGACCGGCAAGGGTTTTCCAGGGTCCGCGCCCCGGGGATCGGGCATGATCGAAACCCGCCGATTGCGCCGCCAGCGCGTGATGGGCGCAGCGCTCAACTCGTGTTCTCTGTGGGGGACCGGATGCCCGCGGGCGGCGCGCCCCGCTCAGGGGAAGACGCCCAGCTCGAGGTAGGTGCGGGCCACCTTCTGGATGGCGACGGCGAAGGCGGCGGTGCGCAGGTCGCGGTGCCGCGGCTCCGCCTGGAGGCCGGCGCGGATCTCGCGGTAGGCGTTCTGCATCGTTCCTTCGAGCCCGGAGTTGACGAGGTCGACCTCGTCCGCCCCCGCCAGCAGGTCCCGCCGCAGCCTGTCGGGAACGGTCGTCTTCGTGACCTGCTCGATGGTCGACACCAGCTTCTCGCGGTACATCTCGTCCAGCCTCTTCTCCATCCGCCCGTAGCGGATGTGGGACAGGTTCTTCGTCCACTCGAAGTAGGAGACGGTCACGCCGCCCGCGTTGAGGTAGATGTCGGGGATGATCATGACGCCGCGGGCGTTCAGCCGCTCGTCGGCGCCGAGCGTGGTCGGCCCGTTGGCGGCCTCGGCGATCATCCGGGTCTTGATGTGGTCGGCGTTGGCGAGCGTGATCTGGTTCTCGAGCGCCGCGGGGACCAGGATGTCGCACTCCACCTCCAGGACGTCGGTCGTCGTCTTGAGCGGGAGGGCGCCAGGAAAGCCGGCGATCGATCCCGTCTCCGTCCGGAACTGCGACAGGTCGGCGATCGAGAGCCCGTCCGGCTGGTACACGCCCCCGGACACGTCGCCGATCGCGATCACCTTGCAGCCGTCCTCCTCGGACAGAAACTTCGCGACGTGGTAGCCGACATTGCCGAAGCCCTGGATGGCGATCCTCTTCCCCTCCAGGCCGCCTGACAGGCCGCACTTCTTGAGGTCCGCCGGGTACTTGAAGGCCTCGCGGATGCCGTACTGCACGCCACGGCCCGTCGCCTCGCGCCGCCCGCGGATGCCGCCCTGGGTGATCGGCTTGCCGGTGACGCAGGCCAGGGAATCGATCGATCCAGGCGTCATGGCGTCGTAGGTGTCGGCGATCCAGGCCATCTCGCGCTCCCCCGTTCCCATGTCGGGAGCGGGGACGTTGACCCCGGGGCCGATGAAGTTCTTGCGCACCAGCTCGGCGGTGTAGCGCCGGGTGATGTGCTCGAGGTGCTCGCGCGTGTACTTCTTGGGATCGAGGTTGACGCCCCCTTTTGAGCCGCCGAACGGCACGTCGACGATGGCGCACTTGTAGGTCATCAGGGCGGCGAGACCCATGACCTCGTCCTGGGTCACCTCGGTGCTGTAGCGGATGCCCCCCTTGGTCGGCTTGCGGTGCTGCGAGTGCTCCGCCCGCCAGCCCGAGAACATCTCGTAGCGCTCGCCGATCCGAACCGGGAACTGGACGTAGTAGACCGCGTTGCAGGCCCTGATCTGCTGCAGCAGCCCCTCGGGGATGCTCAGGTTCGCCGCCGCCTTGTCGAAGATGCGGCAGACGATGTTCCAGAGGTTGAGGTCCTCCTTGCCCGCGCTCCCGTGTTCCGGCCTGTCCATGTCCCTGGTCCTCCCTCGCAGACTGTCGTCCGGGATGGCGGGTATCCTTACACAGCCTCCCGCCCGGGCTCAAGCGCCCGTCTGGTGGCGAGAGCACCTTCACTCAGCAACATAGAATTGCGAGACGTGCCTGTTGCCGGCCGAAAAAAATTTCTAATAACAATTTCTTGACAGATCACCTCCCATGACGTAAATGGTGCGCCGCTGTCTGCGAGATTCTGGGTGCGGCCCAGATCGCGTGGAGGCGATGTCGCCGCGTTCGTTTCCCTGCGGGCTTGCGACTCTAGCGGTTACGAGGCGCCCGGGACGGGGGGTTCCGGGATTGGTCTCGCTCTGCTCCAGCTCTACCCCCGCGAGGAGCGTGTTCCATCACGGCAACCTGCACGTCGGGCTTCACTGAGGAAATTGGCTGACGGCGCATGCCCATCCGATGGGCGGGCGCTCGACGTGTGTCTTGAGGGGTTCCGTCTGATCCGTTGACCGTTCGGGGGGCTCCGGCACCCGCCATCCAGGCGAGACGTGGCGGAGCACGAGGAGAGACGATGTCCCAATCCGGAGAGTCGCACTGTAGCGCTGGAATCGGGAAGGTCCGTCGGGCTGGAGGGCCGGCCGGGGTCGCTGTTCTGGGAATCCTGATCGCCGGTCTGCTCGCCTGGAGCGCGTTCGGTCCTGGCGTAGCGGCGGGCCGGCCCGTCATCTCCGTCGAGGACGACGGTCAGGTGGCCGGCGTCCCGTTCACGATCCGGGGCAAGGGGTTCGGCGTCGGGGAGAACGTCAACTTGACCGTCACGCACGCCGATGGCTCGGCCGAGACCGGGATGGGCCACGAGACCTGGACCGTGATCGCGCCGGACGGGACCTTCTCCGCCACATGGTCGATCAGTCCCTCCGATTCCCGCGGGGATCGCTTCCTGGTCCGGGCCGAGGGCGGATGGTCGGGCCCGACGAACGTCGCGACCTTCGGCCGCATGGCGTTCGTCAGCACCGACCTGTTCGACTACGCGCCGGGGACCTACGCGGACATCGTGGGAGGCGGCTTCCGGGCGGGCGAGCCGGTCACCCTGCAGGTCATCCATACGCGCGGTGCCATCGGCGGCGGCGCGGGCCACGACACCTGGACCGTGACGGCCGACCCCGCGGGCAGGATCGAGGCCACGTGGTACGTCGATCCGGACGATTCACTGGGATCGGAGTTCCTCCTGCACGCGCGCGGCGAGCAGTCGGGACTGGCCGCGACGTGGGCGTTCATGGACGCCGTGTGCCCGAATCCGCCGCCGCCCGACGCGATCGTTCCCCTGACGATGCCTGGTGCCGCATGCCCGACCAATCTCAACTCCTGCACATCGAATGACGTCACGACGACGGTCGTCGCGGCGACGCCGGTGAACGGGGACGTCTGCGGCAGCGCGACCGACACGGTCACCCTCGACTTCACCGTGCGGTTCGAGACCACGGCCAACCAGCGATACGACCTCGGCTTCTTCATCGCCAGCGACGGCCTGAGCCTGCCGGACCACACGGCGGAGGCGTGCGCCGGCGCGGCCCCCCAGGCGGGATCCGGCGACGGAAACGCCGACCCCGTCGACTGCGACTCGGACAAGTTTCTCGACCTCGACCCGTCGGGGCACAAGACCGGCGATCCGGACACCTGCGGGGACCTTCAGAGCAGCGCCGGGCCCGTGTTCATCACCTTCCGGGCGACCGTGGCCTGCGATCACTTCGACCCCGACCACAACCTGCTCGTGTCGTCCTGCCGCGTGTGGGAGCAGAACGCCAACCACCAGACGGCCTGCACCACGCTCGCCCAGGCGGGCGCCGGGTCGAAGTGCGACTGCACCGACCTGAGCTTCGCGGGCCTGCTCGACCCGTGCGTCACGGGGTTCTGCGACGACGGTAACGCCTGCACGGTCGACACCTGCGACCCTTCCAGCGGCGAGGCGGTCTGTGACAACAATCCGGTGGCCGACGGCGCCTCCTGTGACGACGGCAGCCTCTGCACCGAGTCCGACGCGTGCAAGGCTGGACAGTGCGCGGGCACACAGGTGAGCTGCGACGACGGCAACGTCTGCACGAACGACGCCTGCGATCCGGCAACCGGCTGCGCCAACGTCAACAACTCCGCGCCATGCGACAACGATCTCTTCTGTGATGGCGTGGGGGCCTGCACCGAAGGCGCCTGCACGTCCCCAGGGGACCCATGCACGGCGACGCAGCAGGTGTGCGACGAGAACGGCAACACCTGCGTGCAGTGCCTGAACGACGACCAGTGCAGCGGGCCGGGGGCGCCGGTCTGTGACCCGGTCGACCACGTCTGCGTGGAGTGCAACATCAACAC
>DASRJX010000021.1:0-10414 GCA_035649235.1 Candidatus Cryosericum sp.
AGCCCGGCCGTCGTCCGCCTCGGGGAGCCCTACCGCCTGGTGCGCTCTTCGGATGACAGACTGATCGTCTGCTCGGAGTCCGGCACCTGGGACTACGCCCCCGCGGAAGCGGCGCCCACTCCGGTTCAGTAGGGAACTGAAAAAGGCGGCATCAGGACGTGTACGTCGCATGAGACACTGGGGAAGGAAATGAGCCGACATTCGGACCGGACCATTCGCAGACCACAGGGGCGCCGAGCCGTTCGTGGCGTCGGTCGTCGAGCATCTCATGCAGGCGGCCCTGCAGCAGGAGAACACAGACCGCAGATGAAGAGCGTGGCGATCCAGCGCGGCCAGGATCGGGATGCGACGCGGGTCGAGCCGCTATCGGTCATCGGCGGAGCCGAATACCTTTTCCCGGCGACGGCGCTTCAGGGCGAGGGGCCCTTCCACGTCCTCATCCGGACCGACCAGTCGGAGCTCCGCCTGAAGCTGAAGCGCTCGGCGCTCGCGGACCCTTGACCAACGTGCGCCCGTTGAGGCTCGTTCTTGCCGCGTCGCTTCTCTGTCTCGGTGGCTGCGCGGCGCACTCCGGCACCCCCCCACAGGGGTCCGCGCCTGCCCCGCACGCGAGCGGGGAACCACCGCACTGGGCCTACGACGGAGAGGAAGGCCCGTCCCACTGGGGTGATCTCGACCCTGCGTTCGCAACCTGCAGTCTCGGCCACCTGCAGTCCCCGATCGACATCCCAGCGGCGTCCATCAAGCCCGAGCACCTCGACCCGATCCGCTTCGACTACAGTGAGGCGCCGCTTCGCGTCAGCGACAACGGTCACACCGAGATGATCGCGTACCCGCCGGGGAGCACGATCCGCGTCGGATCGGCCGAGTACGCACTGCAGCAGATCCATTTCCACCGGCCCAGCGAAGAAATGGTCGATGGACAGCCGTTTGCGATGGTCGCCCACCTCGTGCACCAGAAGAAGGGCGGCGGGCTCGCCGTGGTCGCGGTCCTCTTCCAGGAAGGCGCCGACAACCCGGCGCTCGCCCGGATCTTCGATCACCTTCCCGCCGCGCCCGGCAAGGAGGAGGCCCTCGCCGGCGTTGCCGTGGACGCGTCGGCGCTGCTCCCTCCGAGCAAGTCCTACTTCACATTCGAGGGCTCGCTCACGACCCCGCCCTGCAGCGAGGGCGTGACCTGGTTCGTGCTCCGCACGCCGGTCACTGCGTCGGTGGGTCAGATCAGCGCGTTCGCCCGACACTACCCGCACAACGTGCGACCCGTGCAGCCGGTCGGCGGACGGCAGATCCGCGCCAGCCAGTAAGGCCGTCGGGGAGTACTCCGAGATCCGCGGCTCCACCAGGCCCCCATCGGCGTAGAATCGCAACGGGGGGACCGATGCGAAGAGTGAACAGGGCTACACTCCTGCGACGGATGCGGTCGACGCTGGCGGCGCTCTGCTGCGCGCTGATCCTGGGCCCCTGCGACCTCATGGCGCTGGCGCAGGCCGCCAAGGAGACTCCTCCAGCACCTCCCGCCACGCCACCTCCGGCGACGCCGCCGGCTGGCAAGCCGGGCGAGGCCGCCCCGCCCGCCTCGACGCCTCCCGTGGGCGCGCCGGTTGCCGCCCCGGCGGAGAAGGAGGCCCCCAAGCTCCCCACGGCGCAGCTCGATTCGCTCGTGGCGCCTATCGCCCTCTATCCGGATTCGCTCCTGGCCCAGACGCTCGTCGCCTCGACCTATCCGCTCGAGATCGTGCAGCTCAATCAGTGGCTGGCGAAGAACAAGAACCTGAAGGACAAGGCGCTGGTCGACGCGGTCGCCAAGCAGCCGTGGGACGCGAGCATCCAGTCGATGGCCGCCTTCCCCGACGTGGTCAAGCGCCTCTCCGACGACGTCCAGTGGACCACGGATCTCGGGAACGCCTTCCTCGCACAGCAGAGCGACGTGATGGACGCCGTGCAGCGCATGCGCAAGAAGGCCCAGGACAACGGGGCGCTCAAGACCAACGAGCAACAGAAGGTGAGCGAACAGAAGGCCGGCGACAAGACGGTCGTCGTCGTCGAATCGGCGAACCCGGAGGTCGTCTACGTGCCATCGTACAGCCCGACCGTCGTCTACGGAGCGCCAGTCTATCCGTATCCGCCGATCTACTATCCACCGTACCCGCCAGGCGCCGCCTTCGTCTCGTTCAGCTTCGGCGTGATGTGGGGCGCGGCGGTCTGGGGCGGCTCCTGCTGCGGCTGCGGCTGGGGCGGGAACGACATCGACATCAACGTCAACAACAACTTCAACCGCAACAACATCAACACCGGCGACATCGGAAGCGGTGGCCGCGGCGACGGCAACCGCGGCGACGCCGCCGGGAATCGCGGCGGAGCCGGAGCCGGCAACAAGGCCGGCGGCGGCAACAAGGCCGGCGGCTCGAAGTGGCAGCACAACCCACAGCACCGCGGCGGCACGCCGTACGCCGACAAGGCGACCGCCAACAAGTACGGCGGGAACGCGCGCGGCGACTCGCTCAGCCAGCGCCAGTCCAAGGCCGGCGGGCAAGGGGCCGGCGACCGCGCCGGCGGCGCGGGGGGACGAGGCGGCGCTCCCAGCGCGGGGACGCGCGATGCGGGCGGCGGCGCCGGCAACCGGGCGGGCGGGGGCGCGGGCGGCGGCGCCAACCGGGGCGGCGGAGGGGGCGGCGATCGCATCGGCAGCCGGGACATTGGCGGAGGAGGCCGAGGCGGCGGGGGCGGATTCGGCGGCGGCTCCGGCGGCTTCAACGGGTCGAGCGCCCGCGCCAGCAGCGCCCGCGGCGGCCGCAGCATGGGAGGAGGCGGCGGTGGTCGCCGGAGGTAGGACGATGACCAGAGCGACGCCTTTGTTCCTGCTGCGCCTGCTGTGCCTTGCGCTTCTGCTGGCGCAGGCCCTTCCGGCGGCGTCCCAGACGCCAACGAAGCCGGCGCCCGCGCCCAAACCCGCTCCCAAGCCTGCGCCGAAGCCCGCGTCGCCCGCCGTTCCGCAGATGACGTTCCCGTCTCCGGAGGAGGCGGCCGATGCGCTCATCCAGGCGGCGTCCACCTTCGACGTCGGGGCCCTGACGAAGATCCTCGGATCGGACGGCATCGACCTCGTGGTCACGGCCGACAAGGTGCAGGACGAGAACACCAGTAAGGCGTTCGCAGCACAGGCGCGCGACAAGCACTCGATCGTCAAGGACAAGGCGAACCCCAAGGTCGCCGTCCTCATCGTCGGGGCGGACGACTGGCCGTCGCCGACGCCGCTCGTCCAGACGCCGAACGGCCGGTGGCGCTTCGACACCAAGACCGGCCGGCTGGAGCTCCTGAGGCGGCGCATCGGACGGAACGAGCTGGACGCCATCGAGGTGTGCCGCGGCTACGTCGAGGCGCAGCAGGAATACGCGCTCAGCAAGCACGGCGACTCGAAGGTGAACCAATACGCACAGCGCATCATCGCCTCGCCCGGAAAACAGGACGGCCTGACGTGGCAGACGCCCGACGGCAAGTGGGAGGGGCCGGTGGCGGAGGGGATCGCGCGGGTGATCTCCGAAGGGTACTCGAGCCGCTACGAGCCGTATCACGGCTACTACTACAAGGTCCTGAAGGGGCAGGGTCCCTCCGCCTACCTCGGGAGCATGGACTTCGTCGTCAACGGGGCGATGATCGGCGGCTTCGCGCTCGCCGCCGCGCCGGCGGAGTACGGCGCCACCGGCGTAAAGTCGTTCATCGTCAGCCACGACGGCGTCGTGTACGAGAAGGACCTCGGCGAGAAGACCCTCGCTCTCTTCAACGCCATGGATCGCTTCGACCCGGACGAGACATGGAGCCCGGTGGAGCCCGATTAGCGCGCGCCCGCGCGCTGGCTCCATGTCATGGCGGCCGCGCCAGTTCTCGGCGAGGAGCTTGCATTGCTGATACCATCGGGCCACCCCGGTGGTGGAGGACCATGGAGGGTTAGCCCCGCCCTGCGTCCGGCAGGACGGAGAGGAGGAGATGAAGGGATGAGACGCGGACTTCACATCGCGATGGTGACACTCGTGGCGGGCGGAGCCGCGGCGGTCGCCGTAGCCACGGCAGCGCAGGCCGCGGCGGCATCGAAGGCCCCGGCGGCCGCGGGGCCACAATGGAGCGTGCCGACGGCGATCAAGAAGCTGCCGAACGGACTGACCATCGTGGTCTCCGAGGACCACAGCACGCCCACCTTCGGCATCTCGACCGTCTACCACGTCGGGTTCCGGCTGGAGCCGAAGGGACGCACGGGATTCGCCCACCTGTTCGAGCACATGATGTTCGAAGGCACGCCGAACGCTCCCAAGGGCGTGTTCTCGCGCGTCATCGAGGGGGGCGGCGGCAACGACAACGGCTCCACGCGGTTCGACTACACCAACTACATCGTCTCGGCCCCGGTGTCGGCGCTGGAGCCGATCCTGTGGCTCGAGGCGGACCGGATGCGCACGCTGAACTTCTCCGCCGAGAACCTCGCGAACCAGAAGGACGTGGTCAAGGAGGAGATCCGGGTCAACGTCAAGAACCGGCCCTACGGCCTGTTCTTCTGGACCGACCTGGGCGGGCTGGCGTTCGACAAGTGGGAGAACGCCCACGACGGCTACGGCTCGTTCACGGATCTCGACGCCGCGACGCTCGACGACGTCAAGTCGTTCCACGCGACTTACTACGCTCCCAACAACGCGGTCATCGGCATCGCCGGGGACGTCAAGCCGGAGGAGGTCTTCGCCCTGGCGGAGAAGTACTTCGGCGGCATCCCGTCCCAGCCCGCGCCGCCCAAGGCCGACGTCTCCGAGAAGAAGAACACCAAGGAGCGCACGCTGACGCAGACGGACGCCTTCGCCCGCGTTCCGGGTCTGGCCGTCGGCTGGAAGCTCCCCGCCCCCGACAGCCCCGACTACGTCGCGGCCGCGGTCCTGGGCGATCTCCTGGCGGGGGGCGGTGACGCCTCGCGCCTGTACCAGAAGCTGGTCAAGACGGACCAGGTCCTGCTCCAGGTCAGCGGCGGGGTCAACTGGCCGCTCGGGACCCCGTTCACCAACAACGGGCCGATCCTGATGCTGGTCTTCGGGCTGTACAAGCCGAACACCGACGCGGCCGCCGTGACCGCGGCGATCCAGAAGGAAGCGGACGCCATCGCCTCCGCCGGCGTGCCGCCTGCGGAACTGCAGCGCACCAAGACCAAGATGATGGCCGACTTCTACTCCGTCATGGAGCGCCTGGTGAACCGCGCCGACATCCTGGCGATCCGCCAGACGTTCACCGGCAACGCCGCCACCATCAACCAGGTCCCAGCCCAGATCGGCGCCGTGACCTCCGACGATCTCAAGCGCGTGGCCGCCACCTACCTGACGGTCGCCAACCGATCCTCCGTCGACCGCCAGCCCGCTCCGCCTGCGCCGGCGGCGTCCTCGGGCCAGTGAGGAGGCGAGCCATGAAGAACATCATTCGATGTGCCGTCGTCGTCGCGATTCTCGTCCCCTTCCCGCCTACAGGCCCAAGCCTCGCCAAGGAGGAGTCACCACTGCCAAAGGACCTGCCGTCCTATGGCGCCGACCGGCCGATCCCCATCCCGCAGGTCACCGAGAAGACGCTGCCCAACGGGCTCGTCGTCTGGATCGTGCAGCGTCCGGGGTTTCCCAAGGTCGTCGCCCTGGTGACCGCGCGCGGCGGGACCGCCGCGGATCCGAAGGGCATGGATGGTCTGGCCAACGTCCTTGCCGACGCCATGAGAGAGGGGACCGCCACGCGGACGTCGCGCCAGATCGCCGAGGAGCTGCAGGCAATCGGCGGCGACATCGAGACGGCGGCCGGCGAGGACGCCTTGACGGTCGGCGTCGAGGGACTTGCGAGCGGCACGGCGAAGATCCTGAACGTCGTCGCGGACGTGGTCCGCAACGCGTCCTTCCCGGCCGAGGAGGTGGACCTCGTCAAGACCAACAACCTCCAGGGACTGCAGGCCTCGGAGGCTGCCCCCGAGTTCCCCGTGCGCAAGGCGTTCGCGGCGACCGTGTTCGGCGACCATCCGTACCGCGTCGTGTACCCGACCGAGGAGGCCATTCAGAAGGTCACGCCGGCTCTCCTCAAGTCGGAGCACGCGCGCCGCTTCCGGCCCGATCGCTCCCTGCTGGTCGTCGTCGGCGCGGTCGACGCTGCCACGACGGGCCGCATCATCGAAAAGGAATTCGGCGCGTGGAAGGCCACGGGTGATCCGATCGCCGCGACGCCGGCGACGCCGGCCGCGGGGCAGCGCCGCATCCTGCTCGTGGATCGTCCGGGCGCCGTGCAGTCCGAGATGCGCGTCGGTCGGCCCACGGTGAAGGCGACCGATCCCGACTACTACGCGCTGCTCGTGACCAACGCCATGTTCGGCGGCGCCTTCACCAGCCGCCTCACGGAGAACATCCGGGAGGACAAGGGCTACACTTACTCGCCCGGCTCGACCGCCCAGACCCTCGAGCAAGGCGGCCTGCTGTCGGTGCGGGCGGCCGTCCGCAACGAGGTGACGGCCGCGACGCTTCTCGAGATCTTCTACGAGCTCGATCGCGTGGGCGCGACGCTGCCGACGGACGAGGAGCTGGGGCGCGCCAAGCGCTACCTGAGCGGGCTGTTCCTGCTGCGCAACGAGGTCAACAGCAGCCTGGCGCGGACGCTGTCGTCGAACTGGGTCCGAGGGCTGCCCCTGAAGGCCCTCTCCGAGTATGTGCCCAAGGTCAACGAGGTCACCGCCGAGCAGACGCGGGAGGTCGGGCGCAAGTACATGACCTCGCGCACCCAGACGGTCGTGATCGGGGGCGACGCCAAGAGCGTCGGCCCGGCCATCGAGGCCTTCGGCCCGATCACCTCGGTGGCTCCGTAGCGGGACTCAGCGCCGGAGGGTGAACTGCAGGATTTGGGCCGCGATCCACGCGTTGCCCTGCTCGCAGAAGTGGCTGTCGTAGGGGCATTGAAGATCGCGGGGCGGGGCTCCATTCCGCTCCAGACCCTTGGTCAGGTCGAGGTACCCGTCCAGCGTCCGGTCCCGGACCATCGCCTCGAACGCATCCACGCTGGGCGCCAGACGGCCGGCGGAGCGGCTCCGGTTCACCGACCAGTCCGGGAAGTGGACCACGGTGAGGCGCTCCAGGCCTCGAATCGTGCGGAGCCGGCCGAGCAGGAAGCGGAGCTGGTCATCGAAATAGGAGGCGCATCGAGCCCGAACGGCTCCCGCGTCCGTATAGGCGAGGCTGAACTCGTCGCTCCACGTTGCCCTGTCCGGGCCGCTGATCATCTGGGAGGGATCGATGCTCTCGACCGCGTGGTCCTGAACGGCGTGCCGGATGAATCCGATCGCCCGGGGGAGGTAGAGCCAGTCGGAGACCAGACGCCGGCCTGAGTCGAGAGGGCGCTCCGGGCGCTGGAACGATCCGTTCTGGATCCTCGGCCGGCACTCCTCATCGAGCAGGACGAACCCGAAGCCGTCCTCCGGGTACTCCGGCACGGGATAGTTCCACGGCACGAACTCGGACTGCTCCCCCGGCCGCCAGTAGACCCCCTTGCCGAACCGGCGGCCGGCCTGCCGGAGCACGCTGTTGTCCCAGACATCGTTGTCCGTGAACATGTAGATGATCTCGGCCGGCGGTATCCGGCCGGCGATCTGCAGCGCCTTCGCCACCGACTGGTCCGTTCCATACCCGCGCACGCCCAGGTTGACGACGTTGACCCTCCATCCCTGCGCCCGCAGGCGCCGCTCCAGGAGGGCGGGCACGGTCTCGTCGTCGTCGACTTCCAGAGAGGCGGTCGTGCTGTCCCCGAGGAAGAAGATGTTGCGATGACCGTCGATGAAGGTCCCGGCGGCCGAGTTCTGCCGGTTCCCCAGCGAGTCGAAGTGCACCTCCCCGTCGAAGGCGCCGTTGGTGAAGGTTCCGGAAGCGTTGGGAATGTGCGACCACCCCAGGGCCTCGTCGCGCTGCCAGAACTCGCTTTCCGACGAGCGCTCGGCGTTCGCGGGCGGCTTCCCCAGCATCGGCTCGAACAGGAGGCGCAAGGAGCCCTCCGCCAGGACCAGGGTGACCGAACCGACGAGGAGGATCGGGAGCAGGCAGCCTCGAAATCCGCGGGCCCTCGGAACGCTCATGCCACGGCATAAGGTGGTGGCCCCGGGGCGCCAAATCAAGCGCCCGGGCCGGATCCAGCCGCCGCGAGGGCCGTCATTTGTCCCGCGGCCCGGGCGGTGCTAGGGTGGCTCGCACTCACACCCTGAGGAGGTGCCCCATGAAGAAGGTGCTGCTGTCCGCACTCGTGCTGTCCGCCGCGGCGAGCGCGGCGCTGGCGCACGGAACACATCACTCGAGGACGAGCCCGTTGGAGAGCCAGGGGCCCCCGGCCTTTCTGGCGTTCGACACAATGTACGCGGTCGAAGGCCCGCTCCTCGGGGAGGCCAACGCGATCCGAGGAGAGATCGGCGACGAGGCCCCCTGGACCATCAGCCACTTCATCAAGGGCCGGCTCGACAAGAACGGCCGCCTGATGATCGTCGTCCGCGGCCTCGTCTTCGCCGACGACCCGCTGGTGGACCCGGCGCTCGTAGGAAAGAACGACGAGGCGAACTTCCGGGGCGTCGTGAGCTGTCTCACCGAGGACGCTTCCGAGGCCATCGTGACCGAGAACGTGACCACGGACGGGTTCCGGGCGACCGAGGACGGCGACTCGCTTATCGATCAGACGCTCGTCCTGCCGAACCCCTGTATCGCGCCGATCGTCTTCGTGATCGCGGGCTCCGAGGACAAGTGGTTCGCGGTCACCGGGTTCGAGTCGGAGTCCGGATCGGAAGAGCGGCGCTGAGGATCAGGGTCCTCCGATCACCGTGGCGGTGAACCCGCCATCCTCGAGGATCTCCACGGGAGGCCCCGACAGACCGGAGAAGGTGACCTTCTTCAGGACGACGGTCATGTCCACGAGCACGGCCGTCACCCAGAGACCGCCGCCGCCGCCGCTGATCTCGCCTCCTTCGATGGTGAACGATCCATCGTCCACGCCCACGAGGGCCATGCCGAAATAGTCGTTGTCGCGCATCACGTTGTGCGCGATCGCGTCGGATTCCGAGAGGAAGAGTCCGATCTGGTTCCCGACCAGGAGGTTGTGCGCGATCACGGTTCCCGGCCCGCTGCCTCCGGCCCCGATGCCGGCCTCCTGGAACTGGGTGAAGAAGTCGGGCCCGCAGACCTCCGGCATGCCGTCCGGGCAGATGTTCCCGCTGACGGTGTTGTGGACCACCGTGCCGACGGCGCCGGCCACCAGCTCGATCCCGGTCGTCGGCACGCCGCCCGCATGTCCCGGTCCCGCGACCGTGTTGCGGGTGATGTCCGCCCACGATCCGGTGCCGAGGACGATGATGCCCGTCGCCTGAAACCCGGTGACCTCCGAGTGATGGATGCTCAGACTGGCGGGCTGGCTGCCCGGCGTGAACGAGCCCACGGAGATGGCCGTGCCGCTCCTGGGACAGGGCGCCATGGGCGTGTTCTGGATATCCCGCACCGCCCCGAATCCGAAGTCGAGGTGTGACCCCGGGTGCACGCGGACGCCCCATCGCAGGACGTCGGCCGCGCCGCAGGCGGCGGCGCCGGGCCCGCTCACGGTCAGCCCCGACAGCGAAACCTCCGCCCCGCCGTAGACCTCGACGATCGCCGGAGAGCCGAGCGGGCCCGGAACGAGCGACGCGGGCGCGCGGATGACCGTAACGTCCATCCCGGCCCCGACGAGGGACAGGTTCTTCGTGATCGTGACCTGCTCCGTGTAGGTGCCCGCCAGCACCGTCACCGTGGCCCCGGGCTTCGCGGCATCGATGGCGGACTGGATCGTCGGGAAGTCGTTCGGGACCACCAGTGTCGGCGGTCCGGGGCTGCCGGGCGCGGCGGACGCCCCGTACGATACGGCGGACAACAGGATTGCGAGCATGGCCATTGCGGCCGGTTTCGATGCGGCGTGGTCCATGTGACCCTCCCCAGGACAATCGAGCTCCCTGCTTTCCTTAACGCAATCGCCGGGGGACCTGCGACACGAAGATCACCTCCGGCCGCCTCACAGCATTGACGGACCCGACCTCGTCGGGCGTAACATGCGTCTCCTATCGCCGATGACCCGTCTCCCGGACTCCGGACGCTGGGCCAGGATCGCCCCCATCCTCGAGCAGGCGCTCGATCTCGGACCGCGGGAGCGCACAGCGCTCCTCGATCGCGCCTGCGCGGGCGATCCGGCGCTGCGGGCGGAGATCGAGGCACTCCTGCGGGCCGACGCCGAGGCCGGCTCCTTCCTCGATGCCCCGGTCGATCTCGCGAAGCTCCTCCCCGCGCCAGACGCGGCCGCCGCCGGACCCGGGACGGGTGCGGGCGCAGGCGTCGCGATGGCCGGCAGGACGATCGGCCCCTACCGCGTGGTG
>DASRJX010000022.1:0-4159 GCA_035649235.1 Candidatus Cryosericum sp.
GACGAGCGAGTTCTCCGGGGGGTCCACCGGATCATCCTCCGCGTGCAACAGGAAGGTCGGAGGGGTGTCCCCTGTGACCCGGATATCCGGATTGAGCGCGTAGTTCTTCTCCGGAACCGCCAGATGGCCCGGATAGAGAACAATCGCAAAATCGGGGCGGCAGCTCTCCCTGTCGGCCGCTTCGACGGTCGCGTACAGCCGCTTGTCGAAATGACGGCCAGGCGGGCGGCCCTGCGCACAGCCGGGGCTCTCCGGCGGCCAGGGCCAGAAAGGCCAGCAGAGCCGTACCCGCTCGGCGTCCCACTCGCATCGGACCTTCGGGGCTACGTTCCCTTTCGAGCGGGGCGATTGGCGCGCACCGTGACGGACGCGGGCGCGACCTCTTTCACACGCAGGCCGGCGTGACTGGGCGGCAGGTCGACGGTCACGGCCAGGGTCGCGCCGCCCACGGCCGCGGTCACATCCGCGGACGCGTGGACATCGGCGGGGGTCAAGGTGCGCAGGAGGGAGGTCGGCCCGGCCACCACCACGCGCACGGCGGCGGGACGGACCGACACCTCGCCGCCGCGCACCGCGACGGCCACGGCCTCGAGCGTCCGCTCCCCCTCCAGCTCCCGGATGCGTACGGTGGCGCGCACGCGCGGGCTGCCCAGGACGCGCAGCAGGGGGTCGTCGAGGCCCATATTGACGACGTCGCTGACGCCGGCCTGCGCGCCCTCGATCGAGAGGGGCTCCGTGAACGCGCTCTCCACTTCCTGCACGCGGCTCCGCGGGCCGGCGATCCGCACCTCCGCCGGGTCCGCGCGCACGTCGCCTACCTCGAACCCGGGCGCCGGCCGTCCGACCAGGCGCGGCCGCACCGGCACCACCTTCTGCAGGGTGCGCTCGAGGTTCAGGGTCAGGAGCGAGGGGGTGATCTTGACGACCTTCACGCCGAACGGCATGCGGATCGACTTGTCCGTGAGGTGGACGATGTGCTCGCCCTCCTGCAGGCCGGCCAGGTCGAGCTGCGCGGAGACGTCGCCGGGGCCGATGCGCTGGATGATGCCGGGAGAGGCGCGCAGCCGGACCTCGACGTTGTCCACGGGCTCGCCCGTGACCTCGAGGTCCTTGGGGAAGTTCTGCAGCTCCAGCGGCGCCGAGACGCCCATCTCCGACGTCTTCTCGCCCGCGATCACGAACCACAACATGGCGGCCAGGCCCAGGCTCACCAGCTTCAGCGGGATGTTCTCCAGGAGCACTCCCATTTCAGGCAGGTCCCCAGCCGACCCCCGGGATCAGCGGCGAGCCTCCATCCCGGCCGCGGCTCGTCCGCTGCATCCCGTTCATGACCTATTTCTCGCGGGCGGGGACGCCGGGAGTGGACGGCGCCGCGGGCGCGGGCGCCTGCTCCACCTCCAGGGCGTCGAGGAGCGCGGATTTCAGGGATGCGCCGTCCAGCTCGCGCCGGATGCGCCCGCCCACGACCAGCGAGATCACACCCGTCTCCTCCGAGACCACCACGGCGAGGGCGTCCGTGTCCTCGGTGACGCCGATGGCGGCGCGATGCCGGCTGCCCAGCTCCCGGCTGAGCTGCGGGTTCACGGTGAGGGGGAGGAAACAGGCGGCGGCGGCCACGCGGTTGCCCTGGATGATGACCGCCCCGTCGTGGAGCGGCGTGCCCGGGTTGAAGATGCTGATGAGCAGGTCGTAGGTCACGTAGGCGTCGAGGGCGATCCCGGTCTCGATGTAGCTGCGCAGCCCCATGTCGCGCTCGATGACCACGATCGCGCCCGTGCGCTGGGCGGCCAGGGTGGTGCCGGCCAGCACCACCTCGTCGATGACCTCCTCCGTGCGCGGCGAGCCGAACACGCCGGGCAGCGGCGTCTTGCCGAGCTGCGCGAGCACCTTCCGTATCTCCGACTGGAACACCACGATGATGCCGAAGACGAGGTACGGCATGAACGTGCGCAGCAGCCAGTTGACCGTCTCCAGGTGCAGGAGCTGGGAGAGCCAGTAGAGGAGCACGAGCACCAGCGCGCCCAGCGCCATCTGCACGGCGTGCGTCCCCCGGATGAACTGGAGGAGCTGGTAGATCAGGAAGGCGACGATCAGGATGTCGACGAGGTCGAGCCAGCTCGGCTCGACGCTCGTGAACCAGCCGGCGAGGCGGGAGATCATGCGTTTTCCGCAGCGGAGCGTCTCCGCGGCCGCCGCCGGAGCGGTTCACCCGCGACGGCGGCGCTCGAAGAAGACGAGCGCGGAGCGAGGACGCCAGAAGACAGTTCCCCGCGGATGGCGTCGCACATCCGCACGACCTGGACCATGGGAGCGACGTCGTGGACGCGCACGATGTGCGCCCCGCCCAGGACGCAGGCCGCCACCGCGGCCGCCGTGCCCATGAGCCGCTCGCCCACGGGCAGGTCGAGCACGCGTCCGATGAAGCTCTTGCGCGAGGGCCCGGCCAGCACGGGCTGATCGAGGACGGCGAGATCGGGGAGGCGCCGGATGACCTCCAGGCTGTGCGCGGCGGCCTTGGAGAACCCGATGCCGGGGTCGACGATCACCTGCGCGCGGGGGACGCCGGCCGACTCGGCGCGCCCGACGGCCTGGCCCAGCTCCGCGATCACCTCCGCCATCACGTCCTTGTAGGAGGGATCGCGGTGCATGGAGGAAAAGTCGCCGCGGAGGTGCATGAGCACCGCGGGCACGCCGCGGCGCGCGACCAGGCGGGCCAGACCCGGCTCGAATGCGAACCCGCTGACGTCGTTGACGAGGTCGGCCCCGGCATCGAGGGCGGCCGCGGCCACCGCCGTCTTCGTCGTGTCGACGGAGAGGAGCCCGGGGCCGCGGCGGCGCAGGCCTTCGATCACGGGGACGACACGCCGGATCTCGGCTTCCGCGTCCAGAGAGGCGCCACCGGGCCGGGTCGACTCGCCACCGACGTCCACGATGTCGGCGCCCGCTTCGAAGAGCGCGTCACCGTGTCCGACGGCGGCGTCGCTCTCGGCGTACCGGCCGCCGTCGGAGAAGGAGTCCGGGGTCACGTTGAGCACACCCATGACCCAGGTCCTCTCGCCGAGGACGGCCTCGCTCCCCCGCAGGGTGAGCCGGTACGGTCGCCGAGAACCCCGTGCGTCGATCGCGCCTCCTCCGCCCTGCCGGGCGTCAAAGTAACGTCGCCGCCTACGAAGCCCCGAGCCACCGCCACGGGCCGCGCGCGCGAGCGGGATTCACTCCCGCGAGTGCGCGGGGGGTCTGGGGGCCGCGACGCAGCGGCCCCCAGCTCACTACGACGTAGGCTTCGGCGCGGGCATGGGCGGCGGCAGGATGCCGCCGGCACGTCCGCCCTCGTGCTCGATCTTCCCTTCGCGAGGCGGCGGCGGGGCAGGAGTGCGAACGCGGACCTCGATCGGCCGCCCCTCCACCAGCGCCTTCAGCTGCTCCGCGTCGAGCACCTCGTGCTCGAGCAGCGCCTCCGCCACCCGGTTGAGGACGTCGCGGTTGTCGGAGAGTGTGCGCTGCGCGCGCTCGTACTGCTCGGTCACGATGCGCTTGATCTCGGCGTCGATCTTGAGCGCGGTCGCCTCCGAGTAGTCCTGGTGACGGTTGAACTCCTTGCCCAGGAAGATCTGCTCTTCCTTCTTGCCGTAGGTCAGGGGGCCGAGGGTCTCGCTCATGCCCCACTCGCAGACCATCTTGCGCGCCATCTCCGTGGCCTGCTCGATGTCGTTCTGGGCTCCCGTCGAGATCTCCTGGAAGACCATGTCCTCGGCGATGCGGCCGCCCATGCACACGGCGATGCGGCTCTGGAGCTGCTCCTTCGTGTAGTTGTGCTTCTCCTCGGTGGGGAGCTGCTGGGTGAGGCCCAGGGCCATCCCGCGCGGGATGATCGTGACCTTGTGCAGGGGGTCGGTGTGCGGGAGCAACGCGGCCACCAGGGCGTGGCCGGCCTCGTGGAAGGCGGTGAGCCGCTTCTCCTCGTCCGTGATGATCATCGACTTGCGCTCGGCGCCCATGAGGACCTTGTCCTTGCTGGACTCGAAGTCGGCCATGGTGACGAACTTCTGGTTGCGCCGGGCCGCGAGCAAGGCGGCCTCGTTCACGAGGTTCGCGAGGTCGGCGCCCGAGAAGCCGGGCGTCGCCCGCGCGAGCACGGAGATGTCCACGTCCTCCGCCA
>DASRJX010000023.1:0-18410 GCA_035649235.1 Candidatus Cryosericum sp.
ACCGCGCCAGGCGAGAGCGGCGGCCGACAGCGGCGGGCGGTCGCGCGGCGGCTCGATGGTGAAGACGGGGTCGCGGACGCCGAGAGGCGAGAAGCGGTGCAGGAGGATCATGCCGGGGATGCCGGCGAGGATGGTGCCCCAAAAGAACCACTCCCAGCCGATGGCGCTGACGGTGAAGCCGGCGATGGGGCCCGAGACGATGCGCGGGATCCCGAAGAGGCTGGAGAACAGGGCGTATTGGGTGGCGGAGAAGCGCTTCTGCGTGATCCTCAAAAGGAGCACCGAGAAAGCGCCGGTGCCCATCCCGGAGGTCGCGGTCTCGAAGGCGCTGGCGGCGTACATCAGCTCGGGGTTGTGCGGCGCTCTCGCCACGAGGACGTAGCCGACATTGGAGAAGATCTGCAGGGCGCCGAAGAGCCAGAGCGAGTGCCCGAGCCCCATCCCGGTCGTCAGAACGCCGCCCAGGAGCGTGCCGACGACGGTGGAGAAGGCGGACAAGGTCGCGAGCATCACGCCGCGCTCGACGTCGGTGTACCCCTTGTCGATGAGGAACGGCCGCAGGAGCGCCAGCGCCAGGTTGTCGGCGATCTTGTAGCAGAAGACGAACGCCAGGATCTCGAGCGCCCGGTGCCGTCCGAGGAACCCGAGAAACGGCAGCCAGACGGCATCGCGCAACGTCTTCGGGGCGTGCGGGCGGTCCTCCGGCTCCGGCGCCCACCAGGTCACGACGAGCATCGGCAGGTACAGCAGCGCCAGTCCGGCGCACACCAGCGGCCAGGAGTACTGGCCGGCGATGGTGATGGCGAGGCCTCCCGCGAGGTACATGGCGGCGCGATAGACCGCCCGGCTCGCCCCGACCGCAACTCCCTGCTCCTCCGGCCGCAGGACGTCGACGCTGTAGGCGTCGATGGCGATGTCCTGGCTGGCCGAGGCGAAGGCGATGGCGAGCGCCAGCGCCAGGACGATCCACGGCGCCTCGGGCTTGTCGCCGACGCCGCCCAGCATCATCGTCAGGACGAGCAGAGCCACCTGCGCCAGGGCGGCCCAGCCGCGCCGGCGGCCGAGCCACGGCAGCGAGAAGCGATCCATGAGCGGCGCCCACAGGACCTTGAAGGTCCAGGGGGCCTGCGTCAGCGTGATCAGGCCGACGGTCCGGATGTCGGCGCCGGTGCTCCGCAGCCAGTCGGGGATGGCGATCCAGACGAGCCCGAGCGGCAGCCCCGAGGCGAAGCCGAGGAGCGTTACGGCGGCGGTGCGCCGGGACTGCATCGCCGTCGCGATGAGCCGGAGGGCGCCTGGCTTCTTCTGCGGCTGCTGAGCTTCGCTGGCCACGCGTTTCAATATGGTGATCCGGGGGCGGATGTCAAACCCGCTCGCGGCGTTCCAGGTGCTCCGTCCAGGGGCGTCTCAGGACAGATAGCCCCAGGTCTGCAGCAGGTCGCCGTCGCGGTGCCAGCGGTCGCCGATGTCGGTGCGGTAGAACATGTTCGGGATGAGGATGTTCTTCACCCGGTTGTAGGCCTCGCGGCGGGCGTCGTCCATGGTGGAGCCGGAGCCGGTGACGACGACGGCGTAGCCGGAGTTGCCGGCCAGGCGCCAGTCGCCGTCCACCATGCGCACGTCGCACGGGTGGATCCCTTCCGACATCGGCTTCTTGAAGATGACGACGGCATCCTCGGAGAACTTCTTGAACGCGTCGGGGTCGACGAACGGGAACGGCGGCACGGCGATCACGACGCAGATCTGGAAGCCCCTCTTGGTGCGGAGATTGAAGCTCTGGCCGCGCGCCAGGGCCGCCAGGAACTCCCCCCACTTCGACAGGACGCCCTCGATCTGGAGATTGATGGTCGGGTAGCCGAAGCGGCAGGTGAACTCGAGCGGGAAGATGCCGCGCACGTTGGCGATGCAGTTGATGTCGATGTACCCGACGTAGCCCGCCTCGGCCAGCCGGCTCTTCATCTTGAGGAGCGTCTCCTCGAACAGCGTGCTCCGGCCGTACCAGAAGCCCGAGGTCCCCATCTCCCCCGTCTGCGGGCCGATCTCGTCGTTGAACATCCGCTTGTGCTCGAAGTTGATGAACACCGGCAGGACGAAGTCCTTGCCGTCGAAGAAGGCGCCGACCGCCACTTCGACGCCGGCGGCGTACTTCTGCAGCTGGAACGACTTGATCTTCGAGGCCCAGCCGTTCTTGTAGTGCACGAGCATGGTGAGGACGTCGAGGCCGTCCTCCTCCTGGCCGACGAACGACAGGACCTTCTCGTTCTGCGCCCGGCCGGAGGGCTTGATGACGTAGCGGCCGGGGTTCTCCTTGATGAAGGCGATGGCGGTGTCGAAGGAGTCGAACTCCCAGCGCGGCAGCGTCGTCATGCCCGCCGCCATCATCTCCTCCTGGCCGAAGTCACGGTCCATCTCCAGCTTGTCGGTGTAGGCCGTGCCACCGACGACCGCCTTGCCTTCCTTGCGCAGCTTGTCGGGGAGCGAGCCGAACTCGCAGTCGTCGAAGACGATCACGTCGGCCCAGTCCTTGTGCTCCTCCCACTTCTCCACCTTGTCGACGAAGCCGTCGGCCACCTCCCTGTCGGCCTTCGACATGATGTGGTAGCGGGCCTCGTGGCCTTCCTTTTTGACCTCCCACACGAGGTCCTGGATCAGGCCCCACTTGGAGATGAACAGGAAGCGCAGGCCGGCCCCCTCGCGGGCCGGCTCGGGGGCGACGGCGGTCGCGGTGGCGGGCGCTTCCTCCGCCGCGGTCCCGGCGGCCGGCGGCGCCTCCGGTGCCTCGGCGGTGGCGGTCGACGATTTGGGATCGGGCGGCGCCGCGGTCGCGGCGGCGGCGTGTGGCGGCGATGAGTGACCGGCGGGCGCGGCTGCGGACGACGAAGGCGCCGCCTTGTCGGCGGCTCCGCCGGATCCCTTCAGGGCGCCGTTCTTCCTTCCCGCCTTGTCATCCGATGTCATCGAGAAGCGAACATTAATACGCGCGCGCCCCATCGGCAAGTGGCCGGTGGTGATGCGGACCGTGCGGCCGGCTTTCAGACCCTGATGCGCGCCACAAAGAAGCCCGCGGCCAGGACGACCAGCGCGAGCGTCGCGAACATCAGCGAGAAACCACCGAGGGGGAAGAGCGCTCCGACGATGAGCGGCCCCAGAAAGAAGCCGGCCGAGAAGGCGTAGGAGTGCGACGCGGTCGCGAAGACGCGTTCCCCGTTCGCCATGCCGCGCTGCAGGAGGGCGATGGCGGGCACGTAGACGGCCACCTCGACGCAGCCCATCAGGAAGAACAGCAGCGGATCGGGGAGGATGCCGAGCAGCGGCAGGAAGGCGGCGCTGAGCGCCGAGGCGAAGAGGAAGCCGCCCACCATGATCCACCTGTCCCCGTGGCGATCGGCCAGGGCCCCGGTGACTCCGGGGAGCAGGACGCTCGGCAGGCCCGCCACGGAGAAGAGCAGCCCGACGCGCCCGCGGCCGTGCTCGCCGGCGACCATCAGGAGCGGCACGAACGCTTCGATGGCGCCGAAGAAGAACGCCAGGGCGAAGGTTGCGACACCCGACGCCAGGACGGCGGGGCGCGCGAAGACGCGCAGGATGCCGGTGAGCGTGGCGCGCGGACCGCCGACGCCGGTGACCGGCAGCCAGGCGAAGGCGACCAGGAGCGACGCCGCGCACAGGATGGCGTAGAGGATGAAGGGCGTCCTCAGTGTGCCGATGCCGCCGAAGGCCGGTCCGATGATGAAGCCCAGGGACCACGCGCCCGTCAGCCAGGAGAGCGAGCGCCCCATCGATTCGTCCTGGCTCAGGTCGCCGCCGAGGGTCAGCGATCCGACCCAGATGCCTGCCGCCCCCACGCCCTGCACCACGCGCGCCGCCAGCAGCCAGGCGTAGCTCGGTGCGAACACGAAGGCAATCGACGCGGCCGTCAGCAGGGCGAGGCCCAGCAGGATCAGGGCCCGGCGCCCGAAGCGCTGGGCCAGCATGCCGAGCGGCACGGCGACGAACAGTCCGACGGCGGCGTACAGGCCGACGAGCAGGCCGATCCGCCCCTCGGCCGCTCCGACCTGGAGCGCCATGAACGGCAGGGTCGGGGCGACCATGCCGTACCCGACCGCCTCGACGAACATGCCGAGGATGAGCGCGAGCGCCGAGGTGCGGCCGCCCAGGAGCGGCTGTGCGATGGAAGATCGTCCGCGGGTGGCGGCGGCCGCCGCGGTCGTGTCGGCGCCGGAGGAGTCCGGCGCGTCCTTCAAGCGCGCCCGCTCTCGCGCAGGGCGTCGGCGAACGCGCCGTCGAGCGCCGCCAGGAGCTCGTCGATGTGGGCCCGGGTGGCGACGAGCGGCGGGGCGATCCGGACGACGTTCCCCCACAGCCCGCCCTTGCCGATGAGCACGCCCCGCTTGCGGGTGTGCTCCAGCACGCGGCCGACCAGCCGCGCGTCCGGTGTCTTGTTCTCCCCCACCAGCTCGAGTCCCATCATGAGGCCCAATCCGCGCACGTCTCCGATGGCCGGATACCGGCGCTGCAGATCGAGAAGGCCGGCCCGCAGATGCTCGCCCAGCAGGCGCGCGTTCTCCGCCAGCTTCTCTTTCTGGATGACGCGCAGGGTGGCCAGCGCGGCGGCCGCGGTGACGGGGTTGCCTCCAAAAGTAGAAAACGACAGCGGCCGCAGCGACGCGGCGACGTTTTCCGTCGTGGCGGTGCAGCCGATCGGCGATCCGTTCGCCATCCCCTTCGCGAAGGTCATGATGTCGGGGACGACGCCGTAGTGGTCCATCCCGAACATCGTGCCGGTGCGCCCCCAGCCGGTCTGCACCTCATCGGCGATGAACAGGCCGCCGGCCTTGCGCACGATCCCGGCGACGATTCCGAAGTACTCCTTCGGCGGAACGATGAAGCCCCCCGAGCCGATGATCACCTCCGCCAGGATGCCGGCCACGCGCCCCGAGGTCGCCGTCTGGATCACCTCCTCCACGTCCTTCGCGCAGGCCACTTCGCAGGACGGGTAGGTCAGCTTCAGCGGGCAGCGATAGCAGTACGGGGCAACGGCGTGCACGAAGCCGGGAACGGTCTGCGGCAGGAGCTTCCAGGACGCCTGGCCGCTGGCGGACATCGCCATCATGGAGCGGCCGGCGTAGCCGTAGCGCAGCACTATCACCTCCTGATGCCCGGTGAAGACGCGCGCCAGAAGGATCGCCGTCTCGTCCGCCTCGGTGCCGGAGTTGGTCAGGAAGACGCGCTTCAGGTCGCCCGGCAGGACGGAGGCCAGGGCCTCCGCCAGGTCGGAGAGCGCCGGCGTCGCGTAGAGCGTCGATGTGTGGACGAGGGTCTTGACCTGCCGGATGATGGCGTCGGTGACCTCGGGGTTGCAGTGGCCGACGCTGACGGTCAGCACTCCGCCGAAGCAGTCGAGGTACTTCCGGCCCGCTTCGTCATAGACGTGCATCCCCTCCCCGCGCACGAGCGTCAGTGGCGTCTCGTAGTAGGTCGTGGCGCAGGGGAAGAGATAGCGCTGATGTTTCTGCGCTGCGGTCAGGGTTTCGGACGGAGCGGCGGAGATGGCCGGCTCGACGTGCGCGCCCGCTCCCCTTCCCCCGGCCGCGTGTCGGCCCGTTTCACGATCCGGCATGGCGCACCTTCCTTTGGAGCGCATTCTATCCGACGGCGGGACGCTTCGTATCGACGCGCCGCATGACCTCGCGGCGTGCGTCAGCCGCGGCGGCGCGCGGCGGCGTCGAGTGCGGCGAGGGCCAGTCCTGCCGCCTCGCGGCCGCTCGACAGGGCGGTGGCGTACTCGCTCACGCCGCCGACTCCGTCGGTGCCGGCGAAATGGACAGCACCGAGCGAGCGGCGGGCGAGCGGCGCCGTCCTCGTCAGCATGCCGCAGGTCGACAGGTACATCGGGTGACCGCGCAGGCGCACCTGGATCTCGCGGCACTTGTCGGCCGCCCCAGGGAACCAGCGGTCCAGGCGGGCGAGAGCCTGGAGCGCCATCCGCCGCGCCTCGTCCTCGTCGAGAAGCAGGACGCGGTCCTCCTCCTTCTGCGGCATGTAGCAGGTCAGGACCGTCGGGCGGTCCCGGGGCCCGCTGCCGCGACGCTTCGTCCAGTCGGCGCAGACGAAGTCGCTCATGGCATCGGGCGCCGGCACGTTGGTGTCGAAGCAGCCGTCGTGCACGACGCCGTCGAAGCAGAAGTTGGCGACCATGTAGGGCGCGTAGCGGATCGCCGCCATCGCCGCCTGCTGATCCGGCGGAAGCCCCGCGACGATCCGCCGGGCGATCAGCTTGGGCGCGGCGACGACGACCGTGTCGGCGGAGACGCACTCGAGCGCCGACAGGTCGCCCGCGGCGCCTTGGGGCGCGTAGGCCACCAGGACGCGCCCGCCGTCCGGCTGCACGCGCACGACCACGGCACCGGTGAGCAGACGATCGGCTCCGCCTTTCACCACGTCGGTCCCCAGTGCCCGGGTCAGGGAGCCGAACCCGGCTTCCCCCGTGTAGCGGCGCGGCTCCAGCCCGCCCATCCAGGAGGCCGCCCCGATACCGATGTAGGCCGAGGTGTCCTGGACGCGCGCCCCCCAGTTGTTGGGGCCGAACGAGTCGAAGAAATCGCTGATCTCGCGGGGATAGTCCTTGAGGATGTCCGCAAACGGCAGGTTGTCCAGCCGTTCGATCTCCGCGTCGGCGTCGTAGTGGCGGTAGGTGTCCACGAACCTCCGGAAGGCGTCCCGGACGTGCTGGGGGTAGGGCGCGCGTGTCACGCCGCGGGTGAAGAACTCGGGGACGTAGATGTCGCGCACGATCAGCCCGTCCACGCTGTCGATCGGCAGGAGGGGCACCCCCATCTCGGCCGCCAGGGCCATGAGGTCGGCGTCGTTGCTGTAGGAGGTGCCGCTGCTGTAGCCGACGCCGCGCCACGATCCTCCGGTGGCGTTGCCGCCGACCTGCGCCTCCTTCTCGATCAGGACGTAGGGACGGTCCCCCAGGGCCCGCGCGGCGGCCAACCCCGCCGGTCCCGCCCCCACGATCGCGATCGCGACGTGACGCGACGGGCGCGGCAGGCGGAACTCGGTGCCGTCCCGCACGGCGTGGCAGGCGGCGTTCTCCTCCGTCGAGAGCGCGGGCGACGGACCGGACGCCGGCGCGGAGGCGGGTGCTATGGCGCCCCGCGAGGAGTCACGTCCCCGGGGGCAGGCGAGGGAGACGAGGCTGCCGCTGACGACGATCTTGATGAAGTCGCGGCGGTGCATCGGCGGGCCGGCGGGCCTCCGGGGTTCCTACGGCATCGAGGCGGGCTTCTCGGAGCCGCTCACCTCGCCGGTCAGTGCTTCGAGGAAGGCGACCAGGTCGGCCTTCTCCTGCTCGCTCAGGTGCAGCGGGCGGATCTCCTTCGACAGCCACTTGTTGGGCTTGCCGCCGCGGTCGTAGAAGTCGACGACCTGCCGGAGCGTCGTCTCGCTGCCGTCGTGCATGTACGGGCCGGTCCGTGCTATCTGCCGCAGCGTCGGCGTCTTGAACGCTCCCCTGTCCACCTCCGCCTTGGTGACCTCAAAGCGGCCGAGGTCCGGCTTGGGGCGGTCCATGCCGACGCCGAGGTTGTGGTACGACTCGTCGGTGAAGTTGAAGCCGGCATGGCAGGTGACGCAGTTCCCCTTCTGCGCGTCGTTGAAGATCGCCAGGCCACGCACCGCCGACTCGCTCATCGCCGAGGCGCCGCCGGCCTGGTGGCGGTCGAACGGCGCGTTGCCGGAGAGGACCGTGCGCTCGTAGGTGGCGATCGCCTGCGCGACGCGCTCCGCGGTGATCCCCGGCGACCCGAACGCCTCCTGGAACAGCGGCGCGTACCCCGAGATCCCGTTCAGGTTGCCGATCATCCCCTCGAGCGTGTTCCCCATCTCGATCGGGTTCTGCACGGGGCCGAGCGCCTGCGCCTCCAGGTCGGCCGCCCGGCCGTCCCAGAACTGGTCGGCGCTGAACAGCCGGTTGATGACCGTCGGAGAGTTGCGGGCGCCGGTCTTGCTGTGGATGCCGGCGGAGGTCGGCCGCCCATCGGAGAACCCCTTGTCGGGATCGTGGCAGGTGGCGCAGGAGACCGTCCCGTCCTTGCTGAGGCGGGGATCGAAGTAGAGCTGCCGGCCCAGCGCGATCTTCCGCGCCGACATCGGGTTGTCGTCGCGCACGAAAGCGGAGCCGGCCTGCAGCCCGAGCGGCAGGACGGTGCTGTGGTCTCCGGAGGCGAAGGACTCTCCCCGGCCCGCGGGTGCGGCCCCGCTCGCCGGCGCGCCCGGCGCGGGGGCGGTGGAGGAAGGGGCGGGCGGCGCCGCGCCGGGAGCCGGCGCCGTCCTGTCGGCCCCGCAGCCGAACAGAGACGCCACTGCGACCGCGGCAAGACAGGCACTCTCGAAGGAAGGCTTCGCGAACGGCGTCGGGCTGGTCCTGTCTCGCATCGCTCTCCCGCTAGACCGCGCTCACCTCGACGCGGGCGTCGTTGAAGCAGGCGCCTCCCGAGACCTCCGACACGGTGTCGGAGACCAGGGCGTTGCCGACCAGGCCGTTCCGGGTGTGCCGGTTCCAGATCCCTTTCGGAAGATTGACGACCCCCGGACGGATGTCCCGGTCGAGCCGCACGCGCACGACCACCTCGCCGAGGCCGTTGAACACCCGCACCGTGTCCCCGTCCTGGAGGCTGCGCGGCCGGGCGTCGTCCGGGTGCATGGCGAGGAACGCCTCCTTGAACCCGTACTCGGCCAGGCTGGAGGAGATCGTCCGATCGGTGGCGGGCGAGATGAGGGCGAGCGGGAACGCCGCCCCTCCGGCCGCCGCCGGCTCCTCCGGCCGGAACCGGTAGGGCTCGGCCCCCAGCTCCTCGGGCCACAGGTGCGCCTTCCTGTCCTTCGTGTTCGGCAGGACGTTCACGAACTGCACCGGCCGCTCTCCCGGGAAGTCGACGTGGAGAATCCCGCGCTCGCGCAGCCGCTGCAGCCGCGCCTCGGCCCCGCTCACCTCGAGTGGGGCCTCGATGGCGTCGAGCGCGAGCCGGAGGAGCGCCTCCCCGGTCGGGTACTCCCCCGCCATGCCGAGGCGCTGCGCCAGGTCGCGGAAGACCACCTCGTTCGGCCGCGACTCGCCGACCGGTGCTACGACCGGCTCCCCGAGGAAGACGCCGTACGATCCGTACGACTTGCTCAGCTCCGTGTGCTCCAGGAAGGTCGTCGCCGGCAGCAAGATGTCGGCGTACAGCGCCGTGTCGGTCATCACCTGGTCGAAGACGACCGTGAACAGGTCTTCCCGCCCCAGGCCACGCAGCACGCGGTTCTGGTCCGGGATCGTGGCCGCCGGGTTCGCGTTGTAGACGAAGAGGACGCGCACCGGCGGCGAGGCCTCTTCGAGCAGGACCCGGCCGAGCCGGTTCATGTTGATGGTCCGTGTCTCAGGCTCCGGAATCCCGGCCAGGGCCTCGTCGTTGACGCGGTAGGCGGACGAGTTCGACAGAGTGTAGCCGCCTCCCCGCACGCCGAACTTCCCCGCCACCGCCGGCAGCGCCAGGACCGCTGCGGCCGCCGCCTCTCCGTTGCGGTTGCGCTCCAGACCCCAGCCGCAGCGCACCAGGGCCGGGCTGGCCGAGCCGTAGGCCTCTGCGACCGTTGCGATCAGCCGCGCCTCGACGCGGGCGATCGCCGCGGCGCGCTCCAGCGTCATGCCCCGGGCGCACTCGAGAAGCCTCTCCCAGCCCGTCGCATGGGCCTCCAGGAAGGCTCGATCGACGCGACCCTGCCGCTCCAGGTGCCCGATCATCGCCAGCGCCACCACGACGTCGGTGCCGGGATAGACCGGCAGGTGGAAGTCGCAGCTCCCCTCCCCCATGATCCGGCGGGGATCGACGACCGCGATCTTCGCCCCGGCGGCGCGGGCGGCCTTGAGATACGGCACCAGGTGGATGTTGCTGTCCCGCGGATTGGCGCCCCAGACGAGGATGAAACGCGCCGCCTCGAAATCCAACGGGTCGACGGTCGGCATCTTCCCGTACAGGGCCCGGGCCGCGGCGCCCGTGGGAGCGGCGCAGACCGTGGTCGCCAGGCGCGACGCGCCCAGGGAGCGGAACAGCCGCGTGTCGGTCGCCCCCATGGTCAGAAGCCCGTTGGAGCCGCCGTAATAGAAAGGAAGGATCGCCTCCCCGCCGCTCTCGCGGCGCGCCGCATCGAACCGCCGGGCCACCTCGTCGAGCGCCTCGTCCCAGGAGATCGGGGCGAATTCTCCTTGTCCCTTCGGCCCGGTCCGCCGCATGGGGCGCAGCAGCCGGTCGGGTCCGTAGAGGCGCTTCGTGAAGCGGCGCACCTTGCCGCAGATGAAGCCGCCGGTCACCGGGTTGACGCGCGTGCCCTCGATCGACACGACCCGATCGGCCTCGACCTTCACCTCGAGGCTGCAGCGGTCGGGGCAGTCCAGAGGGCAGACCGACTGATGGGTGCTCACGAGGCGGCCCGCTGCTCCAGCCCGAGCTGCCAGAGGAGGAAGGTCCAGACATCCGCCGCCTCGTCGATCTGCTTGCTGAGCGGCTTGCCGACGCCGTGTCCGGCGCGCGTCTCGGTGCGCAGCAGGATCGGCCGATCCGACCCGGTCGAGACTTGCAAGAGCGCCGCCATCTTGCGGGCGTGCATCGGGTCGACGCGGCTGTCGCTGTCGGCCGTGGTCAGCAGGATGGACGGGTAGGCGGTCCCCTTCTTGACGTGATGGTACGGGGAGTAGGCGCGCAGGTACTGGAACTGATCGGGCGACTCCGCCGAGCCGTACTCGGGCACCCAGAGGCGGGCGATCCGGAAGTTCTGGTAGCGGAGCATGTCGAGGAGCGGCACCTGGCAGACGACGGCCTTGAACAGTTCCGGATGCTGCGTCAGGGCCGCCCCCACGAGCAGCCCGCCGTTGCTGCCGCCCCTGATCGCCAGGCGGTCGGGGCGCGTGTACTTTTTCTGGATCAGCCACTCGGCGGCCGCGGCGAAATCGTCGAAGACGTTCTGCTTCTTCTCCAGCATGCCGGCCCGGTGCCAGGCCTCGCCGTACTCCCCGCCGCCTCTCAGGTTGACCTCCGCGAACACGCCGCCGCGCTCCAGCCACAGGACGAGGGCGCGGGAGAACTCCGGCATCTGGCTGACGTCGAAGCCGCCGTAGCCATAGAGCAGCGTCGGGTTCGCCCCGCTCCGCTTCAGGCCCCGGAGCGAGACCAGGAACATCGACAGGCGCGTCCCATCCTTGGACGGGAAGAAGACCTGCTCCACGTCGAAGCGCGACAGATCGACGTCCGCCGCCACCTTCCTCCAGACGGACGCGGTACGGGTCCCGAGATCGAGGCGCTGCACCTGGGGCGGAACGGCGTAGGACGAGAAGTCGAAGAAAACCTCCTTGCCATTGTGCTCCCCGCCGAGGAACTCGATCGTCCCCAGCCCGGGGAGCGCGACCTCTTTCAGGCGCGCGCCGTCCGCGCCGTGCAGGGCGACGCGGGACGAGGCGTCCTTCATCGTCAGGGTGACGATCTGCCCCCCCACGACGATGAACTGGGAGAGCACGGCGTCGCTCTCGGGGATCCGCACCTTCCAGCCGGCGCGCTCCGGGCGGGCGGGATCGATCGCCAGCAGGCGGTAGCGCGGGGCATCGAGGTTGGTGCGGACGTAGAGGGTTCCGTCCAGGACGCCGCCCATGAACAGCGCGTCGAGACCGACCGCCACCGGCACGAACGGGGACTTGTCGCGCGCCAGATCGCGCACCAGGAGGTCGGAGCGGGCCCAGCCGTCGAACACCATGACGGTGAGCCAGCGGCCATCGGGCGACACGTCGATCTGGATGATCTCCTCGGGCTTGCGCTCGGCGCCGAAGATCTCCGGGTCGTCGACGGCGTCGGCGCCGAGCCTGTGGAAGAAGACGTGGCGGTTGTAGTTCTCCTGCCCGACGGGGACCGATCCGGGCGCCGGGTAGCGGGTGTAGTAGAAGCCGCTGTTGTCGGGCAGCCAGCCGAGCGAGCAGTAGCGCGTGTGCTGGATCATGTCGGGACGGTCCTTCCCCGTCGCCACGTCACGGACCCGGAGGACGCTCTTCTCGTCTCCGCTCGTCGACACGCCGTAGGCGAGCAGCGACCCGTCCCGCGACGGGAACCACCAGTCGAGGGCCGCCGTCCCGTCGGCGCTCAGCTGGTTGGGATCGACGAGCGCCCGGTCGGGACCGTCGAGGCCCTGCCGCACGTAGAGGATCGGCTGGTTCTGCTCCCCCTCGCGCCGGGTGTAGAAGTAGCGCGGTCCGCGCACCTCCGGGACGCCTAACGTGCCTATGGACAGGAGAGCCGCCAGCCGCTCCTTGACCTGGGCGCGGCCCGGACGCTGCTGGAGGAGCGACGCGGTGTAGGCGTTCTGCGCCTCGGTCCAGGTCTTGACCTCCTGGGAGTCGCCGTCTTCGAGCCAGCGGTAGGGGTCGGAGATCGGCACGCCGTGGACGGTGTCCACGATCTCCTCGATCCGGGTCGCGGGCGGCCGCGGCACGTTAGGCCCTTTATCGCCGCCGCTCGCGCCGGAGGCCGCGAGGCCTGAGGAGACGAGGGCCAGGCAGGCCAGGGCACACCCGGCCGGCACGAGTTTCAGTCTCGGGGAGTCCATCGGAAGGGCACCTCAATCGGATTCGGTTTGACCCGCCAGAAGTCCGTCGTCGATCCAGCCCTGGAAAATCCGGCCGAAGCGCTCCGTCGCCCGCGCCGCCGACCGGCCCGCGGCCAGGCGCTGCGCGATGCGGGCCAGAGGCTCGCCCGCGCCCAGGAGCTCGAGTCCGTCCGCCTCCTCGGCGTCGATCGCTCGATGATAAACGACGAAGCCCCGGCGCCAGACGCGCACCGCGGTGTCGCGGCGCGGGAACCGTGGCAGGTCCACGGCGGGGCCCTCGGCATGCAGGCGGCACGTCTCGGCCGCCATCCCCGCGCCGCTGTGGATTTCGTGCCCGTCCGGCTCCGCGCCGGCTCCTTCGCCCGCCGCCTGTGCTTTGGCGCGCTCCTTCATCTCGGTCCACAGTCGCGGCGCGTCGTGCGCGAGCCTCAGGAGGGCAAAGGCAGGGACGAGGGCGAAGCGCACGCTCCCCGCCGTCTCCTGGGGCAGCCGGGCCAACTCCTCCCGCGTGAGGGGCGCCGCGTCGGCAGCATCGAAGAGATCCGCCCGCGTCCACTCCAGCCGCGCGAGATCGGCCAGCACCGGGCACTCCCGTCCCAGGGGGTGGTTTTCGAGGAAGGCCGGCAACCGCGACCCGAGGTGCCGCAGCGAGGGGTGCTCCGACGGATGCCGCAGCAGGTAATCGGTGACCAGGTTATGGAACCGGTCGGGCCCGCAGGCCTCGAACAGCCTCGGATAATCCTCGCGCAGGCAGTCGAGGAGCCGGTAGAAATACATGTTGGCGTAGATGTCCAGCCGATCGGCGGCCGGCAGCCGCTCGTCTCCCTCGATCAGTTGGTCGAGATCGGAGGGCCCCGCCTCCACCCGGCGCAGCATCGCTTCGAACCCCGGGCGTACGCCCTCGGGCGCCGTGATCAGGTCCCAGAAGAACGTCTGCGCCCGCTTCAGGCCGAACGCCGTGCTCATGCGACCACCGCGGGCGCGGCTTCCGCCAGGATCGCCCCGTGAATGGCCCGGGCCCGCTCCGATTCCGCCTCCAGCCGATCGAAGGCCGGGATCCGGTCGTCCCACTCGATGAGCGTGCTGGTGGCGCCGAAACGGCGGACCGCCGCGGCGTACAGGTCCCACACGGGGTCGGCGACGGGATGATCGTGCGTGTCGAGGAGGTAAAGCCCCTTGTCGGAGTGCCCGGCGAGATGGAACTGCCACACCGCGTCCTGCGGCACGCCCTCCAGGTAGGCGTTGGGATCGAAGCCGTGGTTGCGGGCGCTGACGTAGATGTTGTTCACGTCCAGCAGGATGCCGCACCCGGCGCGCCGCGAGACTTCGGCGAGGAACTCCCACTCCGGCACCTGCGAGTGCCGGTACGCGACGTAGCTCGAGACGTTCTCGAGCGCGATCGGCCGACCGAGGCGCTCCTGCACCCGCTGCACGCGCGCGACGACGTGCCCCAGGGCCTCCTCCGTGTAAGGGAGCGGCAGGAGGTCGTGCGCCTGGTGCCCGCCGACGCTCGTCCAGCAGAGATGGTCGGAGATCCAGGCCGGCTGGACCCGCTCGGCCAGGCGGACCAGATCGTCGAGGTAACGTTCGTCCAGCGGGTCGGTCGAACCGATCGACAGCGACACGCCGTGCATCACCAGCGGGTAACGATCCCGCATCCGCCCGAGGACGTCGAGCGGCTTCCCCCCTGCCGCCATGAAGTTCTCGGAGATGATCTCGAACCAGTCAATCCGTGTGGGGCCGGACAGGACCCGTTCGAAGTGGTCGCGGCGGAGACCCACACCGTGGCCGAGGAAGGGGGGGCGGCGGGCGGTGTGGTCTGCAGGCATGGTCATCCGGAGGCCCCGGGCCATGATCCCGGCCCGGGGCCTCCGGCCAGGTGACCTACTTCTTCTCTTCCTTGACGACCGTGCCGCCCTTGTCCGTGCACTCCTTCTCGCTCTTGACCTTGACCCAGCCCTTGCCCTTGCACTCGTTCTTGCCAGCGCAGGCATGGCTGCCGTCGGCGGAGGCACAGGCTCCGTGACCCTTGCACGAGTTGATACCGGCGCACTTGACGCTGCCCTCGTCCTTCTTGCCCTCGTCGCCGGTGAACTGGTAACCGGTGGCGAGCATTCCGACGACGGCCGCGGCGACAGCGAATCCAACTGCCTTCTTGCTCGACATTCGAATCCTCCTTCCGGGATGTAGATGTGTTGATGGGACTTCGTAGGGTGATGCCCGGTCATCCTCCCTGAGGTAGTGCCGTATGCTACACAAGCCGGGGCCCCCTGACAAATCCCCCCCCCAAGTCCCCCCCCTCCTGGCCCAACAAACTGCTTGACAGACGGATGTTTCGCGCGATATGAGTCTGCGCAAGTGGAGCCGCTGCGTCCGGACCTGGTGGGGGGACGGAATGGGTTCCGAGGCCCCTCGAGGCCACAGGCGCGGCCCACACTGGGGGAGGGGAAACCCGATGCATCGCAGGGTAGGGTCCGTCTGTCTGGCCGTTCTGGGTCTTGTGGTTATAGGCACGGCACCTTCCTGGGCTGATCTG
Source organism: Candidatus Cryosericum sp. (assembly GCA_035649235.1). Taxonomy (GTDB): domain Bacteria; phylum Acidobacteriota; class Polarisedimenticolia; order Gp22-AA2; family Gp22-AA2; genus DASRJX01. The sequence continues at coordinate 15,167 of DASRJX010000023.1, forward strand.
GATCGAATCAAGGTCGGCGACGTCAAGCCGTACGCCGCCGAGAGCCCCCATCCGTACCCCAAGGCCTGGGCCGACAGGGTCTTCTCCCCCGGCGCGGAGTTCGTCAGGGTCCACCTGACCGGCCTGCACCTCGCCTCGGGTGATTACCTGACGGTCTCGAGTCCCGACCGCAGCCAGGTCTGGACGTACACCGGCCGCGGGCCGCACGGCAACGGCGACGTCTGGGCCTTCGCCGTCGACGGCGACACCGCGATCGTCGAGCTGCACGGGTCGCGGGGCGGTGGCTACGGCTACAGGATCACCGAGGTCGGCCATGGCACCGTGAGCATCTCCGGCCGGAAGAATCCGCCGAGCCTGGAGGTCGTCTGCGGCACGGACGGCCGGGAGAACATGGCCTGCCACCCCGAGCTCGACGCGCAGCAGCGCCCGGTCGCCCGGCTCCTGTTCACCAGCGGAGGGAGCCAGTTCCTGTGCACCGGTTGGCTCGTCGCCGGGTCGAACAGCAGCACCCTGATGACGAACAACCACTGCTTCAGCACCCAGACCGAGACCAGCACGCTGCAGGCCCTGTTCAACTATCAGACGACGAACTGCTCGGGCGGCGGGACCGCCGCGACGAGCAGCTACGCCGGGGGGACCTTCCTCAAGACGAACTCCCTCAACAAGAGAGGGAAAAGGGGTGGGCTCGACTACACGCTCTGCACTCTCCAGGGGAACCCCGAGGCATCATGGGGCGAGCTGGTGGCGACCACCAAGGCGGCCGCCCTTGGGGACGCGATCAACTTCATCCAGCATCCGGGGGGCGGCGTCAAGGAGGTCGGGTTCTGGGAGGACGCCGCCCATGCCGCCCGATGCAACGTGGACACCATCAATCAGACCTACGGCCAGTCAGCATCTGGGAGCCAGACCGGATACGCCTGCGACAGCGAGGGCGGATCCTCCGGCTCGCCGATCGTCGATGCCGGCACCGGGAGGGTCGTGGTGCTGCACCACTTCGGCGGCGTGACCTCGAACCCCTGCCTCAACTCCGGGACGCAGCTCTCGAAGATCTGCGCCGACGCGGGGTCGCTCCTGTCCTGCGCCAGCAACTAGCCCGGGTTCCTGACCGGGCCAGACAGAAGCCTTATCCAGTATCGCCGGGCCGCCGTCCATGGGCGGCCCGGTTCTTTTTTATTCCCCCCGTCGTTCACGCGCCGACGCGACCCAAGAGCCGGCCGACGCCCTCCGACAAGATCCGCGGTTCCGGCAGCAGGCTCAGGATCAGGAACGCCTCGCGGGGAAAGTCGAAGAAATAGCCCGGGTGGACCAGCACGTCGTCCTCCTCCACGAGCTGCAGCACCCGGTCCTCCTCGGACAGGATGGCAGGCACCTGGAGGACGGCGTACCAGCCTCCATCGGCTGGCAGCAGGCGGCACGGCGAGCCGTCCGGCACCGAGGCTCGCAGCGACGCGTGGTTGAGGAGCACGCGCTCGCGGATCGCGGCGCCGATCTCCTCGCCGATGGAGAGCAGGTCGGCCGCCGCCCGCTGGACCGGCGTGCCGACCGAAAGATAACTGTCCGTGATGAACTCGAGCCGCTCCAGGGCCTCGCGCGCCTGCGCTTCCGGCCCGTCCACCAGGATCCAGCCCAGCTTCATCTGCGGCAGACCGCAGGACTTGGAAAGGCCCCCGAGCGTGAAGGAGAGGGCGCGCGGCTCATCCGATTGGCGCGTGCCGGCCATCGAAACGGGCGCGCCCGTCCCCTCGAACCGGAAGTCGAGGAAGACCTCGTCCGAGATCAGCGGGACGCCGCGCGGCGCGCACAGCGCTCCGAGGGCGCGGCGCTCCTCCTCACTAAGAGCGGTGCCGGTCGGGTTGTTCGGATTGACCAGAAAGACGGCGCGGGGCGGCCTCTCCCCTCCAGCCTCGAGACGCCGCTCGATCGCCTCGAGATCGAGTCGCCAGCCACCATCCAGGAGGACCGCGTACGGCTCGACGCGCACCGACTCCAGGGCGGCCAGGTCGTCGAACAGCGGGTAGCTCGGACGCGGGATTAGCACCACATCTCCCGGATCGGCCAGGAGCTTGAACAGGAGCGCATACGCCTCGCTGGTGCCGGCCGTGAGGACGATCCGGTCCGACGAGGTCGCCTGTCCCCGGCGGACGCAGTGGGCCGAAACGGCGCGGCGCGCCGCCTCCAGGCCTCGGGGATCCGGTTCGTACGCCGCCACGCCCCGATCGGCCAGCGCCGCCGCGAGACGGTCGGCAGGGTAGTTCAGTCCGGCGCGGGTCGGATTCGACTCCGTGAGGTCGAGCAGCGCCGTCCCCCGCCGGCGCCTCTCTCGAAGCAGGACGGAGAGCCGGTTCTCCCGCGGGGGCCACGGGAGACGTCGCGAGAACATGCCGGAAGTATACGGGAGCGGGGTGCCCCCTCTGTTTCACCTCGTAGGACCGCGGCTCAAATCCCTTGATCCGGGACAGGCCCGCCGGTACTCTGTTCCACAGGCCCGCGTCATCGCGGAGCGGGCGGGCGGCAACCATGAGCGACGCACGGCAGACTCCGGAGTTCGATCCCGAATCGCGCCCCTTCGACCCGCGCGAGGCCGAACTCGATCTCGCCTCGGTGCGAGCGCCCCTCGACGAGGCAAGCACGCTGCCGGGCCGCTACTACCACGACCCCTCGGTTCTAAGGGAGGAGATGCGCCGCATCTTCGCCGAGATGTGGCTGTGCGTCGGGCGCGAGCAGGACCTGGCGAAGCCGGGGGATTTCATCACCCGGAGCATCGGACGGGAAAGCGTCCTCCTGACGCGGGACGCCGCGGGGCGGGCGCACGCCTTCCACAACGTCTGCCGGCACCGCGGGTCGCGCCTCCTGGATGCTCCGTCTGGTGCCGGGCTCCTCCGGATCCAGTGCCCCTACCACGCCTGGACCTACGATCTCGACGGGACGCTCAAGGGCTCGCCGCACATGGACGAGGTCAAGAGCTTCGACGCGCGCCAGTTCCCCCTGCACCCGGTGCGGCTCGCCTCCTGGTCCGGCTTCCTGTTCGTCACGCTGTCACAGGCGACCCCCCCTCTCCTGGAGCATCTCGGAGTGATGGCGCACTACTTCGACCGCTACCGGATGGACTCCCTGAGGATCGGCCGCCGGGTCACCTACCAGGTCGCCTCGAACTGGAAGATCCTGTGCGAGAACTACTCGGAGTGCTACCACTGCTTCCTGGTCCATCCCGAGCTGAACCGGATCTCCCACTACCGGAGCGGCG